>JAIRKZ010000122.1 GCA_031259845.1 Tannerellaceae bacterium | reverse complement strand
AACGCCCCTTATCCACATACGCAGGAACGGATGGAAATGCATATCCTGAAATATTTTGTCAAGCGTTGCGTCGGCCTGCCTGGCGACAGCTTGTTCATAGAGAACGGCTACTACCGGGTAAAAGGCGTGGACGAACCCTTAGGGAATGTGGCGGAGCAGAGCAAGCGTAGCGTTCATCCGGAATCACGTAAACTATGACCATTTTATTTTTCGTAAGCGTCTTTTAGTCAAATAGTGTAAAAAAACATTATTCTTATAGTAAATCCGCTATTTTTGCACGTTATGGGTAACGTAAAATGGATTTTCCTGGTTGTATTTATGTTGGGTTGCCTGAAGGGTTATGCGCAACAAATTAAGATGAATACGATTCCCGCCGATGTACAAAGAGGCTATATAGATACGAATGGCGATACAATAGCAGTTGTACATCTGAGGGATGTGTATGTATATCCGGAAATTCGTTTTAAAAATAAAAAGGAACAGGAAAAGTATGCCAAACTCATAAGGGATGTGAAACGTACGCTTCCATACGCCCGGCTGATTTATGATACGTTGATTGAGACGTATGAATATATGGAAACGCTTCCCGATCAGAAATCAAAGGAAAAGCATCTCAAACAAATGGAGAAAGACCTGTTTAAACAATACAAGCCCGAACTGAAGAAGTTTACTTTTTCGCAGGGAAAATTATTAATCAAACTGGTAGACAGGGAATGCAACCAGTCAAGCTATCATATACTGAAGGCTTATCTGGGAAGTTTCCGCGCAGGGTTCTGGAATCTATTTGCCGGTATGTTCGGCGTAAGTCTGAAAAGCGAATACGACCCGAAAGGAGCAGACGCCATGACCGAACGTATCGTAGTGCTTGTTGAAAACGGGTTAATCTGACAGTTGCTTAAATAAATCCCAGATAACAATACCGGCCGATACCGATACATTGAGGGAATGTTTCGTACCATACTGCGGGATTTCAACACATATATCACAGTTATTAACCACTTCCTGTTGAACGCCTTTTACTTCATTGCCGAAGATAACGGCATATTTCCTGCCTTTTTCAAGGACAAGCCCGTCTAACAGGATACTTCCTTCGGTCTGCTCTACGGCACATAAGGTATATTCTTCTTTCTTCAACTTATCAACCGCTTCCAATGTATCTTTATAATATACCCAATCTACGGTATCTTCCGCTCCGAGAGCCGTTTTATGAATTTCCGGATGAGGCGGGCAGGCGGTTATTCCACAAAGATAAACGGCTTCTACCCTGAATGCGTCTGACGTACGGAATACCGAACCTACATTGTTTAAACTCCTTACATGATCTAATACAACTACTAAAGGAATCTTTTTACTGTCTTTAAATGCTTCGGCCGTAAGCCTTTTTAATTCTGTAATCTTTAACTTACGCATTACTTTTCAACGTTTGGATACAAAAGTAGCTATTTCATGTTGAAACCCCGTTTAAAAGACTTTCATAAATAGTAAATATAAAAAAGAACTTTACTATTGCAAAATCCAACTATTTATATATAATAGCAATATATAAGCCTGCAAAACTTTCTATTCTCTATTTATCATCTTGTTTCGATACAGACGATTCACAGGAATACGAGTTGTAAACAATCAAATTTTATCAACGCTCAGGTTTATAAGCATATCATTAAAAACAAACATAAATAATAGACAATCAAATAATTAATAAATATATTACTGTTAATAACCTATTAATAACTATTAGCTTTATATTAATAACGAGATGAACAAACATATCCGGATAAAACTATAAACCGTTTCAACGGCCTATCATCATCATAAAGAATTTATTTTTTAATTTATATAAAAAAGAAATATTATAATAATATGTGGAAAACTAAAAATCAGGCGGTTTCGTAATATTAAGAAGAATGTTGTAACTTTGTTCTGTTATGAAGGAAGAGATAAAAAGGTTACGGAAAGAAAAGAATGCGGTTATCCTGGCCCATTATTATCAGACAGGCGATATACAGGATATAGCCGACTTTGTGGGGGATAGTCTGGCTTTGGCACAGTGGGCGGCGGAGACTGCTGCGGATATAATAGTGCTTTGCGGCGTTCATTTCATGGGGGAAACGGCTAAGATACTTTGTCCGGATAAAAAAGTGCTGGTTCCCGATTTGAATGCCGGTTGTTCGCTTGCCGATAGCTGCCCGGCGGATAAGTTTACCGAGTTTGTACGCCGGCATCCCGGTTATACGGTTATTTCCTATGTCAATACCACCGCCGCCGTGAAAGCTGTAACGGATATAGTGGTAACCTCTACCAATGCGAAACAAATAGTGGATAGTTTTCCGGAAGATACCAACATCTTATTCGGGCCAGACAGGAATTTAGGTAATTATATCAATAGCGTAACCGGCAGGAATATGTTACTCTGGGACGGCGCCTGCCATGTACATGAACAGTTTTCGCTTGAAAAAATACTGACGCTGAAAGAACAGTATCCTGAAGCGGAAATTATTACGCATCCCGAATGTAAACAACCCATCATACAGGTTTCCGATTTTGTAGGCTCTACAGCCGCTTTACTAAGGCATACTATTCAATTGGATAAAAAACAATTTATTGTAGCAACGGAAAGCGGCGTAATTCATGAAATGAAAAAGAAAAGCCCGGATAAAGAATTTATCCCGGCTCCTCCGAACGACAGTACATGCGCTTGCAACGAATGTAGTTTTATGCGTTTGAATACAATGGAAAAGCTGTATAATTGCCTGAAATACGAAACGCCTGAAATATCCATTGATAAAGAGATTCAGGTAAAAGCCGTAAAACCTATTCTCAGGATGCTGGAAATATCCAAACAATTAGGATTATGATTTATTGTACGACAGCTATTTTTGTTACTACGCTTTCTTTGCCTTCCGGCGTGGCGGCTATAACCAAATATACGCCGGAGGCTACGTACTTACTGTTTTTATTCCGGCAATCCCAGCTTACCTGTCCGCCAACCGATTTAGTCTGGTAAACAAGATTACCTTTTACGTCTGTTATTTTTACGTCTGAATTTTCCATCAGGCCGGTTATTATAACTTTTTGGTTAAATCCGGGCCTTACAGGATTAGGATAAGCATATACATCGGCGTAGCTTTCGCTTCCTTCGGTTGCATCTCCCAGATAGGAAATCAATCCTTTGTCCGTACCTATAAATACTTCGCCTGTTTTATTGTTAATAGCGAGGCTTTCAATGTTATTGGATAGTAAAGGAGAATTTTCAGCCCTGAAATGTTCGATTACTTTACTGCCGTCTTCGCTTACGAGGTAAAGGCCGTCGCTTCCTGTTCCCAGCCATTTACGGTTTCCCCCGTCTACGGCTATGGCTTTAACTCTTTCATCCTTTAAGAAAAATTGGCTTTCTTCGTTTTCGTCTTCATATATGATTCTGTTGAAACCTGTTTGTTCTTTATTTTTTAAAGCGTTTGATGCGTTATAGAGAATAACAGGCCCCCTGTTTGTTCCTATCCACAGTGCATTACTTTTGTCTTCTGTTATACAGAAAAATTCGGAAGCCCCTATGTTTCCATTCCGGTCGTTTAAGGAGTTGAAATAGTAAAAATCGTGGTCGGAACTGTTATCCAAACTATTCCTTTCGTTAAATACCAAAATACCGCTTCTGTCGGCACGTACAAGGTTTATCCACTTATCGCCGTTGGCGGTGATAAGTATTTTGTCTGCCAAGGCGGCGTTCGCTACTCCCGGAATATGGACAGACACCCAGCTTCCGTCCGGTTTTAATACTTTTATCACATCCGCCACGCTGCTGTTTGTCATCCATAAATTACCGTCTTTATCAAAGCAAAGGCCTTCCACGCGCGTATATCCGCTTGTAGTAAGCGCCGACTGCAGGGCGCTGTTTTTTTCATTATATATTTTAACAGGCTTATTTTCTTTTATTTCGTATACGCCTTCTCCCCATGAGGAAACAAATAAATGACTTTCATCGTTTTTATCCACAGCTATACTGGTGGCGTCCCGGAATCCGCTTATATCAGGTATGTTGTTCCATACTTGTTGCTGTGTGTCATAAATCATCACAGTCCCTGCCTGTCGTTTCCTGTCTGTCCATCTGCCTCCTCCGGCCACGTATAGTTTGTTATTGCGTATCGTGAGGAAATCGGCATAGTTTCTTACAGGGCTGTTATTATTTATATCGCTGAGGATGATTTGATATTGGTTGGCGCCCTTTCTTTCTATTCCTGTAATACCTTTTTCGCCGGCGGCCAACCAATATATCTGGTTATTTTTTGTAGAAGACATGTCTTTTATATCGCCGAAGGTTCCTTTTTCCCTTTCGGTAAGGGAAGAATAGATAAACAATTCGGTGGCGGAATGTGTTAACAGCCGTTCGTTTTCTACCTTCATACCTGTAAGGGAATTGTTGGCCAGCAATGTTTGTGTATTATTTCCGGACTGGTAATAAATCCCTTTTCCTTTAACGAGGAAGCATAGCGTATTTTTAAATACGGCCAATTGCCGGACGCTGTCTTCGGCCTGTATGGTATCGTCGGGTTTCCAATTATTCGGGTCAATCGGGTTTTCATTAAGCAGAGCCTTCAATACTTTGTTTCCGGTGGCGGCATATATATAATTGTCTTTAATGGCAACGGAAGAAACAGGTGTATTGAGGCGATACGTTTCTTTTATTTCCTTCCGTTGAAGGTTGATAACTACGATGCCGAACCTGGTTGCCAGGTAGGCTGTACTTTTATCTGTATAAATATAGTTTACCTCCTTGTTTTGGATACTGTTGTTTTCCATCAGATACGGAAGATTGGTTATTCCGTTGTCTCCCAGCAAATCTATGTTGCCGTTCTGGTAAGTGATTATTAATATATTTTCATTGGGACTGAACCGGATATTCAATATATTATTATCGCTCAGGGCAGGATTTGTTTCTTTGGCATAAAAGGCAATACTATTATCCTCTTTACTATAACTGTATAATGAACCGTTGGCTACGGCGAATACATGGTTATTTCCCTCTGCCACCAACGTAGTGTTATGATAGGATAAGTACGACTTCCAGGCGCCGGCGCTTTTCAGGTAGCCCGGTTGCAGACTGTGCAGGCAAATCAATATAACGAACAGCCGTTTCATGATGTATGCAGGTTGGTAGATAAAAATGTTGTTAATTCTTTTACAGCTAAAGCGCGATGGCTTATTCTGTTCTTTCGTTCGCTACCCATTTCGGCAAATGTTTGTATATAGCCGTCCGGTATAAATACAGGGTCGTAACCAAAGCCGGCTTCTCCCCTCTTTTCTGTTATAACAGAGCCATTGATAATTCCTTCAAACAAATATTCTTTATCTTTTAAGATAAGCGCTATAACCGTTCGGAAGCGCGCCTTTCTGTTTTCCTTTCCCTGCATTTCGCGAAGAAGCCTGTTCATATTAGCCGATGCATCGTTTCCTTCTCCTGCATAACGGGCAGAATATACGCCCGGCTCATTGTTCAGCGCTTCTACCTCAAGGCCTGTATCATCGGCAAAGCAATCATATCCATACTGCCGTTTGATGTATCGCGCCTTTAATAAAGCGTTTCCTTCCAACGTCTCAGCCGTCTCAGGTATATCATCGTAACAATTAATATCAGCTAAAGAAAGCAGTATTACTTTATCGGATATAATATGCTGCACTTCTTCCAGTTTGTGTTTATTATTAGTAGCAAATACCAGTTTAGTAACCATTCTGTCAAATTGTATGATGTTTAGATAAATATAACGATAAATGATTGATTTTATTTCACACTCCGTTCTTGGGCGCATCCCCCTCCTTATCCAAGTTTTACGCTGAATTCCCTTGTTTTATGCTTTGCCTAAATTAGGCAGAGAGTAAAATTGTTGTTTTGGCATTTGCCTAAATTAGGCGGGGAGCAAAATTGTCGTTTTGGCATTAATTGCTGATAACATTGTATATATTTGCGGTTATTTAAACAGTGTAGTGTGGAAATTATGAACAGGTTGATTACAGGCTTTGACAAAGATAAACTGATTAAACTTTTTTCTTGGGGGATTTATCTGTTTGTAAACTTTATCTTTTGTATTAAATACAATCCGTCCTCCGAGGTGAAGTTTTTTTATTTGTTAATTGCTTATCCGTTATTTGTATGGGGTGTTTTTAAACTTACCCAATACAAAGATGTGCAAAAGAGCCGTTGCTTTTTCATATTTGTTGCTGCATTTATTTTGTTATTGTCTTTTTTATTGATGCGCTGCATAGATAAATATACGGTAGATGTAGACCGTTGGTCGGCTTTGGCTTTTTGGAGCGAGAATTTGAAGAACGGCGTTTTCCCATACGGTACGCCTACGCATAAAGGAGGGTATGCTTCTCCCTATCCGGTTTGGCAATTGTTTCATTTTCCTTTTCATTTATTGGGCGATACGGGATATGGACAATTATTTTGTTTGCTGGTGTTTTTCGTATTTCTTTATTTCAACAGAAAACGGATTGCCGGCGGGGCGTTTATACTTTTGTTGGCCCTTTCGCCCGGTTTTTGGTGGGAAATGTCTGTCAGAAGCGATTTGTTGTGCAATATGCTTCTGGCGTATATGTTTTTATCTTCCATGTTTTATTATCAACTATGGTCGAAACATCTGTATATGTCGGCAATCGTTACAGGTTTATTTCTATGCACCAAGATGCTGGTAGCTATACCGCTTTTCCTTTTTGTTTTTCCTCATTTTTTACGATTGGCTGCAAAGAAGAAGGTATATTTTGCTTTGTTAGTAGTTGCAGGAGCGATAGTTCCCTTTATACCTTTTCTGTTTGGAGGGCATGGCATACTGAATCATCCGGAATACAATCCGATGCTCCAGCAAACGCGTCAGGGGAATATGTGGGTAGTAATAATTCTGTTTGTACTGATCGTATTCGCTTCTCTCAGATGGAAAACGATGCGGAGTTGTTTTTTCCTTTCGGGGCTGTTTCTCTTTTTATTAATAGCGTCGGTAGGGATAGATATTGCGTTATCTAATGATATTCATTATATGATATTCGGGGACGAGTTTGATGTATCTTATTTTAATGTTTCTATTCCCTTCTTCCTGTTCTGTATTTTGCGGAGTACCAACAACCCCTGTTATCCTTATCGTCTCTGAGACGTCAGGGACAACAGGGGCGAAGGATTGTAATTTATTTTGTATGCGTTATCGTCCATCGGTATCCCATGGTAACCCATTCATACAAAACCGTTACCGTTTCGTTATCTGCCACAACCACGTCTTTTATATCATGCCGGGCTGTCATATTACTGACATGAAATGATAAATTATACGTTCCCGGCTTGACGCTTATCCTTAATCCCGAACTACCTGTGGCAATGTCATCCGGCGTATAGAAAAGCTCTGTCATATTACGGTCATACAAAGTGGTTGTATTTATATATTGATAATATCGGGTATCGTTTACTTTTATTAAAATAGCGCCACTACCGTTCAGACTGGTGTATGGATTGACACAACCATAGGTAAGGACTGTTCCGTCGTTTTTCACGATAATACTGTGGAAACGACCCGCACTGAGTGTTTTAACTCCCGAAATACATTGTGTAAAACTTATACGATTCTTTTCATCCGCTATGCCAAGCTGACCATAATTGTTGTTTCCGCTACCCCAGAGGGTTCCGTCGGATTTAAGGGCAAAACTGTACGTCTCTCCCGCTTCGATAGCGGTTACATTCGTGAGAGGCGAACCCGACGCATCGACAGCCTGGGTAAATGAGGTGATGATCTCATCATTGCTGCCTATGCCAAGCTGACCGAGGGTATTAACCCCGGAGGCGTAGACCGCTCCATCATTTGTCAATATGAAGCTATGTTCTTTTCCGGCGGCAATGGCTTTAGCCCCTGAAAATAATTGGATGAACGATACATTTTCTGCTGCTGTCCCATTTTCGCCGAGCGTACCTATATAACCATAGCCGGCTCCCCAAACCGTACCGTCTTTTTTCAGTGCAAGGCTAAATTCCGCTCCTGCCGCAACAGCAACCACATCAGCAGTGAGGTTAGTTGGCATAAATACGTTTTCCGGCGTTTTGTTTCCAATTCCTAACTGACCATACCCGAAAGCGCCAGTTGCCCACAACGAGCCGTCATTTTTCAAAAGCAGTGTATGATAGTTGCCTGCTGCTATTGCTTTTACATTACTGACGGATATTGGGGTAAAGTTTTCGTAATGGTTGGAAGTATTTCCCAAGCCAAGTTCACCCTCCGAATTAAGGCCGCTTCCCAGCAGGCTTCCGTCGGTTTTAATAATAAAGGTTGTGTTTCTCCCACTGCTTACGGATGCTACTCCGGAAGCAACCTGGATAAGGTTTTCCACATCGTCCTGACTTCCTACGCCAAGTTTCCCGTAATTATTGCGGCCCTGTGCGTAAAGGCTACCGTCTGCTTTCAATACAAAGTAGCTGTCTCTTCCTGATGAAACCATTTGTGCACTGTTGTCTGCGGGTTCCCCTCCTCCGGTAGTCCATTTGGCATAGAGCGTAAAGTTTGCCGTTATGCTGCTTACGTCGTAGGGGAAATTTATTTTGTTTGTCAGGGCGGCTTCTTTATACCAGCCGTCGAACGTAGCGCCGGCTTTTACAGGGGCGGCAGGTTCGGCCAGCGTTCCGCCTTTTACTACCTGCGTGGCATGATTGTCGCCTGAAGGCCATGCGCCGCCGTTCAGGTTCCACGAAACCTGCCAGTATTCCACTTTAGATTCTTCTTCCCATTGGGCTTGCAGGGTGATATTGCTGTTTACGGGCGTTTGGAAATTATAAGCGGTAGATGTGCCTGTCAAGCGCCAAAACATAAATATATAATCTGCTTTGGAAGGGTTTACGGCAGGTGCGGTAGCCATTTCGCCTGCCTTTACGCTTTGAGCGGAAGGAACAGGACTGCCGCCGTCGGTATCGAACGTGACGGTATAGGTGACCGCATTGTCTTCTTTGCTGCATCCTGTATAAACGAGTGCAAGCGCCATAAGAAGTATCATCATTATACATCCGCTTGTCCGGGGTTTAAATTCTCGTGTTTTCATATCGTTTGTAATTTAGGAAATTATATCTACAAAATTACGTGGCAGATTTTGTGTATTTATCCCTCATTATAGGGATAAATGTATTTTATATTACACCTATCTTTGTAAAGGGAGAAACATAATATCTATGATAAACGTACTTAAATTATCCATATCATGAAAAAAATAGTATGCCTGTTACTTTTTGTATTGCCATTGCCCGCTCTTCCGGCACAAATAACCCTTGACTCGCTGGAGCGGATGTGCGCCGTATATAAGGGCGTAAATATTGACAGTTTGCATATATATTCCGGCAAAGGTATATTGCTTGCCCGGGAAGAAAAGGACGAGGCAATGCTCGCTACTTTCTATCGTTATGCAGGTATTGCGTACTTTCAAAAGCAAGAATATGATACGTCTTCTTTCTACCTCGACAAAGCGCTTGAACTGGCGGTAAAGCTCAAGGACAGAAGCCGGGAGGCGGATACTTACCTGGCGACAGGCTATATGTACGGCAGCCGGTCTGATATGGAACCTTTGATAGCATATATGCTGAAAGCATTACCTGTATATGAAGAACTGAATGATAACGATAAGGTGATAGAAACACTGACGGGTATAGGTAGCGCCTACCGGAGAACCGGGAATGAGGAAATGGCCGTAAGATATGTAAACAAAGCAAAAGACAGGGTAGACGAATCAACTAATAATTTTCTGAAAGGGTTGACTTATTTTGAACTTGGCGCTTTGGAACCCGATATGAATAAATCAGTGGAATATGAGTTGAAAACGGTAGAATATGCCCGTGCGTCTGACAATAAAGTATTGGAGAACTTAGGCAATCAGGCGCTGGCTTACGCCTACCTTTCGGATGAGTTGCAAAACTATGAAAAAGCATTGCTATACGCCAGAGAATGTTACCGTATAGCCTGCGAGCAGGGATCAACCTCTTATATTTATTCCGCATTAACCATGATGAGTACGATTTATTACAGAATGGGAGACTATAAGGAGTGCGAAAACGTTTCCCTTCAGGCGTGGGCGATGGATTCTACCAATTTGGTGGAAGCGCTGGATTTGGCGCGTAATATTTCTTTAGCTAACATTTATTTGGGAAACGAAGAAAAAGCCGCAATCTTTTTGAACAAATACGAGGAACTTACCAATAAATATACGGCTGAAAGCTACCGTGAAAAAACGGTTGAGATGGAAGCCAGATATGAATCTGAAAAGAAAGAAATGCGTATTGCTACGCTGGAGAGAGAACGAACCTTGTACGCAGGGCTTGGCGCGGCTATCGTGATTGCGTTATTATCAGTGATTGGTTTTTTATTCTATCGCCATCGCTCAAAGCGGAAAATGGCGGAACAGCAAATAAAGCAATTGGAACAGGAGAAGGAACTCGTTGCCGCCCGTTCGGCTTTGGATGCTGAAAAAGCAGAGCGGGAAATTATTGCCCGCGATTTACATGACGGCGTGGGCGCCATGCTGTCTGTAGTAAAGAATAATATGAATGTCATAAAGTCGTATTCCGTTATAGAAAACAAGGAAGCGGAATATTTTAACAAGGTTTTGGATGGTCTTGACAAATCTATTGTAGAACTGAGGCGGGTAGCCCACCATATAATGCCTGCCGTTTTGATGGAAGAGGGATTGTTTGCCGCATTAGATGATTTCTGCCGTTCCATCCCCAAAGCGGAGTTTCATT
Organism: Tannerellaceae bacterium; assembly: GCA_031259845.1. Classification (GTDB taxonomy): domain Bacteria; phylum Bacteroidota; class Bacteroidia; order Bacteroidales; family Tannerellaceae; genus DFXE01. The sequence continues at coordinate 8,816 of JAIRKZ010000122.1, read as the reverse complement.
TTACAAAACCATACCACCGGATTGACCCGGAGAAGGAATTAGTTCTTTACCGTTGCGCCTACGAATTGATGAATAACGCGCTGAAACATTCCGGAGCATCCCGCATAGAAGTCCATCTCAATGTAGATGAAGAAACGGTTTACCTTTCGGTGGTAGACAACGGCGAAGGCTTTGACCCGCAAACCGTTTCACAGGGAATGGGAATAAAAAACCTGTATACCCGTCTCGCAGCCTTTGACGGCCGGATGGAAATTTATTCCGAGCCGGGAAAAGGTACGGAAGTGAATGTAGAATTAAAGTTATAAAGAAACGATTGAACGGCCGTAAGAACTGCAATCAGGTTTTGATCTGGTCGAACCCTTCTCCATATACGCCCCTTACGATGCTTTGAGAAATGAAGGCCTGACTGTCTATTTCTTTTATTAACCTGAAAATGGTGACGGATTCTGATTTTTTGGCTAATAAAACAATTACTTTGGTAGGTTTATTGGAGTACCCTCCTACCCCATTGAGCAACGTGCAGCCTCTTCCTAAATCTTTGATAATACGTTCGCTTATCTCGTCGTACTTTTGTGAAAAGATAAGGAATTGAACAGACTGCCGGTTGGCGTTGATGATACGGTCGAGCATATAATTACTTACGCCCATCTCAACGAAAGCAAAAATGATCTTATTCACATCTTCAAAAAGTAAATAGGAAGAACTTATAATAATGAAATCGAAAAAGAGTAGTCCTGCCCCTATGGAAATATTCTTGTATTTATTGATGATAGCGGCGATGATGTCTGTTCCGCCGGTGCTGCCGTTTGCCGAGAATATGATTCCCAATCCCGTGCCGCATATCCCGCCGCCAAGGATGATAGACATAAAAGGTTGGTCTTTAATTATGGGAACACCGCCTAATAACCATTCGAAAAGAGATAAGGAAAGAGATAAGGAAATAACCCCGAAGATTGTTTTTACCAGGAATTTGAATCCTAATATTTTAAAGGCAATGGCCAATAAGACAATATTAATAACCAGGTAAGAAACGGAAACCGGAATGGAGGTTGCAAAGAAGATAAGCGCGCTGATACCGCTCACCCCACCGGTTATAATTTCATTTGAAAGTATGAATCCATTGAAACCGAACCCATAAAGTACGGTTCCAATGAAAATGATAAGATAGTCTTGAACGGAATAAAAAACGTTTCGGATATGTTTCTTCATTAAATTACGATATTTACAATTTTATTTGGTACAACGATTATTTTTTTTGGAACCTTACCTTCCAGCCACTTGGCGGCGCTCTGGTGTGTTAAGGCTGCTTTTTCAGCATCTTCACGGAGCGTTCCGGCCGGTAGTTCCATATTGAAACGAGCTTTTCCGTTGAACGAAACGGCGTATGTAACGACGTCTTCTTTCAGATATTCTTCATTCCATGAAGGCCATTGCGCCTCTACAATCGTTGTCTGATTGCCTAACCTGTGCCATAATTCTTCCGCTATATGCGGGGCAAACGGCGAGAGAACGATTACTAATGTTTCTACTATTTCCCGCTTATTACACTTTAACGCCGTCAGTTCATTGATACAAATCATAAAGGCGCTTACTGATGTATTGAAAGAAAAATGTTCAATATCGAACGATACCTTTTTTATCAATTTATGGAGCGACTTTAATTCGGCAACTGTTGGTTTATCATCTGATATGGTAAATGAATCCGTATTGCCGGAAAATAGGGCAACTAATTTTTTAAGGAAACGGTGAACGCCGTCTATACCATTCGTATCCCAGGGTTTGGATTGTTCCAAAGGGCCTAAAAACATTTCATAAAGGCGTAATGTATCCGCTCCGTATTTTTCAACAATCACATCCGGGTTTACCACATTGAACATGGATTTAGACATTTTTTCCACGGCCCATCCGCAAATATATTTACCGTCTTCCGTTATAAACTCGGCGGTTTTATATTCCGGGTTCCAGTTACGGAAGGCTTCCATGTCCAGTATATCATTACTTACGATGTTGACGTCTACGTGCAGGGGGGTAACGTCATACGGATGTTTCAGATTAAGGGATACAAATGTATTCGTACCGTTTATGCGATACACAAAGTTAGACCGTCCCTGAATCATTCCCTGGTTAATCAGTTTCCGGAAAGGTTCTTCATCCTTTACTACGCCCAGGTCATAAAGGAATTTGTTCCAGAAGCGGCTGTATATTAAGTGTCCGGTAGCATGTTCGGTTCCGCCTAAATATAAATCTACGTTTCCCCAGTAAGCATTTGTTTTTTTATCTGCTAAAGCCTTATCGTTATGTGGGTCTTCGTAGCGGATATAATAAGCCGACGAACCTGCAAATCCGGGCATTGTGTTCAGTTCGAGGGCGAAGATGGTTTGATTGTCTATCAGGGATGTTTCCGTTACTTTTCCGTTTGCGCTGTCCCACGCCCATTTGCCGGCGCGCCCTAAGGGAGGTTCGCCTGTTTCGGTGGGGAGGAATTTGTCTACCTCCGGCAATTCCAGCGGCAATTTATCCATCGAGACAGGTTGTGGCATTCCGTTGGCATCATAGTAAACAGGAAATGGTTCGCCCCAGTACCGTTGACGGCTGAAAGTAGCGTCGCGCAGGCGGTAATTGGTTTTTACCTTGCCCAATTTGTTTTCTTCAATATATTGTTTGGTTTTAGCAATGGCTTCGGGCACTTCCAAACCGTTTAATACCAAACCGCCCTCCGTTTCCTTTCCTTTTTGAGGTGAGTTTATCATTTTACCTTCCTTGGCGTCAAAGCTTTCTTCGGATATATCACACCCTTCAATCAGGGGGATAATGGGCAGGTTGAAGTGTTTGGCAAAAGCATAGTCGCGGCTGTCATGTCCCGGTACGGCCATAATAGCGCCGGTGCCATAGCCCGCCAATACATAATCGCTAATCCATACGGGTATTGCTTCGCCCGTTACGGGATTAATCGCATACGAACCTGTAAACACACCCGTTACTTTTTTATCGGCCATACGTTCGCGTTCTGTTTTCTTTTTGGTTGCTTCGATGTATTTTTTTACTTCGCAGTGTTGTTCTTTTGCAGTAAGCGCTTCCACTAATTCGCTTTCCGGCGCTAATACCATAAAGGTGACGCCAAAAATCGTATCGGCGCGCGTGGTAAAAATAGTGAATTTTACAGGAGAATCTTTTACTTCAAATTGCATTTCGGCCCCTTCGCTGCGGCCAATCCAATTGCGCTGCGTTTCTTTGAGCGATTCTGTCCAGTCTATCGTATCCAGGCCATCCAATAAACGCCCGGCATACGCCGAAACGCGCAGGCACCATTGGCGCATCATTTTTTGCTCCACGGGATATCCTCCCCGCTGGGAAAGCCCGTTGATTACTTCATCATTGGCCAGCACCGTTCCTAAAGACGGACACCAGTTTACCATCGTATCGCCTAAATAAGCGATGCGGTAGTTCATTAATATTTCCTGCTTTTCGCGTTCGCTTTTATCTTTCCATTCGCCGGCCGTAAATGTATATTCTTCGCCGCAGGCTACATGCAGCGGCGCGGCGCCTGCCTGTTCAAAGGCTGCTATTAATTCCTCAATCGGGCGCGCCTGTTGCATGTCATAGCAGTAATAACTGTTGAACATTTTAATAAACGCCCATTGTGTCCAATGATAATAGTCCGGGTCGCAGGTTTGTACTTCGCGGCTCCAGTCGAACGAAAAACCTATCTTGTCTAATTGCTCCCGGTATCGTTCGATATTCTTTTTGGTGGTAATATACGGATGCTGCCCGGTCTGAATGGCATATTGCTCTGCCGGAAGCCCGTAAGCATCATACCCCATCGGATGCAATACATTGAAACCGCATAACCTTTTATAGCGTGAATAAATATCAGATGCAATATAACCGAGTGGATGTCCTACATGCAGCCCTGCCCCGGATGGATAGGGGAACATATCTAACACATAGTATTTAGGTTTACTTTCATCTTCTTTTACCTGATAAACCTTATGGGCATTCCAGTATTCCTGCCACTTCTTTTCTATTTCCCTGAAATTGTATTCCATTTCTCAAATTAATATATGTAACGTAGTTTGTTAGAATTGACAAAGGTAATGATTTATTATTGATAACTCTCATTCAGATTCTCTGAGGATTCGATTCATTTCCACATCTTTTAATTTCCCTGTTGATTCTTTTGTCATTTTGCTATTACTCATATATGTAACGGACCGTTGGGTGATCTTTTGAAAGTAGTGCCGTAAAATTTATGACTCTTACAAATTCCATATATAACAATTAGTATTTATTAAGTGTTTTTTTCTGAGATAAGACGTAATTATTCAAAAAAAGTTTTAAGTTTGAGACACTTTTAATTTTATTGTTGAATTTAACACTTAAAAAGATGGAAAAAAAGACAAAAACATTAGGCCGACTTAAATTGAATCAACTTAGTAAGGATGAATTTGAATTGAAAAAAGGTGAAATGAATGCTTTAGTGGGTGGTTCTGGTGCTTGTACTTTATGCTATGGTGATTCCTATCCAAGCGCGAATCGTCCTTATGCCTAACGGCGATGCGTATGCCAACGTAAACCATTCGGTATTGGGTAATATATATACGCATAGTATTAATGAAATAGTATACACAGAAATAGAAAAAGGTACATCTTGGTTTCGCATCCGCAATCAAGCACCATGTAATGATTGTATTTATCAATGGCTTTGTCCGCCTCCATCCGATTATGAAATACTCATTGGTCGTTCCAATCTTTGCCATGTGAAGTAATAAAAAAAGATTATCTGATAAATTACAACAATAATTGAAAATTTGAATTAAATATGAAAAGAGCAGAATCAATTTCAGTATTCATTCTATTAGCCGTATTGACTGGATGCGTAGGAGGAAACAAACGGTCAACAGATGATTTTATCACAGTGGACGTTGATGCAAGTTATCCGGAAAAAGAACTAATCCTTCAGGATTTTATGGAGATAGAATATGTTGCTTTGGAAACACAGATGAATTTATTACTCAAGGTTCTGTGAAAGCCATCGGGAAAGAGATCATTTTGGTAACCAATAGCGGAACCAATGGCGATATTTTTGTTTTTGACAGGACAGGCAGAGGCTTAAGGAAGATAAACCGTTTTGGACAGGGCGATAAGGAATATTCACAAATTTCAGAAATTACCTTGGATGAGGAGAATAATGAAATGTTTGTCGAAAACTATTCTGCGAGAAAAATATTGGTATATGACTTATATGGAAACTTTAAAAGAAGTTTCAAATTTACAGATACCTGTTATTACAACTTTACGTTCAATTATGACCGGGACAATTTGATTTGTTATAAGACCTATTTACCGATAGATACCGAAGAATCATGTCATTTAGTTATTTCTAAACACGATGGGAGTATCACCCGGAAAATTAAAGTTCCTTTCCAGGAAATTAAAACACCGATTTTGATAGCGGAGGATTTACACGTAACGCCTGGCTTTTATCTAACAATTCCTTATCGTGCTAATTGGGTACTTATGAATACATCATCCGATACTGTGTATATCTATTTGCCGGATGGTAACATAAGCCCTTTTATTGTAAGAACCCCCTCCATACACTCCATGAATCCTGAAGTATTTCTTTTTCCGGGCGTTCTTACCGATCGCTATTATTTCATGCAAACCATGAAGAAAGAATTTGACCTTGTGAGAATGAAAGGATTTCCAACGACTGATTTAGTGTATGACAAGCAGGAGAACGCGATATTCAAATATACTGTGTACAATGACGATTTTTCAAGCAAGAGGTCAGTATCTTTAAATTCGGAACCTGCTAATCACGAAATCGCTACTTGGCAATCTTTAGAAGCTCCAGACCTTGTTGAGGCTTACGAAAAGGGAGAGTTGAAAGGAGACCTGAAAGAAATTGCGGCTGGACTGAATGAAGAATCCAATCCGGTTATTATGTTGATAAAGCATAGAAAACAAATATGATAGAGAATATAAGACGAGTTTTTGATAGATTCATATTTTATTTAAAGAGTCCAACAGTATACGATAATTATTTTGCATATTTGTAATATTATAATGTGACTCATATTTTTTCCGCGCATTATAACTTAACTTTTTACATACATCCTCCGATGTGAGCAGTTCTATTATTGCATTAGCTAAATTATTTTCATATATTTTGAGATTATTCCGATATTTCGGTTACAGGAATGGAAAGAAGTTTTTCATAAATATTTTCCAAATAAAGAGAATCAAAGGGAATCGGATTATTTTGTCTGTGAGATCCTGTTATTCTTGCAAGTAGGTAATGCAATATACCCTCTATTCCTGTCTCCAGAGACCAGTCTTTTATTCTTTTTATATCTGTACACATTACCATATTATCTATATCTTCACATACCTGATTGCTATCACATTTCACAAACCCTTTTTGTATCATATATTCAATTCCCCATCCGATCCCACTTAATCCAGTTGACAATCCATAGGACATTCTGTTATTAATTTTGGACAGAAAGTCGTCAATTAATTCATCAGCAAAGTCCAGATAAAGTTGATTTTTTAAGTATTTTCCATATTCAAAAAAAGCTATTGATATTCCTAATTTTCCATTAAAAAGGCTGTAATCTTGAACACCTACTGTCTTTAGTACAAGATGATGAGTTATAAATTGTTCCAGAGTAAAATCTACAGTTTGTAGCATAATATTATTTTTATGATAATAAGAAAGAATTTATTTCCCTGAAATTGTATTCCATTTTTCAAATTAAAATATGTAACGTTATTAGTCAGAATCTTGCAAAGATAATGATTATTTAAGAATACGAAACCCCAAAACCCACCCGCCTGATTTAGGCGGGAAGCAAATTTGTCGTTTTGTTATTTTACCCCCTCCCTGTTTCGTTTATTTGTACTCCAATCCGGGATAACCTCTAAAAACACGCTGCATTTGGTACTTGCCTTTTGATAAAATAATACAAAAAGAAAGGAGTCATTGACTATATGCGCGCCAATTAATCCTGTACAGATATAAAACAGAGCAAAAAGCAGCCGTTTGCTATCTGTTTGCTCAATAAAAACAGCGACTAAAAACAGTCGTTTCAGCGCCATTCCGGTCCTCCGGAAGCCACTTTTCCGGTCCTTTCCGGTCCTTCCGGCTTTTCATTGGGATGTCTTCGTCAGGTCATTACAATGCTTTTGTAAAGACATCGAAATGCTTTTGCAAAAGCATCGTAATCCTTTCCTGAAGACTCCGTTATGTTTTCCCGGAACCCTCCCGCAAAAACAGTCGATACAGACTCATTTGATTACGAAAACAATCGAAATCGCCCTCTGATTCCCCCTGTCCGTACAAAATGCCCGTTAGCTGAAAACGCAAATTTCTTAACATCTGTCAGCGGGTAAGCCTTAACGGTAGCATATTGTAAAACGGCGCTCCCTTCATCCGGTTGACCGACTAAATGTTTTTTTGACTATCTTTACCCATAAGTTGTATTTCTTATAATTGAAAATTTGAATTAAATATGAAAAGAGCAACTGCACTTTCTGTAATGATCCTGTTTATAATGATGGCAGGATGCGGAGGGAATAAACAATCAACAAATGAGCTTATCATAGTTGATGTAACAAAGAATTATCCTGAAAAGGAACTGATATTACAGGATTTCATGGATGTGGAATACATCCCGTTGGAAGCAAATGATGAGTTTGTTACCCAGGGTAAAGTAATGGCCATTGGTGCAGAAGTTATATTAATAACAAACTGGGTGAACGATGGGGATTTGTTTGTTTTTGACAGAAAAACCGGCAAAGGCTTGAGGAAGATAAACAGGAAAGGGCAAGGCGGCGAAGAATATGCAGGTGTTACTGAGATTGTTCTGGATGAAGCAAACAATGAAATGTTTGTTATAGCCTACGCCGGAAGTAAAATCTCAGTATATGATCTATACGGAAATTTTAAAAGGAGTTTCAAAGCCGCAGATGCAGATTATCATATAAATACATTTAATTACGACCGGGAAAATTTGATTTCTTATGTACCAGATAATAGTCTGGAAAACCCGTCAAACATCATACATCCATATTATTTAATCTTTTCCAGGCAGGATGGAAGTATCACCCGGAAAATATCAATTCCTTTTAATGAGATTAAAAGACCGGTTGCAAGAGAGGGAGAGGCTTGGGTAGTAGCGGTACCGACTGTTGTATACCAAATAATTCCAGATCATGTCAACTGGGTACTTATGGATACATCATCCGATACCGTGTACCACTATTTGCCGGATGCTAATATGACAATCCCCATTATTGTAAGAACCCCCTCCATACATGCCATGGATTCTCCTGAAGTATTTCTTATACCAAGCGTTTTTACCGACCGTTATTATTTCATGAGCGTCCTGAAAGCAGAATTTAACTTTGCCATAGGGAGAGGGTTTCCTTCTTCCGAATTGATGTACGATAAGCTAGAAAGTTCTTTATTCATACCTAAAATATACAATGGTGATTATACCTGCAAAAGAGAAGTGGATATGACGTCGAGACGACCTTTAGATCACGAATTTGCAATCGGACGGTCATTACAAGCCCACGAACTTGTAGAGGCTTACGGGAGAGGAGAACTGAAAGGCAAACTGAAAGAGATTGCGGCTAAATTGGATGAAGAATCCAATCCGGTGATTATGCTGGTAAAGCATAGTTTTTGAAATTATTACGGAAGCGTTTATTTTTCTTACCTTTGCAATGGAACCCATATATAACTTTTCTGATAATATGTTTGATGATGAAATTGCTGCAAAGGCCGGTCTGTTTACTAAAGATAA
>JAIRKZ010000189.1 GCA_031259845.1 Tannerellaceae bacterium | reverse complement strand
TAAAGCCCGTCAAAGACCGAAGGCTCTTTTCGTTATTTTGATAATCGTTATATTTCATCTTACAAAGATACGCACGCACGCGTAATATGAAAAATCTAATTTACATTAACTCTATTATTTTTTAAATTAACTAATATTTAGCGAGATACAGAGTTGCAAAAAAATAATATTCAATGATAATGGCGTGAAATCGGTTAGTAGATATTATATTTGCAGAATATTAACAAAAATAATTTTATATATGGAAAAGTATTTATTGATTTTTATTAGTGTGTTTTTATTGGGTTCCTGTACAAAAGAGTCTGATCTTCAACAAGAATCTATTTGGAATGAAGATGTATCTTTTCTAACTGATACAACAGGTGTAATGGTGTTTAATGAATGGAAAGATTTAGAAGATTTTTTTAAGATTGAAAGAGATACGAATCTAATTCTTAGTACGGAAGAAACCATCCAAACAAAGGCAGCAGTTAATGATTACGTGACTACCGGATACAATTATATTACAGTTCTCAAAGAGAATTATAAATGTGCTTTCGCCGGTGCATTGGCTGCTGATATGGGAGTTCTTCCATATCAAGTTTGGATAGTCGATTATTATAATGTGTATAAAACTATAACAATCCCCACAAATGGTTATTTCGTAGCAAAAGATTCTCCCAAATGCGGATATATACCTGTAGGAACTGGAAATGGTATCAAAAAAGGATACGCTTCATCCACTTCTGGTAATAAAGTTACAATGTTTACATTGACAATTTGTTTAAAATATGACATGTCGGGGAAATCTTATTTTCGATATTGTCCAACATCACATTCTAATTTAACTTGGAATTATAGTATTATAAATCTTTAAATTAACGATGGGAGAAGTTGCTTATAGCTTCTCCTGTTTTTGTTAAATATAAATTTCAGAACATTATTCAACAGTCGCAAGCCCCGTACAATAAACGGTTGACCGGGTGCGTTATTTACACTTTAACTAATTATACACTGGGTTATGAAAAGGATATATGTGATTTTACTGGCTATCAGCGGCGGCTTCGCGCAGGCGCTTTCGTCGCAGGCGCTTTCGTCGCAGGTGATGATACGGGTGAACAACGGCGTGGGGATTTCTTCCTTAAAAGGCCGCGACGGCATCTTTGGAGATGTTATTACGCCCTATACGTTTTCACTGGGGGCAGACTATCTGAACGGCCGCTATTGGGGGCTTTCTTCCGATGTGTCTTTTATGGGGATAGGCGGCATGGAGAAAGTCTGGTATGCGTCCGACGCCGGTATGCTGCCGGGAGTGGAAACCAAGGTAAGGGAAAAAAGCAACTTCGTACAGCTCAATACCACCTTCCGTGTCAAATCGTCGCGTACGCTCCAGGCCCTCTACCTTGGCCTCGGCCCGTCGCTCAGCCTGCGGGTAAGCAACGGCAAATTCAAGCGCATGCTGACGGGGTACGACGTGGCCCGGCTCCTGTACGGGCTGAAAGCCGAAGTGGGGATCAACGGCTGCCTTACGGGCCGGTGGCATGCGGGGATCAATGCCGGGTATATACACAACTTCAACCGCTTTGCCCGGTCGCTCGGCGGGGGGGATACGTTCCGCAGCTCTGTTTTTACCTGTACGTTAATGCTTGGGTATGCGTTTTAGGGCCTCCCTGTAAACGCCCGCGAAAGGCGGGGAAGGCTATTTGACAACCACGATCAAATCCGTAGCCAGGGGACGCACGTGTTCGCCGATTTGCTTGCCCTCGTCGTCGAGCACAGGCTCCAGTACGGGATAAAACGCAGGGTTGTAATAGTCCGGGTCGGATTTTCCATCCTTCGTTCGCATTTCGTAAACCAACTCGCCGTTGAACCAGATTTTGTCGTTGAGCTGTATATTCCCTCTTTCATTCCGGTAAACCTTAATCTTCACCTCGTCTTCGCTGCCATCGGGATACTGTATATAAACACGTGCAAACCCGTCTTCGGAGAACTCTGTAAAGAAAAGTGAGACCGACAGGTAGTAGTAGTCAAACGGATTCTGCCTGATAGCTCCGTCGGCGGTCTCGCGGAAAGGAGGCTGAATGGTCGTATAGTTCTCAAGCGTCACCCAGTCTGCCGTATAGCGCAGTAAATCGGGATACCTGATTTTCCTGCCCTTATATGGATACAGTACTTCTATCCCCCCGGCGTATTCGTTGCCGAAATAAGCCGGAGATTCGGGGTTCAGGCGGTCTTGCAAGTCCCGGTCAACGAGCGCCACAGTACATCCCACATCTATGATGGCTCCTGCTATTTCTATATCTTCGTCCGGCGTCTCGTCCATATCCGCGCTGCACGAAGCAAAGAGCAAAGTCAATAAGCTGAAAGCGAAAATTGCTGTCCTTTTCATTATCATAAAGATTAAATTAATGGGTATAATTTGAAAAATTATATATTTCACAAATATACTATTATTTTTTGTTTAAAATTTAAGCAAACCGGGATAAATTATGCTTGTTTAACCTTATATTCTGTTAAAAAACAGAAAGAATTTTATCGGGGGAAGACTGAATGACTGCCCGGCGGGGGTTTCCCCCTTGTGTGCAAGCTCCAGAGACTGCCCGTTGGAGGTTTCCGCACAATTTTTATGATATAATTTGTCTGTTTTTAATTAAAAGTGTCGTATATTTATAGCTCATTTATTATTGAATAAAAAAAGTAAGCAGTATGAGTTCTCTTAGAAAATTTTTAAAGCTTGTCCACGGTTTGCGCAATGCCGAGCATTTTGGTTTTTATGGGTATGTAGTCAGGTTGTATACGCCTTACCGGGCGTTGTTGGCAGAATTGACTGTTGTGTGGGATGCCTTCCATGTGTTGTTTGAGAAGGAAGACGAGATTTTCAAGCGCAATCCCAAACAGGAGGAGACCGGTTCTATCCGCTCTGCCTGCGAAGAAATGCATAGCGCGTTTATGCTGATCAAACGGACGGTGGAGGCTGCCTCTTATGATGCAAGCCCAACCGTGAAAGCTGCCTCGGAAAAGCTGGCCTTCGTGCTTGGCAATTACGTAAAACTCCCCTCGGTAGCCATGAACGAGGCCAGCGCCCTGGCCATTAACCTGGTGCAAGACCTGAGGCTGCCCGCCAACGCTCCCGCCGTGGCAACCCTCGGCCTGGGCACGCATATAGACAGGCTGGAAGAGACGAACGAAGCCTTCCAGGAGCTTTACCTGGAACGCGCCAAAGAGCAGGAAAGCCTGGCCGAGCAGGGCAATATGAGAGAGATACGCCCGCTGGTAGACAAGGCTTTCGACGCTTTTGCCCAAACGCTCGACAGCGCCCGCACCATGGCCGTGGTTTCCGGGCAAACCGCTAAAGCCGCCACGCTGGGCGAAGTGATAGAAGGTATCAACGGGATTATCCTCCAATACGAACATACCTACGCCCGCCGCAGTCCCGGAGCCGTATCAGGCAAGGAAGGCGGAGGAGGAACCACGCCTCCTGCACCCCCCGCTCCCCCCGAACCGCCCGCGCCCGTGCTACAGACAGCCTCGCAGGAAATAAATATCAACGGCATACAGATGTCTATCGTAATGTCAGACGCTGCCGCCTTTGCCCAGGCCCTCTACCCCGCCGCCCAGGGAGGCATCCTGTGGCTCCGGTCTGCCGCCGCAGGGGTAGAGCCGCAGGAAGCCGCCTTCACCATTGACGGTTTCCTCACAGGAGTAACTCCCGCGGGCGAAGAACCTCCTGCCGCAAGCGAAACGCCCAACGGCTTCACCGCAAGCGCCCCCGCAAACAGCGTGCTCTTATCCCTCGAGCAGGCGCCCCCCGCAGAAGCCTGGGTAGAGAAAGACGGCCTCACGCTGGCCCGCATCTCCGGCCTGGTATACGGCGGAATGTTTACCCTCGACGTCCGTTAAAACAACAATAACGAATATGGCACGCTATCTTGACCCCAGGAACGACCTTACGTTCAAACGCATATTCGGCGAACATCCCAAACAGCAACACCGATGAAACGTATCCTCCATTTATTCTTCTTCACCCTGCTGCTTTGGGCGGCAGCCGTTTCCCTGCCGGCAAGCGAACTGAAAGACAGGCTGTCGCAGCTTAAAGACGTGGCCGGCGTAGAGGCGCTGGAGTCTGACCATTTTGCCGAGAAATATGTTCTCCGCATTACCCAGCCGTTAGACCACCGGCGCCCCGAGCTGGGATCGTTTACCCAGCGGGTGGTGGTGGCGCACGCGGGATTCGACAGGCCTACGCTTATCGTAACGGAAGGATATGGCGGCGCTTACGCCCTTGCCCCGCGTTACCGCGAAGAATTGTCGGAACTTATCAATGCCAACATCGTGTTCGTGGAGCACCGCTATTTCCTCGAATCAACCCCCCAGCCGCTCAACTGGGAATACCTCACCGCCGAAAACTCGGCCTCAGACCTGCATCATGTCACAACGGCCTTAAAGCAAATCTACCCCGGCAAATGGGTGAGTACCGGCATCAGCAAAGGCGGGCAAACAACGATGATTTACCGGGCTTACTTCCCGGACGACGTAGACTTTTCCGTACCCTACGTAGCCCCGCTGAACAGGGCCGTGGAAGACGACCGCCAGGAGGCCTTCCTCCGCAAGGTGGGGACAAGGAAGGAAAGGAAACAGGTAGAACGCTTCCAGCTGGAGATACTCAAGCGGCGGGAGGCCATGCTGCCGCTCCTCGAATCCTTCTGCGCCGGAAAGGGCCTGACGTTCAAAATCCCGCTCGCCGAAGTGTTAGACTATTGCGTGCTCGAATATTCCTTCGCCTTCTGGCAATGGGGAACGTCTTCCGCCCTCATCCCCCCGCCCGGCTCGGACGACAAGACGCTGTTCGACCACCTGGCGGCTATCAGCGGCCCCGACTATTTTTCCGAAACGCAGCCAAACGCCGCCTTCTTTGTGCAGGCGGCCAGGGAACTGGGCTATTACGGCTACGACGTTAAACCCTTCAGGAAATACCTGGCTATTAAAAGTACGCACGGCTATGTAAGCCATATCATGCTGCCGCCCACGGCTCCCGCCATTACCTTCGATGCGGCTTTATACCATAAGGTGTACAATTTCCTGAAAGATAACGACCCGAAGATGATTTGGATATACGGCGAGACAGACCCCTGGAGCGCTGCCCGCGTACCCTCCTTCAAAGGGAAGGTAAACGAACAGATATATATTCAGCCCCGCGGGAGCCACCGCGCGCGTATCGGCTCTATGCCGGAAGAAATGAAAGGGAAGATACTTGCCCGGATTGAAGCATGGCTTCAATAGGCGTCAGGCAAGCGCAAAATCCAGTTGTTTCCGTTCCAGGTTTGCCTGGGCTACGCGGATGGTTATCGGGTCGCCCAGGCGAAACTGATGTTTATGGCGCCGGCCTGTCAGGCTGTAGTTTTTGTCGTCGAACTCATAATAATCGTCCTGCAAGTCGCGGATAGGCACTAATCCTTCGCATTTATTTTCGTTCAGCTCCACATACAGCCCCCATTCCGTTACGCCGGAGATAACGCCGTCGTACACCCTGCCCACCTTATCGCTCATAAACTCTACCTGTTTGTACTTCACGGAAGCGCGCTCGGCATTGGCCGCCAGCTGTTCCATGGCCGAGCTGTGAGTGCACAGCTCTTCGTATCTGGTTTTCGCTGCGCTGCGCCCGCCGGCAAGGTAGCGCTCCAGCAAGCGGTGCGCCATCATGTCGGGATACCGGCGGATGGGAGACGTAAAATGCGTGTAATAGTCGAACGCCAGCCCGTAGTGCCCCACGTTTGCAGTAGAGTAGCGGGCCTTCTGCATGGCGCGGATGGCCAGGGTCTCTATCAGGTTCTCTTCCGGTTTTCCCTGAACGGTGTCCAGCAGTTTATTGATACCCTTCGATACGTCGCTCTTCAGCCCTTCCGTCTTCACTTTATAACCGAAACGGCGTACAAATTCGGCAAAATTCTCCATCTTCTCCGGGGTGGGCAAGTCGTGGATGCGGTAAACGAACGTTTTAGGCGTTTTCCCTTTCGGCGCGCGGCCTGCAAATTCGGCTACCGTTTTATTGGCCAGCAGCATGAACTCTTCCACTAATTTGTTTGCCTCTTTCGCTTCCTTAAAATATACGTTGAGCGGCTTCCCGTGTTCGTCGATTTCAAATTTCACCTCATAGCGGTCAAAGTTGATAGCTCCTTCCCTGAAGCGTTTGGCGCGCAGTTTCCCGGCCAGGCTGTTCATGGCGAGTATCTCCTCTTTAAAGTCTCCCTCGCCAGTTTCGATAATTTGCTGCGCCTCTTCGTAGGTAAAGCGGCGGTCGCTTTTGATAACGGTACGCCTAATCCGGTAGTTTTTCACCTCTGCATTCCCGTCCATCTCAAAGATAACCGAGAAACACAGCTTCTCTTCCTCCGGGCGGAGCGAGCAGATTAAATTACTGAGCCTCTCGGGAAGCATGGGAATCGTGCGGTCTACCAGGTAGACAGACGTAGCCCGGCTTGAGGCTTCGCGCTCAATAACGCCTTCCGGCTTTACGTAGTAGGTAACGTCGGCAATGTGCACGCCTACTTCCCAGTTGCCGTCCGGGCGTTTCCTTACAGACAGGGCGTCGTCAAAGTCTTTTGCATCCCTGGGGTCTATGGTAAAGGTCGTTACCTTACGGAAGTCTTCCCTCCGGGCGATTTCTTCGTCCGGTATTTCGTCCGGTATCTTAGCGGCTGCTTTCTCCACCGCGGCAGGATATTTGTAGGGAAGGCCAAATTCGGCAAGGATGGCATGCATCTCGGCCGTGTTTTGCCCGGCTTTTCCCAGTATGTCTATTACTTCGCCCAGCGGGTTCTTCGCCCCTTCCGGCCATTCCATGATACGGACAACGGCCTTGTCGCCATTTTTCCCCCCTTTCAGTTTATCTTTGGGGATAAAGATATCGTTGGCCAATGTTTTATCTTCGGTCACAAGGAAGGCAAAGCCTTTGGTTACTTGCAGCTTGCCTACAAACGTCTGCTCCGTGCGTTCGATTACTTCCATCACTTCGGCCTCCGGCTCGGCGCCTTTCCGCTTAGCCAGCAGTTGCACTTTTACCTTGTCTCCGTGCATGGCATGGCCCGAATTACGCTCGGCTACAAATACCGGCGCCCCGCCATCTTCGGGAATAAAAGAGTTCTTGCCGTTGCTTCTCCGCTGGAAAACGCCCGTAGCAATCGTCCCCAGGCTATTGAGGCGATAGCGCCCGCGGTCTATTTCTACAACGAACCCGTCGGCTGCCAGGTCGTAGAGTATATCTACTACCGCAAGTTTTTGCACCTGGCTTTCCACGCCAATCCTGTTACATATTTGCTTGTAATTAAAAAGCTCTTTGGGCTGCGACTGGAACGCCGCGATAACAGCCTGTATCATGGCCTGCTTCTTCATCCGCCTGCCATCCTTCCTTCCCGGCTTCTTTTCTTTACCCTTCTTTGATTTATTTCTTGTCATATAATACGGTTGTTCGTACGCCCACAAAAATAGCTATTTCCTTTGAATCAACCATACAAACAGCCGGTTCGTTTGCATCTGTCCTGCATCGCGTTTTGTTGTAAATCCTGGCCAGGCAGTTGAAAGATTTAAAAGCCGCGCCCCCTGTAAGTTGTTAATTATGCCGTTTGGCCGGTTAACTTCCGGCCCAATTCTTAAAGAGTGTAATTTTTTTCTTAATCTATCAAAACGCCTTAATCAAAACCCGTATCAGATTGTTTTATAAACGAAAGCCTTCCAATAGAAGGATATACAGAACCAAAGAAAGAACAGATTTACGTTAAGGTGAGATTTTCGTTAAACCTAACCGAATGATTAAATTCACGTTTTTTCAAAAACCAAAACTTGCTACTGCCTTCACTGCATAGACAGTGAAGGCAGTTTTTTTGCCATCATTCCCTTAACTGCTCAGCCAATTAGTTTCAATCGGGTAGGAAATGAGGGATTATTTCCCTCATTGTCCTCCCACACCACCCGGCATACCGTTCGGTACCAGGGCGGTTCCATGCTTTGACACATTCCTGTGGATGAAATGTTGTTTTCAGTTATCCCTTTGAGTGACACCGCTCTTACATATCATTCGGATTCCGTCCTATTCTTATTGTAAGAAGCCTCTTTCGAGCATCTGGTTACAAACGATTCGCAAGGTAACATTCATATTTTCATCGCATGCGTTTAACCGCCCCACAATGGTGGAACGATTAAACGGACGGGAAGCCGCGCTTACTTATCCGCCATGCCGGCAATAAAACAACGGGATAATCTGCTTGCGTATGCATCGCATTGTTTCCATACGGATATGTTTATCCCCGAACGCAGGTTTATTACGAAAATAAACGCTAAATTTATCGCTGATTTAATAAATTGTATGAAAAACACAAGACAACTCATCGCGATGTCGGTTTTGATTGCGGCATCCGCAGCAACCGCCACATTACAGGCACAACCGCCGGCAGTTCCTTCTGCGCAGGAACTTGGTCGTTCTTTCGATAGCGCCGACAGGGATGCGTTTCAGTCGCCGCCTGCGGTATATCATCCGGAAACATGGTTTCATTTTATTGGCGGAAACGTGGCAAAGAAAGGTATTACGGCTGATTTGGAGGCCATTGCCGGCGCCGGGTTTTCCGGCATACAGCTTTTTCACGGGCAGTTCGGAGGGCCGTGGCCGGGCGTGGAACAGCAGATTGCCTGCCTCAGCGAACGGTGGGACGACGCCGTGCGTTATACGGCGGAAGAATGCCGGCGCCTGGGGTTGCGCTTCACGATGCAGAACTGTCCCGGCTGGGCGATGTCTGGCGGCCCGTGGATAGAACCGTCTAACGCCATGCGCCACCTTGCGTGGAGCCGCACGGATGTAAGCGGCGGCAAGGCCGTCTCCGCTACCTTGCCGCTGCCCGGCCCGGACGACGAAGCATGGCGAGACTACAGGGATATTGCCGTACTCGCCTTCCCCACGCCGCAGGATGATACCGGCAAACCGCTCGCGCCCCTGTCGGTAAAAAGTAACCGTATGGATTTGGAATGGGAAGACCTTCTGTCAGGCAATACGCAAAAAAGCGTTAAGCTGCCTCCCGCGCCGGATGGCCATCCGCATTGGATAGAAGTAACGTTTCCGGATGCCGTGACGCTTCGCACCGTTGAATTTTCGAGCGTTGAGGGATTCAATCATGCCTGGTGCTATGAGCCTGGCGTGACGGTGAGCGTACAGGCGGCGCTTGGCGATGGGGAAATGCAGGAAATAATGCATACGCCGCTGCCGCAAGCCAGTTGGCAAGACGACCGCCCTATTTCATTAGCCTGCAACGAATGGGCGGGAAATGCCGGCGGAGCGCCCGTCTACCGCATTGCCATTGCCAACCGGCATGAGATGAATATCCGTTCGCTTCGCCTGTATACCGCCGCCCGGAAAAACAACTGGGAGTCGGAGGCCGGATGGACGTTGCGCAGCATCGTACGCGCCGGCGAACACCCGGAACAGTCGCCCGGGACATTCGTCAACCCCGAACAAATTATTGACCTTACACCGTCTATGTCTCCTTCCGGCGCCTTGAACTGGGATGCGCCGGACGGTAGATGGACGATTCTGCGTATAGGCCACGTGAATACCGGGATGAAGAATAGTCCCGCCCCGCCGGAAGGAACCGGCTGGGAGTGCGACAAATTGTCGGAAACAGGCCCCAACGTTCATTTTGCCAATTACATCGGTCGCCTGGCCAGTGGCCCGCTTGCCGGCGGACTGCTGAACGGGATGCTGATGGACAGTTGGGAATGTAAAACCCAGACGTGGACGCCGCGCATGGAATCCGAGTTTGGGCAGCGGACGGGTTATCCGCT
The DNA here is from genome assembly GCA_031259845.1 of Tannerellaceae bacterium. Classification (GTDB taxonomy): domain Bacteria; phylum Bacteroidota; class Bacteroidia; order Bacteroidales; family Tannerellaceae; genus DFXE01. The sequence goes on along the minus strand of JAIRKZ010000189.1, from coordinate 16,281 downwards.
CCGCAAATGGCTGCCGGCCGTGTTCGGCTATGTGGTGGGCAACCATGAAACGACCGCCCGCTTTCTGCGCGACTGGCGCGGCGTTATCGGAGACTTGTTTGCCGGTAAGTTTTTCGGGCGGATGGCCGGGCTGGCAAAAGAGAACGGGATGAGCGTGATATACGAAACGGCAGCCGGGGATATTTTCCCCGCCGATATAATGGAATATTACAAATATGCCGACGTGCCGATGTGCGAATTCTGGCATCCGTATGCTGACTCTTACGTTGGTTCCATCAACTTCAAACCCATTAAGCCTGCGGTTTCCGCAGCGCGTCTCTACGGCAAGCCGCGCGTCTCCGCCGAATCGTTCACCTCGTTCAATCTCACGTGGGATGAACATTTAAGTATGCTGAAAGAGATTGCCAACCTTAATTTCATTGAGGGAGTAACGCATCCGGTATTCCATACCTATACGCATAATCCGCGTACGGACTGGTTGCCGCCCGGTACGTCGTTCGGCTCGGGGATTGGTACGCCTTTCCTGCGGGGACAGACGTGGTGGAAGCACGCTCCGGCATTTACGGACTATCTGTCTCGCCTCAACTATCTGTTTGAGCGGGGCAAACCCGTTTCCGACGTACTCTGGTACCTCGGCGACGAAATCAATCATAAGCCCGACCAGCGCGCGCCGTTTCCCGAAGGCTACAAATACGACTACTGCAATCCGGACGTTCTGCTCACCCGGCTTACCGTTCGCAACGGAAACATCGTTACGCCGGAAGGCGTAGCTTACCGTTTGATATGGCTACCGGACAACGAACGCATGCTGCCCGAAACACTGGAAAAACTGCTGGAGCTGGTTCGCGAAGGCGCCATAGTAGCAGGCAATGCGCCGCAGGGACTTGCAACGCTTGCCGGCGGCGATGCGGCGCAACGCCGTTTTGATGCAGCCGTACGCGAGTTGTGGGGCGAGAATGCCGGCGGGGAAAATATACGCGCCACAGGCAAGGGAAAAATAATCTCAGGGACAACCATCGGCGACGCTCTGGAAAAGCTGGCAATCGCTCCCGATGTAACGGGCGGCGGCGCTTTATGGCTGCACCGCCGGACGGAAGGCGCCGACTGGTATTACGTTTGTGCGCCTTACGGAAGCGGTTTCCAAGGCGAACTCAGTTTTAATCATGCCGGAAACGCCGAAGCGTGGGACCCGGTAAGCGGCGAAATCATGCCGGCCTGCGTTGTCAGACGCGCCGGCGGGCGTACTTCTATCCGCTTCGACCTTGAACGTGCAGGCTCCTGCTTTATCGTTTTCAAGACAGGAGCATCCGTGCCCGCCAAACAAACGGCGCCTGATAAAGCCGCCGGCGCCCAAACGCTTTCCGGTTTGTGGACGCTGACATTTCCGCCCGGATGGGGCGCTCCCGCTTCTTTTAACACATCCGAACTGAAGGCCTGGAAAGACCTCGACCTGTCGCCCGAAGCCAAAGCGTTTTCGGGAACGGTAACTTATACTACTGTGTTCGACGCCGGAAAAGTAAAGAAAGGCGAAACCTGTCTGCTCGACCTCGGGTGTGTGGAAATGATTGCCGAGGTAACGCTCAACGGGAAAAAGCTGCGTACGCTATGGACGCCGCCTTACCGCCTCGACGTTACAGACGCCCTGAAATCAGGAAAAAACACGCTGCGGGTAGAAGTAACAAGCACGTGGTTCAACCGGCTTGTCTATGACGCCAATCAACCCGGAGAGCAACGCAAAACATGGGTTATTGCAGGGCCGGAGAAAGAGGAAGCGTTGAGGGAAAGCGGGCTGCTGGGGCCGGTCGTCCTGTTTCATACTACCCGCTGATAAGCCTGTAAGGCAAGCATCTCTTTCGGCACCGACTCCTTTATACTTTTAACAAGCATTTCGGCAATCGTATATCGAACAAAATCTTTCCTCGTCACCAATACAATCTCGCGTGTAGGCTTTGGGATAGCGAACGGGCGAACCAACTCCTTCTGTTCCCTGCTTAATTGATAAACGGCCAACTCCGGGATAAACGTTATCCCATTTCCGCTTTCAACCATCCTCATAAACGTTTCCATACTGCCCAGCCGGTAAGCCCCCTGGCGAAGCTTTACCTCCTCCATCTGACAAAAACGCATCAACTGGTCGCGAAAGCAATGTCCTTCGTCCAGCAACCAAAGCCTTTCGCCATTCACATCAGCCGAACGGATCAAGTCATTTTTGAATATCGTTTCATTCCGGGAAATATAACCGAAAAACTGTTCATAATAAAGTGTATCACCCTGCAATTCAGGTTCTACCGGTTGAGATGCGATGATTGCAGCATCTATTTCGCCATTCTTTAGAGCAGCAAGCGTAGGCGTCGTCTTCATTTCCAGAATATGAATATCCAAATCTTTATGCTTCGCCGTTAGTTTAAGAAAAAACCGGGGAACCAGATAAGGAGCTATCGTGGGCAAAATAGCCAGTCTGAACGTACCCTTTACAGATTGTTCTTCTTCATTAATAATATCCTTGATTAATGAAGCCTGATACAATACCCTGCGCGCCTGTTCGATTACTTTATACCCTGCGGCAGTCGGTTTAACCGGCTGTACATTCCGGTCGAACAATCTGATACCCAATTCATCCTCCAGCTTCTGAATCATCATGCTAAGTGTAGGCTGGGTAACGCGGCAATGTTCGGCTGCCTTAGCAAAATGACGGTACGTATCAACCGCCAAAACATACTCTAATTGCTGTATGGTCATATATATATATTATTATCCCGGGATATGGTTGTTTTTATTGATTTAATTTGCTGTGTTTTAACCCGTATCCAAAATAGATGATAAATCCGAAAACCGTCCATCCTATCAGCCGCGCCCAGGTATCCCAGGGTAAAGACACCATCTGTACGATACAAATAATGGCTCCCAGCAGGGGCACGAACGGGACGAGAGGCGTTTTAAAAGGACGCCTTAAGCCGGGCTGCGTTTTGCGTAATATAAGGATGGAAATACAAACAATCGTGAAGGCCGTCAGCGTTCCGATAGAAACCAATTCGCTCAGTACATGCAAAGGGAAGAGTCCGGCAATCAACGCCGTCACAACGCTTGCAAACAGCGTAGCATTATGGGGAATGCCGCGTTTGTGGTGCACCTTAGCGAATACCTCAGGCAATAATCCATCCTTCGATATGGAGTAATAGATGCGCGACTGGCCAAGCATCATCACCAAAATCACGGAGCTAAGGCCTGCTATGGCCCCCAATTTGATAAAAGGGCTTAACCAGGCCAATCCTTCTCCTGCACGGTCGATAGCCAATGCAATCGGAGCGTCTACATTTAATTCTTTGTAATTAACAATCCCTGTTAAGACGGTTGTTACCGCCACATACAAACAGGCGCATATCAGCAACGAGATCAGAATACCTTTCGGCATATCCTTCTGAGGGTTACGCGCTTCGCCCGCCGTGGTAGATAAAGCATCAAAACCAAGATAGGCGAAAAAGACAACTGCCGCCCCACGGAAAATACCTGTCCAGCCGAAACTGCCAAACCCGCCGGTATTCTCAGGAATATAAGGCGTCCAGTTGCCCGTATCCACATAAGATAATCCAAAAGCAATGAACAATAATATTACGCTCACTTTAATAACAACGATGATATTATTGACAATAGCCGATTGCCTGATTCCGCCGATAAGGAAAGCCGAAACGACGCCGATAATAAAAACAGCCGGGAAATTAATGATACGCCCCGTCCACACCCAACGGCCATCGGATAAATGTTCGAACGTAGCCCCGTCCAATTGCTCAGGGAAAGTAATTCCCCATCCGTGCAATAAGCTCAACATATACCCCGACCATCCAACGGCCACACTGGAACAGGCAAAAAGGTATTCAAGCACTAATATCCAACCTACAAACCAAGCCAGGATTTCGCCCATCGTAGTATAACTATAGGAATAAACGCCTCCCGATGTGGGTATCATCGCTGCAAATTCGGCATAGCATAAGCCGGCCATCACACATCCCAAGGCGGATATAAGAAACGAAATGGTCAACGCCGGGCCGGCATACAGGGCGGCAGCCTGTCCGGTTATGACAAAAATACCCGTCCCTACGATGGCGCCAATCCCTAAAGCAACCAGGTTAGTGGCAGAAAGGTTTCTTTTCAGTTTGTCCTTGTTTTCTTCCGCTTCATTCAGAACGTCGGAAATATCTTTTTTCTTAAATAGCCGTTTGATCATTAGTTCTTCTTTATCTCAGTTCAAGGCTCTACCACCGTGGCGCCCATTTCAAATTCCAATGTTCCGCCGGCTTCTATGTCTTTGAAATTAATGAAATAGCTGTTGTATGGCTGTCCGTTCAGTTTTACGCGCTGGATGTATTTATTCTCTGCACTGTTGTTGTGGGCAATGATGCGGAATGTTTTGCCGTCTTTCACCCTGATAACGGCTTCGTTTATTATGGGGCTGCCAAAAACATATTTGCCGCCGGCCGGTTCTACCTGATATATTCCCAGCGCAGAGAGGACATACCAAGCCGACATCTGGCCTACATCTTCATTGCCGGAAAGGCCCGCCGGACGGTCGTTATACATAACGGATAAAACGTCTCTTACCTTGTCTGCCGCTTTCCAGGGTTGGCCTACGTACGGGTACATATAAATGATATGATGGCTGGGCTCGTTGCCGTGGGCATACTGTCCGATAAGCCCGCTGATATCCGGAGAGGCGTGCTCGCCTAATGACCCTTCTACGATAAAAAGCGAATCCAGCTTTTCTACAAAGCGTTCTTTACTGCCGAACAACTCAATCAATCCCTCTATATCATGCGGAACAAGCCAGGTATATTGCCAGGCATTTCCTTCGGTATAGTCGTTGCCGCCGTGAATTGATTCAAACGGGTTAAAGGGTGTACGAAACGTACCTTCCGACGAGAGGCCGCGCACAAACTGCGTTTCCTTATCAAAATAGCGCTTATAGGATTTGCTCCGATCCATGAAATAATCATACGCTTCGGTTTTACCCATTTGCCTGGCAACCTGGGCAATACTCCAGTCGGCAATGGCATATTCCATACATTTGGATAATCCTTCCGGTTCCTTATCGTAAGGGATATAGCCATATTCTTTCAGATATTTCAATCCTCTTTCGTCGAGCATGGCCGAATTATTCATGGCCTCGAAAGCCTGTTCCTTATCAAAGCCGCCGTATCCTTTCAGGATAGCGTCCGCCACTACCGATATGCCCGGGTTGCCTACCATACAATTCGTTTCGCATCCCATTAAATGCCACACGGGCAGTTTGCCTTGTTGCTGATAGATAGTAAGCATCGTATTTACTATATCAGCCATCTTTTCGGGATGAATAATCGTCATCAACGGATGGGCTGCACGGTAGGTATCCCATAAAGAGAACGTGGTATAGTTTTTAAATGCGCCGTTTTTGTGCATCTGTTTATCCGCACCGTAATAATCATTGTTTACGTCGCAAAATTCAGACGGGGCAATCATCGTATGGTATAAAGCCGTATAGAAGGTACGCTTTACCTTGCTGTCGTTTGTGTTGATACTGATTTTGTTCAGTTCTTCGTTCCAGGCTTTATCGGCGCCGGCTATCGTTTGTTCAAAATCCCAGCCGGGAAGTTCCGCCTGCATATTCAATTTAGCATTCTCAATGCTTACGGGCGAAAGCGCCACTTTGGCATATAACGCTTCTTTGTCATTCATATCGAACAGGGCCTGCCCGTATGTTCTCGCGGCTACCAGGCTGGCGCCTTCTTTTATTTCATTCTTTTCCGAAACGACAAACTTCTTCATGGGTTTCGAGAATATAGCTGTAAAGAAAACGCGTTGGTCGTTTGCCCAGCCTTTGGAATAACGATAACCGGATACCACCGTATCATTTTCCTGAACGACATATCCTTCCGCCGGCGCATCCCAAGCCTGTCCGTTTTCGAGGTCAATAATCACTTTTGCTTCGTTCGATGCCGGGAAGGTATATTTATGGAACCCTACCCGTTTGGTAGCGGTTAGTTCTACATCAATATTATACCGGTTGAGGTGTACCCCGTAATAACCGGCCTTAGCCTTTTCTGTTTTCCGGTCGAACAAAGAGAATTTCCCTGTGCTGTAATCGTCGGCAGCGCTTCCCCGGCTAAGGTTCACCTCGCCGATGGCCGGCATAAAATTCACATCGCCCAAATCGCCAATGCCCGTACCGTTGAGGTGCGTATGGCTGAATCCGATAATCGTAGAATCGGAAATATGATACCCCGAACACCAGTCCCATGCCTGCGGAATATTAGACGGGCCTAACTGCACCAGGCCAAACGGCACATTGGCGCCCATAAACACATGCCCGTGGTCGCCCGTCCCGATATAAGGGTCAACATATTGTGTGAGATTCTCCAGCGCTACTGCTGCTTTTTCCTCTTTCACACAAGAACTAAACACAACAGAACCAATCAATAAACAGCTAAAAACTTTTCTTTTATCCATGACAATTAGTATAAGATACATCCAAATAACAGACATAATTCACAAATTTATAGTTTACTGCAAATTTCTGCTATGCTCTCCCTTTGTTTTTATGCTATTTTAACCAACGCTGTTTGGCGTCGGTATCCTCTGTTATTCCAGAGCGGCGAGCGCTTGCCTGATGCGGGCGATGGCCTCTGTTAAGTTTTCGTCGGAGGTAGCGTATGAAAGGCGGAGGCATTTGGGCGCTCCGAAAGCGGCTCCGCCTACAGTGGCTACATGGGCTGTTTCCAGCAGGTACATGGCGAGGTCGGAAGCATTTTCAATCTTTCTGGCGCCGGCGCTCTTTCCGAAGTAAGCGTCTACTTCGGGGAATAAGTAGAAAGCGCCTTGCGGAACGCTGAACCTGATTCCCGGAATATCGCGGCACAGCTTAATCACCAGGTCGCGGCGGCGAAGGAATGCCGTACGCATTTCGTCCACACATTCCTGCGGGCCGTTGAACGCTGCAACGGAAGCCTTTTGTGCGATAGAACAGGGGCCGGAAGTATATTGTCCCTGTAACTTATTGCAGGCTTTGGCTATCCATAAAGGGGCGGCGATAAAACCGATGCGCCAACCGGTCATGGCGTATGCTTTGGATACGCCGTTGATTACTACCACGCGGTCTTTGACGGCATCGAATTGGGCGATACTTTCATGCTTGCCGATGTAATTGATATGTTCGTAAATTTCGTCGGACAATACGATTATGTTGGGATGTTTGGCCAGTACGCCGGCTAAACCTTCGAGCTCTTCTTTGCTGTACACGCTGCCGGTAGGATTGGAGGGCGAGCAAAGTATCAATGCCTTCGTCTTTGGGGTGACGGCCTTTTCAAGCTGGGCAGGGGTGATTTTGAAATCCTGTTCGATGCCTGCCTCTATAATCACGTTTGTTCCTTCGGCCAGTTTTACCATTTCAACATAACTTACCCAGTAGGGGGCGGGAACAATCACTTCATCACCCGGGCCTACAATACTGAGCAAGGCATTACATACGGATTGTTTGGCTCCGCCGGATACGATAATCTGGTCGGTTGTATATTCCAGGTCATTCTCGCGTTTCAGTTTATCTGCAATAGCCTTCCGGAGATCCATATATCCCGGTACGGGCGAATAGAAAGAGAAATTGCTGTCAATCGCTTTCTTAGCCGCCTCTTTAATATGGTTTGGCGTGAAGAAATCAGGCTCTCCCACACTTAGGTTGATAACGTCGATACCCTGAGCTTTCAGTTCATTACTTTTTTGCGACATTGCCAGTGTTTCCGAAGGCGATAAACTTGCTAAACGTTCTGAAACTTGCGTCATAACTGTAGTTTTGTATAGTTAATTTTATATTGATGCGGCAAAATTAGGTAATAGGCAGCGATTACGCAACAATTTGTCACTTATTTAATATTGTGGAGCGTATGTCCCATCCTTTCCTTTTTCGTCTTCAGGTAGAATGCGTTGTATTTGTTGGGCGTTATTTCAATCGGCACATTTTCTACCACGGTTAAGCCGTAGGCTTCCATCCCTACCCGTTTTACCGGGTTGTTGGTTATCAAGCGCATCTTTGTGACGCCTAAATTACGCAGTATCTGCGCCCCTACCCCGTAATCCCTTTCATCCGCCTGATGCCCTAAATGGAGGTTGGCGTCTACCGTATCCAGGCCTTCCTCCTGTAGTTTATAGGCTTTCATTTTCTCCATCAGCCCTATTCCGCGGCCTTCCTGGTTGAGGTAAACAATTACGCCTTTGCCTTCTTTATCTATCATCCGGATGGCCTGATGGAGCTGTTCGCCACATTCGCAGCGCATCGAACCGAAAATATCTCCGGTAGCACATGAAGAGTGTACGCGCACCAGTACGGATTCGTCTTTTTCAAACGTACCTTTAATTAATGCGATATGCTCCAGCCCGTTGCTTTTTTGTTTGAAAGGGATCAGCCGGAAATGCCCGTATTCGGTAGGCATGTCTACTTCCACACCCTGTTCTACAATAGAATCTTTTTTCAGCCGGTAAACAATTAAATCATGGATACTGATGATTTTTATATCGAATTTCCGCGCTATTTTCAGTAAATCCGGCAGACGCGCCATCGTGCCGTCGTCATTGATAATTTCAATAAGGGCTCCGGCGGGATAAAGGCCGGATAAACGGGCTAAATCGACGGCCGCTTCGGTATGCCCGGAACGGCGCAACACCCCGCGCGAACGGGCCCGGAGCGGACTGATATGTCCGGGGCGTCCTAAATCGGAAGGTTTTGTCTCCGGATTGGCAAGCGCCAGGATTGTTTGCGCCCGGTCGAACATCGATACGCCGGTTGTACACCCGCCGCCCAGCTTATCTACCGTTACGGTAAAAGGCGTTTCCAGGATAGAGGTGTTACGGCTTACCTGCATATCCAGTTCCAATTCGTCGCAACGTTCTTCCGTAATAGGGGCGCACAGCACGCCCCGTCCGTACGTCATCATGAAGTTTACTTTCTCGGGGGTTATCTTTTCGGCGGCAACGATGAAGTCTCCTTCATTCTCGCGGTCTTCGTCGTCTACGACAATCAGGAATTTACCTTCCCTGAAATCTTCGATGGCTTCCTTTATGGTGTTTAATTTTATATCATCCATGGCTATTCGCGTTCTTTATTTTTTTAACGCAAAGATACAGACAAAAATAGTTTACGCAACATTACAGGAAGTTTTCATAGCGTAAGGCCGGGTACGGGGGGAATTAATGCATTAAAGTGGAACTGGCAGAAAAAAGTTTTCAACAGAGGGCCGGTTCACAGGATTGGATTTCGTACCTTTAGGCCCTTAAAATACAGAAACGCTAAGAAGTATTGGATATGGAACCTTTTGTACATCTGCATGTTCACACGCAATATTCGCTTTTAGACGGGCAGGCTTCTATTGACGCCCTGATAGAAAAAGCGCAAAAAGACGGTATGCCCGGAATTGCTATTACCGATCATGGAAATATGTTTGGCATCAAGGAGTTTTTCAATAAGGTGAGTAAGAAAAACAGTAAATACCTGGGTACCATAAAGGATTGCCAGCAAGAGTTGAACGGGCTGAACGATAAAACCAATCCTACGGAGGAAGACTTGGGCAGGATGAGGAAACTGTCTGAAAAGATTGGAGAATGCAAGGCGCATTTGTTCAAGCCTATCCTGGGATGCGAATGTTATTGTGCACGGAACGGGAGACTTTCCAAAGACGGGAGGGAGGATTTGAACGGATGGCATTTAATTGTTCTGGCTAAAACGCTGAAAGGGTATAAGAACCTGATTAAGATGGTTTCCCTCTCATGGACGGAAGGTTTTTACGGGCATCCGCGTATTGATAAGGAACTGCTGGAGAAGTATCACGAAGATTTGATTGTATGCTCGGCCTGTTTGGGAGGGGAAATTCCCCAGCATATAATGAATGGGCAGTTGAAAAAGGCCGAAGAGTCTGTTTTATGGTTTAAGAACTTGTTTGGAAACGATTATTACCTGGAATTGCAACGTCATCAAACCACGAACCCGAACGCCGACCAAACCACCTATCCCAAACAGCAGGAAGTAAATAAAGTATTGATAGAACTGGCCGGCAAGCTTGGCGTTAAGATAATTGCCACCAACGACGTGCATTTTGTAAACGAAGAAGACGCCGAGGCGCACGACCGCCTGATTTGCCTGAGCACGGGGAAAGACCTCGACGACCCCGCCCGCATGAAGTACTCCAAACAGGAATGGATGAAGACCACGGCAGAGATGAACGCCATCTTCCGGGATATTCCACAGGCGCTGCGCAATACGCTCGAAATAGCGGAAAAGATAGACTATTATTCGATAGACAGCGATCCGTTGATGCCTAACTTCCCCCTGCCGGAAGGATTTACGGATGCGGATGAATATTTAAGACATCTTACATACGCGGGAGCACAAATGAAGTATGGCACATTGACGGAGGAAGTAACGGAACGGCTGGACTTTGAACTGGAAACGGTGAAGCGGATGGGCTATCCCGGTTATTTCCTTATTGTGCAAGACTTCATAGCGGCCGCCCGCGAAATGGGCGTGTCGGTAGGCCCGGGGCGCGGTTCGGCGGCCGGCTCGGCAGTAGCCTATTGCCTGGGGATTACAGATATCGACCCGATAAAATACGACCTGCTGTTTGAGCGTTTCCTTAACCCAGACCGTATATCGATGCCTGATATCGACGTAGACTTTGACGACGACGGACGCGGACGTATACTTGAATGGGTAACGAACAAATACGGGAAAGAGAAAGTGGCCCATATCATTACGTATGGCACGATGGCCACCAAGTCGGCCATTAAAGATGTGGCCCGCGTACAGAAACTCCCCCTGGCGGAATCGAACCGTCTGGCCAAGCTGGTGCCCGATAAAATCCCCGACGTAAAGAAAATTACCCTGGAAACGGCCATAAACCATGTGCCGGAACTCAAAGAAGCCGCCCAATCGCCGGACATCCTTGTGCGCGAGACGTTAAAATACGCCCGGATGCTGGAGGGGAACGTGCGCAATACCGGCGTGCATGCCTGCGGCGTTATCATCGGGCAAAGCGAGATATCAGACGTGGTGCCCGTCAGTACGGCGAAAGACAAAGAAACCGGCGAGGAGCTGCTGGTTACCCAGTATGAGGGTTCGGTAATTGAAGAAACCGGGTTGATCAAGATGGACTTCCTCGGGCTAAAAACCCTGTCTATCATTAAAGACGCCGTAGAGAATATCTACCTTACCACAGGGGAGAAAATAGATATAGACCGGATTAACCTGGAAGACAAAAAGACATTTGAGCTATATTGCCAGGGGAAGACCACCGGCACCTTCCAGTTTGAATCGGCAGGTATGCAGAAGTACCTGAAAGAGCTCCAGCCGAGCAAGTTTGAAGACCTTATCGCCATGAACGCCCTCTACCGTCCGGGGCCTATGGACTATATACCTTCTTTTATAGCCCGCAAGCATGGCAGGGAAGAGATAAGGTACGATATCCCCGTGATGAAACGTTACCTGCAAGACACCTATGGGATTACGGTATACCAGGAACAGGTGATGCTACTCTCCCGTTTGCTGGCCGGCTTTTCCCGGGGCGAAAGCGACGCCCTGCGTAAAGCGATGGGTAAGAAGCTTATCGACAAGATGAACGACCTGAAGGAAAAGTTCCTCTCCGGAGGCAGGGCAAACGGCCACGACGAAAAGACGCTGAACAAGATATGGACCGACTGGGAGAAATTCGCCTCATACGCCTTTAATAAAAGCCATGCCACCTGCTATTCGTGGGTGGCCTACCAAACGGCTTATTTGAAAGCGAACTACCCGTCGGAATACATGGCCGCCGTATTGAGCCGAAGCCTGTCTAACATTTCCGATATTACAAAAGGTATGGACGAATGTAAGGCGATGGGCATACAGGTGCTGGGTTCGGACGTAAACGAGTCTATCTATAAATTCAATGTGAATAAGGAAGGAAATATCCGTTTCGGCCTGGGAGCGATAAAAGGCGTGGGCGAGACGGCCGTATTGAATATCATTGACGAACGCCGGAAAAACGGGCCGTTCACAACCATTTTCGATTTTGTAGAACGGATAAACCTTACGGCCTGCAACAAGAAGAATATCGAATCCATGGCCCTGGCCGGCGCTTTCGATAATTTAGGCATACAGCGCGAACAGTTTTTTGCCGATAACGGGAGAGGGGAAATGTTCCTTGAAACGCTGATGCGCTATGGAAGTAAATTCCAGACAGACAAGACGACGGCCGGAAATTCCTTGTTCTGCGACGATAATTTTGCGGTCATCACCCGGCCGGAAATTCCCAAATGCGAGCGTTGGAGCGACCTTGAGAGGCTCAATAAAGAAAAGGAGCTGGTAGGGATTTACCTCTCCGCCCATCCGCTGGACGAATACCGCATCATCCTCTCTTACGTATGCAATACGGGCGTAGCCGAGCTGAACGACGTAGCTCAGCTTCAGGGGCGCGAGATATTGGCGGGGGGCATCGTTACGGGATTCCGCGAAGGAACCACGCGCAAAGGAAGCCCGTATGGAGTGGGCAAGATTGAAGACTTTACCGGAAGCACGGAAATAGCGCTCTTTGGCAACGAGTATATTGAATACGCCAAATACTTCAGGATAGGGATGTACCTGCTAATCCGCGGAAGGGTAGAGCCTCACCGCTGGAAGAAAGAAGAATTGGATTTCCGTATAAGCTCCATCAGCCTATTGCAGGAAGAAAAAGACAAACTGATAAGGAAAATAAGCATCACCGTCCCGATACATGGCTTAGACGAACCGGCGATTAACGATCTTTCGGCATTGATCAAAACCAATCCGGGCAATAGCTTGTTATATTTTAAAGTGGTAGACGGCGAACATAACGTGGCGCTGAACCTCCTTTCTCAAAATATCCGCCTGAATGTGACGGACAGATTAATAGACTTCCTTACCGGAAGCGATACGATTGAATTTAATATAAACTGAACAAAGCAAAGCAGAAAAGTTAAAAAGGAAAAATTATGGCATTAGAAGTAACAGACAGAAGTTTTGAACAATTAGTGAACACGGGCAAGCCCGTAGTGCTTGACTTTTGGGCAGAGTGGTGCGGCCCCTGCCGTATGGTAGGCCCTGTAATAGACCAGTTGGCAGAAGAATACGCCGGGCAGGTTACGATAGGGAAAGTAGACGTAGACGATAATAACGAGTTGGTTTCCAGGTTCGGAATCCGGAATATCCCCACCGTTCTTTTCTTTAAAGACGGGAAAATGACGGACAAGCTGGTAGGCGCCGCCCAAAAACACGCCTTTGTAGAAAAAATACAGGCGCTATTGAAGTAAACGCTAAGGTTTAGTGGCGCGAAGCATTTCGCGCTTTCCGGGAGGGCCGGGTATTCTTTCCACAGAATACCCGGCTTCCTGCATCATACGGCGTACGCTTCCCTTGGCGCAGTAGGTAACGAGGATGCCGCCCCCCGCCATGGCCTCATGCAGGCGGCGGAAGATGCCGGGGTTCCACATCCCCGGCTGCTTGCCGGGCGCAAAGGCGTCGAAATAAACCAGCCCTGCCTCCCCCGGCAAGGCGCATGTATTGCCGTCTCCCCGTATCTTGTGCAGGGTAAACAGGCTGCCAATCTGCACAGGCGTATCCCACGCCGCCGTATGCAGCGAGAGGAACAGGTCTTCTTGCCCGGGGCAAAGGATGTCCGCATAATTAAGCCGGCGGATAACGTCGAGGGGCAACGGATGCAATTCTACCGTATAATACGTTACCGGGATATCCGCATAGAGCAACGTAAGCAAAGCATTCAGCCCCGTGCCGAAACCTATTTCCAGCACCCGCAGCTCCGCTTTGGGCGCCTGCTGCAATCCCGCCCGGATAAACACATGGAGAGACTCCTGTATGGCCCCGTTTACCGAGTGGTAATGCTCGTCTATTTCGGGAACGAACAGCGTATGGCTGCCGTCGGCCGTCAATTGTATGTCTGATTGCTTCATGGCGCAAAAGTAATAAAAACATACCGGAGCTGACAGATTCGTTTAATTGTTACGTAAATTGGGCGTTGGGCGGTAAATATCCATGCGAATTTGGGGTTGAAACCCCGGAAATGCTTATTGCAATAAGCAGAAATGTCATATCTTTACACACTGTAACCAACGCGCGCGCGGCGTGGGCAAAACAACCCTGCTTTTGCAATATATGAAGCGTAATTTCCCTAAAGATTCATCGGCATTGTATGTAAGCCTGGATAATATCTGGTTTTCGGAACACCGGCTGATTGAACTGATAGACGACTTTGTGAAGAGAGGGGGGAAATACCTGTTTGCCGATGAGGTGCACAAATACCCGGACTGGTCGCAGGAGCTGAAAAACGCCTGTGACGATTACCCCGGATTGCAGATTGTCTTCACCGGTTCGTCGCTGCTCGAAATCCTGAACGCCCGCGCCGATTTGAGCCGTCGCGCCGTAGTATACCAGATGCAGGGCCTGTCGTTCAGGGAATACCTTAATATGAGCCTGCACGAAAACTTTCCGGTTTATTCCCTGCCGGATATACTGGAAAACCACCGGGATATTTCGGGCAAAATCCTGCAAAGCGTAAGGCCCCTGCAATACTTTGGGCCTTACCTTAAAAGTGGCTACTATCCTTTCTCGTTCGAGATGAAAGATTTGTATTACAGTCAGATAGAAGAAGTAATCGGTTTGATTCTCGAAATAGAATTGCCGTTGCTCCGCGGCGTAGGTATTTCGTATATCCCCAAGCTGAAACAACTGCTGCTGGCTATTGCCCAATCCGCCCCGTTTACGCCCAATGTGCAGAAATTGAGCGAACATATCGGCATCAACCGCGCAACGCTCGTGGCCTACCTGCATTATTTGCAGGAAACGCACCTTACAAAACATTTATACAGAAACACTGCGGGAATGGGCAAGCTGCAGAAACCCGACAAGATTTTCCTCGAAAATACCAACCCGGCTTATGCGCTGGCGGCAGGCAAGGTTAATACGGGCAATTTGCGTGAGAGCTTCTTTTTCAATCAGCTGGCATACCGCCATAAGGTAGCATATCCTGAAAAAGGCGATTTCCTGATTGACGGGAAATACACGTTCGAGATTGGCGGGAAAGGCAAAAACAACAGGCAAATTTATTCACTCCCCGATGCGTATATTGCCGACGACGATATCGAATACGGCGCCGGCAACAAAATTCCCCTGTGGATGTTTGGCTTCCTCTACTGATACCGGTTAATGCGATACGGCTTTTAGGCCCGCAATACTTGCAATGAGCGTAAAAATGAAAACAATCCGCCACAGGCTGGCCGGCTCGTGGTATACAAATATTCCCACAAGCACAGTGCCCACAGCGCCAATGCCTGTCCACACGGCATAGCAGGTTCCCATCGGAATATGCCTGGCCGCTTCGTTGAGCAGATACATGCTCAAAAACAGGAACACAAAAAAGCCCGCCCCCCATTGCCAGTTCCTGTTCCAATGGGTAAGGTTGTCCGACTCTTGCAAGCAGGTAGTAAAACCTACTTCGCAAAAGCCTCCGAGTATTAATAAAATCCATGCCATTGCTTGTGGGATATTAAATTCCTGCGTAAAAGTAGTGAAAAAAGCAGCTGTAGTTGGTTTGTTCATTATAACTTTAATCTGCAAGAGAATCCAGATAATAATTTATATATCCTTTATTATCCTCAACACAGTCTTCACATACAATAGAATACTTTTTATATATACTATTCTTAACATCAGTACAGTAGTTGTAATTTTCATGCCAGCTGTAAGAATGTTCGCCACATACGTTGCATCTTGGGGAAGCGCTGAATATTAAATCATTCATTTGCGAAACATATTTGTTTCGCTCCTCATCGCTTACGCTAAAACGGTCAATGATTCTGTTCCATTCCCTTCTATGTTCAAAAGTAGAACAATCGTATGTCCGGTTAACACGTTCTTTTTCCCGGGCAAGTTTTCTATCCTGCTTATCACACCATCTTTGATGTTTTTCGTGCTTGCGTTTCAGACGTTTAATCTGACTTTCCAATGAATTGCCGAATAATCCCATAATAAAATCCCTGATTTGTGCCGGGCGCAACTTCTGATACGAAAAAAAGCGTGAAACTGTTTGCTGACTGCTCATTTGGATTGATGGGCTCTGGTAAACCCGTTGTAGTCAAATGAACGCAAACAGTTCACGCCCTTAGACGTGAACCTTCGCACTTCATTCCCGACTACTAAAATTTACCAGACTTTATCAATCCGGGAATAAAAGCGTTAGCTCAATTATATTTTAACCGATATGC
>JAIRKZ010000160.1 GCA_031259845.1 Tannerellaceae bacterium | reverse complement strand
AGTTAATGTCAGGGCAAAATTCATCATGTTGTCTTGTAAGTTTATTAGTTTTTCCTGGAATCGCAACGCATTCATCATGTTTTAATTGTTATATAGTTTATTATTATTATTTCGATTACAATGCAAAGATAAGGGGGTGGTTTGAATCTTAAAAACTATTTAATTCATGTTAATGGCAAAAACAGTAACTTTAATAATTACCCCCGGATTTGAATACTTCCGGACAGGATTTACAACTTCTACAACTTTTGCAATTGCGGGATTTACAACTATATGATTACAATTTACAACCATAAAACAGGATTGTGGAAATTAATACATACTTTTGCCCGTCGTTAAAAACAACAATAATTACTGTTTCTATGTTGGGAAAAGAAAAGCTAAAGGGGCATCTCTTTATTCTTCTGGCAAATGTATTGTTTGGTATCAACATGCCCATATCAAAATATTTACTTCCGGATTTGGTGCAGCCCGAATCCTTAACGATTATGCGTATGCTGTTTGCCTGTATTATGTTCTGGCTGGCATCTCTGTTTATGAAGAAAGAGAAAGTTCCTTTGAAAGATATCGGGCTTCTCTTTATCTGCGGCATGTGTGGAATTGCTTTTAATCAAAGCCTGTTTCTTTGGGGATTGAGCCAGACGTCGCCGGTGGATGCTTCTATCATTGCCACATCAGGCCCTATTTTTGTTATGTTGCTTGCCGCTTTGATTCTGAAAGAGCCGATTACCAAACTAAAAGCCTTCGGCGTACTGGTGGGGGCGGGCGGAAGCGTATTGCTTATCTTTTCGTCTACACAAGTATCCAACCAGGCAAGCAGTCTGGACGGCGACTTGAAAATTGTGACGAGCGGATTTATCTATTCTATCTATGTAGTGATATCCAAACCCCTCAGCCAGCGTTATTCTCCGGTAACTATCATGAAGTGGATGTTTTTATTTTCCTCCATTGTGCTTGCTCCTTTTATGTACCGGTCAATGCTTGATACGGCTGTTTTTCACAAGACGCCTGCCGATTGGAAAGAAGTAAGCGCTATTATGTATGTGCTGGTGGGGGCCACCTTTATCCCTTATCTGTTAATTCCTATGGCGCTGAAGCGTATACGCCCCACCACATTGAGCATGTATAACTATGCCCAGCCCATTGTAGCTTCCCTGATAGCTGTAATGGCCGGGCAGGATACGTTTTCGCCCAGTAAGATAATCTCTTCTATCCTTGTATTTACAGGCGTTTACATGGTAACGCAGAGTAAGAGCCGGGAAGACGTTGAAAGAGAATCGGCGGGCAGCAGGTGACAGCCGGTCAGTTGTACTTGAGAAATACCTCGTTCGTTTCAAAGTCTATTTCCCAGTTGCCCTCTTCGGCGCTTTCCCACTGGTACTTTGCCGCCATACTGTTCCACCATTGCTGGAAACGGGTAGAGGTGGCCCCCATGTCTTTTACCATTTTTTCATACAGGGTATCGTCGTCTTTTACTATTTTGGCCAATTCTGCCAAACCGTTTTTCCGTTCAAAGAGAGAAAGGATTTCTTTCTTTTCGTCTTCTGTTACGCAACCTATTTTCTTTTTCATACACATTACTATATAGTTATTATTTAATTTACTGGCGATATCTTTATTCCTTCCGTTCAAAAGGGTCTAAGCCGGTAATTTCTCTTATTTCCTTATGGGCGAAAAAGCCTTTTGCCTGTAGTTTGTTCAGCAGATTGCGGCTTGCGTTCCTTTCCAGGTGCGCCGTTACGCATTGTTCGTGTGAAGGCGTATTTACTTCGAGGGTGGTCTTTTTATTTAACCAGATACACCTCCGGCAATGATACGCATCACATTTACGGCAAATGGGGGCGTATGCAAGCGTGTAAAGCTGCCGGTACGGTATCGTTATCCCTTCCGCCGGATTACCTGCCGAATCGTCTTCATCCTCTATATAAAAAGCCGGGCAGATGTAAAATTTACCATTGGGAGCTAATGTGATGTTCTCTACCCCGGCATTACAATTATTCATCTTCTCCAACCGTATACGGTCTGACAGGATATTCAGCTGGGGCATATCATCCTCTTTTAACGCTTCCGAAAGAGCGCTTTCCAGATGCGATAAAACCTTTTTGTACGTGTCGAAATCTTTTTTCCGGAAAGCATCCGTATCGGTGATAACCAGCGAAAGCCGGTTCAAACGTTTCAGTAAAAGGATAACCTCTTCATATCCGTTAAATAACTCCTCTTTCGTTATACGTAATACAAACGTGGTTTTTTCATTTCTGTTGAGCGTATGATCCGAAACAGCGTCCCTGTAATCACAGACTGCCACATTAGCGTCTCCTTTCAGGGAAGAAGGTTTTATTTTATGATGGTCTATCGATTCTATTACCGTTGCGTATGATTCGGGCAACTCATAACCGGGATACACAAACTGCACCATCAGGTTGTGTTTCATGGCAAAGAGTATACCGGCTTCCAGCCTGTTTAATGCAATTAACCGGCGCTTGCTCTTCGTATTCCGGTAATGGCAAAAAGAAACAGACGTATCATCTAATAATATAATAAGGTATTGCAGCATACGATTAACAAATTTCTAATGCACGATACAGTTTGTTCCAATAATAATTATTGGCTCTTACGCGCGCCTTGTGCATCCGGCAAATGGCTGTGGAGCGTTGATAAATAGTAGGCGCACAAGCGGCGTCGTAATTCTCGCCCTGACACCAGGCGCATCCGCTTGCCACTTCACAATCGATACATTCGCCTGTGCTTTGCGTACAACGGTCTAATGCCAGGAAGGGGCGGAGTTTATTCGGGTCGATTCCTTCACGGACGTTGCCTATGATACGCGCCTTTTTATCCCGCAAAGAATATTGGGCAAAGCGGGTGCAGGGATAGAAATACCCGGCAGCGTCAACGGCCAGCATCATGCCGGCCCCGCACCAGTTCTGATTCTGCAGTTTACGGTCGAGCGGCTTTCCGATATGTTCGGCAAAGAACGAGCAGCCATGCGTTTTGTATAGCCTTTTCTCAATAATTTCGTCGGCTAAGCCTGTTAGTTGTTCTTCAAACAGCGCATCGTCTCCTTCGCGCCATACGTCTTCAAATACGCAATTGATATTTACTTCCGTAATTCCCAATACGAAAAGATGCAGCACACTCTCCTTTATATAAGGTATGTCCGGGCTGCTGATGGTTACTTTGGTTGCTCCGCCGGGGAACTGTTCGAGCCAGAGGGGAATATTTTTCGCTACGTCGTGGTAGGAGCCTTTTCCGCTTTTATATATCCGGTTCAAATCATGTTTTGCCGGAGTTCCGTCTATTGTAATGCCGATACTTAAATGCCGCAGGTTTTTTTTGATAAAACGCTGTACCTTTTCATCATGGTAATTAATGCCGTTTGTAGAAAAGTTAAAACGATACGAATCGAACCAGGGATGGTTTCGCGCAAACAGTTGGCATTTGATATAATCGCATATCCGGTCTATCAAATCAATTTCAAGAAAAGGTTCCCCGCCTATAAAATCGAAGACGGCAGACCTTTCGCTGAATTGCTCCGTATCATCCAGGATATAATCAATTGCCTGTCTGGCTACCTCCCACGGCATCCGCTCCTTGATGTTTTTGCCCACAAGGTAACAATATTTACAAACAAGCTGGCAGTCTTTGGTAACGATGAATGTAATGTTCTTCGCCGCTCCTTCCTGCCAAATCTTTCGTTTTTCCATCTCCCTGCCCCTTTACTTACATGAAAGCGCCCATCCGGCAGGCGGCTGTACAAGTATAACCGCAAGCGCCTCCGCAAGCGCCGCTACACAAACCGATACAGTTGCCTCCACAAGCGCTTTTACATCCGTATGCGCAACTGGATGCACACGCGATGCTGCAATCCAGGCAAGTCGTTTTGGCCGTTCCCCTGCATCCTGTTGAACATGTTGAACCGCATCCGGTACAGGTACTGCCTTTACTGGTTCCGGTGCAGGTAGACGTACAGGTAGCGGTACAATCTTTGCAGCCAGGGCCTGGTTCTTCTTCGGGAAACTCGTCTAATACATCCTTTTTCGGGTCTTCGCAGGCCGTGAAACTACCCTCAAACACGATAATACCAAAAACGGGCAATGCCCTTTTGGCAGCCTTTTTGAAAAACTCCCTCCTTGAGTGAAGTTCTTCGCTGTTGGGTTCGTCATTGAATTTCATCTTTTTTAATCTTTTTCATTATTGCTTGAATCCTGTTCCGGTAATAACAAAGATAGAACGCCCAACCCTTCAATTTAACCCTATAAGTAGGGATATTTTTATTTTTCTTCCAGTATGTTTGTGAAAGCATTATAACAAAAATTGTCAGCCGCCGCATAATGACTGTTAGCGAAAATAACTAACTTTGCATTTTCATAAAAACAGAGCATGTTGTTTTCTGATAATTAAATAAACGTATTATAGTGGCAGATACAAAGTATATTTTCGTTACGGGCGGCGTTGTTTCTTCTTTAGGAAAAGGGATCATTTCCGCCTCGTTAGGCAAATTGCTTCAGGCAAGAGGTTATAAGGTAACTATCCAGAAGTTCGACCCTTATATTAATATAGACCCGGGGACATTAAATCCGTATGAACACGGAGAGTGCTATGTAACCGTAGACGGGTGCGAAACCGATTTGGACCTGGGGCATTACGAACGTTTCCTTAATGCGCAGACAACCCGGGCCAATAACATAACAACCGGCCGTATTTATCAAACAGTTATTGATAAAGAGCGGCGGGGCGACTATCTGGGGAAGACGGTGCAGGTGATACCGCATATTACCGATGAGATTAAGCGTAATATAAAACTGCTGGGTACAAAAAATCATTTCGACTTTGTTATTACCGAGATTGGCGGAACGGTGGGCGACATAGAATCGCTGCCGTTTATAGAAAGTGTACGCCAGCTAAAATGGGAGTTGGGGAAAAACTGCCTCTGCGTCCATTTAACCTATGTGCCTTATATCGCAGCGGCCAAAGAATTTAAAACGAAGCCTACCCAACATTCGGTAAAGCAATTGCAGGAATTGGGTATTCAGCCCGACATCCTGGTATTGCGTACGGAAAAATGGCTGAACCCTGACATCATCCGTAAAGTAGCGCTCTTCTGCAATGTGGCGGGAGGTTCGGTTGTGCAGTCGGTAGATGTACCTACGATTTATGAAGTACCTTTATTGTTACAAAAACAGGAAATGGACGTAAGGGTGCTCGAAAAAGTGGGTTTGCAGGCAGGGGCAACGCCTGAAATGAAGCAATGGAAAGAATTTCTTGACAGGAAGACAAATGCAAAGGAAACCGTAAAGATTGGTTTGGTAGGCAAGTATGTAGAGTTGCAGGATGCTTACAAGTCAATAGACGAATCGCTGTTGCTTGCCGCGATTTATAATGACCGCCTGCTGGATTTGTATCTGTTTCATTCCGAAAAGATAAACGATAACAATGCGGCTGAGCTTTTATCCGGTATGGATGGGCTTGTGATAGCTCCCGGATTTGGCAACCGCGGGATAGAAGGCAAGTTTGCCGCCATTAAATATGCCCGCGAAAATGATAAGCCCTGCCTGGGTATATGCTTGGGCATGCAGTGTATGGTGATAGAATTTGCACGGAATGTATTGGGCCTTGAAGAGGCTAACTCTACGGAAGTGGCGCGGAATACGCCTTATAAGGTGATAGACCTGATGGAAGAACAGAAAAATATAACCAATATGGGAGGCACCATGCGTTTGGGAGCCTATGAATGCGTACTTCAGAAAGGCTCCAAAGCCCGGAAAGCGTATGGAAAAGAACTGATACAGGAACGGCACCGGCATCGTTTTGAATTTAACAATGAATACAGAACACAATTTGAAGACGCCGGCATGCGGTTCACGGGCGAAAACCCGGACACCGGTTTGATAGAAGTGGCCGAACTGCCGGATTTGAAATGGTTTGTAGGCGTACAATACCATCCGGAATATAACAGTACGGTGATAAACCCTAACCCTCTTTTTGTCAGTTTTGTAAAAGCGGCTATTGAAAACAAATAACATCGAATAAATGGATAAAAACACAGTAATAGGATTCCTTTTGATAGGCGTAGTCCTGTTTGCATTTACGTGGCTGAACCAGCCCTCGCCCGAACAAGTAGAAGCGCAGCGCCGTTACCAGGATTCAATCGCCCGGGTTGAATACATACGGCAGGTGGAACAACAGATACAGGAACAACAGGCAGCGCTTGAAGAAGACGATTCATTGCAGCATCTTCCCGACTCTGCTAAAAACGTTCAGTTGCAGCATACTTATGGCGTGTTTGCCGGGGTGATGGAAGGCGAAGAAGAAACCGTTACCCTCGAAAATGATTTGCTGGAAGTACGTATCTCCACCAAAGGGGGCCGTTTGGAATATGCGCGGTTGAAAGAATACGTAACGCACGATTCCCTGCCGCTCATCCTTTTCCAGGGAAAAGAATCGAAGCTTGACTTTACATTGGTGACAGCCACAAACCGCGTGGTAAATACGGCCGATATGTTTTTTACCCCGGTAAAAGGAAATGATCCGAACAGTGTAACGATGCGCCTGAATATAGGCCAAGGTTCTTATTTAGACTTTGCCTATACATTGGAACCGAACGATTATATGCTTCAATATACGATACAGGGACATGGACTGAACGGCATTTTATCGCCAAGCGTCAATACGCTTGATTTAACGTGGGAACAGGATATACGCCAGCAGGAAAAAGGCCGTAAATATGAAGACCAGCATACGGCTTTGTATTACAAATTCCTGGCCGATGATGTAGAAAAACTGAGTGAAGGAAAAGACCAGAGCGAGAAAGTATCGAACCGTTTAAAGTGGATAGCTTATAAAGACAAGTTCTTTGCTGCGGTTCTGATTTCGCGGGATGGCTTTGAAGCCACTACGTTAGACTCAAAATTAGTATCGACGCCCGGTTACCTGAAACGGTTCAAAACAATCGCATCCGTTCCTTTCGATTTGAAAGGCGAAGAGCCTGCCTCGCTTACCTATTATTTAGGCCCGAATCAATATACGTTGCTCAAAGCCTACGATAAGGGAGCGGAAGCCGGACAGGAACTGGATTTGGAAGAATTGGTTCCTATGAGTTTCAGCTTTTTGCGGATCATTAACCAGTATTTTATTCTTCCCATATTTGACTTTTTAGGAAAATACTTTACCAGCTATGGATTGATTATTTTCCTGCTCACGCTGATAGTCAAGCTTGTTTTATTCCCGCTCACCTATAAATCGTATATGTCTTCGGCCAAGATGCGCGTACTGCGCCCGCAGGTAGAAGCGATAAACGAAAAATACCCCGGGCAGGATAAAGCGATGGAACGCCAGAAAGCAACGATGGAGTTATATAGCCGCGCCGGGGCAAGCCCGATGGCCGGTTGTTTGCCGATGCTGCTTCAATTCCCTATTTTGATAGCCCTGTATAATTTATTCCCGTCGGCTATCGAACTTCGCCAGCAGAGCTTTTTATGGGCCCACGACTTGTCTACTTACGACGCCGTGATTCATTGGGACGCCCAGATACCGCTTATATCCACTTACCTGGGAAATCATCTCAGCCTGTTCTGTCTTTTAATGACAGCCGTAAATATCGTCTATACGAAGTTTAATATGGACATGACCAATACCGGCCAGCAGCAAATGCCGGGCATGAAGATGATGATGTATATGATGCCGTTGATGTTCTTATTCTTCTTCAACCAAAGCGCGTCGGCATTAAGTTATTACTTCCTGGTGTCTACATTAATATCCATTGCGCAAACGCTCTCTTTCCGCTTCGTTATTAATGAAGAAAAACTATTGGCCAAACTGGAAGCAAACAAAAAGAAACCGGCAAAGAAGTCCGGCTTTATGAAGCGCCTGGAAGAAGCCCAGAGACAACAGCAGGAAACGCTGAGGAAACAGCAGCAGCAAAAGAATAGAAAGAAATAAGAACATACGATAGTGTGTGTTAACAAAGAAGAGGGCGTTCGTAATAAACGCCCTCCTTCTTTTTTTCTGCTAACCGGATGTATAAAGCGCCTTTTTATTTAAAGGATATAAAATGTTACCTGCCGGGTTTTAACAAATGATACAATTTTGAAAGAAAAAAACATATTCTTTTGCGGATAGCAACAAAACAGCCCCCTTTCCTTTACATTTGTTATCCTGTAATTGCCCGGCGGATATCTATTTTTGATGTGTGACTGTTAGCGAGTTAATGCTATACGCAGCGTGTTGGCCTTATATTACTAATGCTGTACGCGTGTGTTAGCCTTACTGATGATAGTAAATGCTAAATAATTTATCAACTTAAATCAACTCTTTATGGAAGAAAGATGTAGTACATTTTCTTTTCGGGAATTACCCTTAAAGCTTTACCGGCTTATAATTATTGCGGCCTTGCTGGCGCTTAATTGTCTTGCGGCAATGGCGCAGACGGGCGTTAGGGTAACCGGTGTGGTAACTTCGGATGCGGATGGTTTGCCCCTGATTGGGGTAAACGTAGTGCAACGGGGGACTACAAACGGTACGGTTACCGATTTTGACGGTAATTTTGAATTAACGGTTCCGGTTAATTCGCAACTTGAATTTTCTTATATAGGTTATCTAAACCAGCAGCTTACCGTAACTGCCGGACGTACCCTGTATAATGTGGTTTTAAAAGAAGACTCCCAATCGTTGGATGAGGTGGTAGTGGTAGGCTACGGCGTACAGAAAAAGAAACTGGTAACCGGGGCTACGATACAGGTTAGCGGAGACGATCTTCAGCGATTAAGCGCCACTTCGGTATTAACAGCCCTGCAAAGCCAGACGCCCGGCGTAAATATTACACAGAACTCGGGGCAACCGGGCGAAGGCTTTAAAGTAAATATCCGCGGTATCGGTACGATTGGAGATTCAAGGCCTTTGTATGTGATAGACGGTATCAGCGGCGGCGATATCAATTTACTGAACCCTTCGGATATCGAATCGGTCGATGTATTGAAAGACGCCGCTTCGAGCGCCATCTATGGATCGCGCGCTGCCAATGGCGTGATACTGATTACTACCAAACAGGGAAAAGCCGGAAAGCTTCAGCTCGCGTACGACGGACACTTTGGCGTTCAGAATCCTTACCGGATGCCGGCTTTGCTGAATGCCCGGGAATATATGGCTATCCAGGATGAAACGCGCTTCAATGAAGGGAACGGCGTTTATAATTGGGAAAATGAAATACCGGGGTATCTGTATGACAGGGTGATGGATGGCAGCTGGAATGGCACGAACTGGGCGGAAGAGTTTCTCAACAAAGATGCTGTGAAGCAAGACCACGCCATCAACCTGACAGGAGGAAACGAGGTGTCGAAATTCTCAATGGGTTTCTCTTATACCAGCCAGGAAGGTATTTTGGGGCAACCCACGGCTACTGATTATACCCGTTACACGGCGCGTATTAATTCGGACCATGTGGTATTAAAGGTGGGAAACAGGGAGGTGTTGAAGATAGGCGAAACCCTCTCGTTCAACCATCATTCGAGAAGCGGCTCGCAGGGGATTGGCAATATTTACTGGAACGACTTCCATAATATGCTGGGCGCTAATCCGCTATTGCCGGTTTATAATTCGGAAGGCGACTGGTACACCCAGAAAGACAAATCGGACGAGGGCTGGAACCTGCAAGGTTCGGTAGGCAACCCGCTCGCCGATTATGCGCTGGGAAGCCGTTCGCTGAACCATAGCAGGAATTACGGCCTGCGTTCGAGCGCTTACATCGAAATACAGCCGGTAAAGAACCTGCGCCTCCGTTCTACGTTTGCTTATAACAGAAGCGCCGGCGCTTGGCGCAACTACAACGGAAAGCGTGAATTGTCTACTACTACCAGCGTGGTATTAGACGCCGTAAGCCAGGGCGCCAGCGCCGGGTACGACGTATTGTGGAACAACACCGTCAATTATACGTTTGATATAAACAAGGAGCATACATTCAACCTGCTGCTTGGCCAGGAAATGATTAAGTCCGGCATGGGGGTTAACCTGGAATTGGCCGCCAACCGCTCTTCCTATCCCGGACTGTTCAAGTATGCGTATATAGATAATACAACGCCGGTAAGCTTCAATGAAATAACAACCCGCAAGGGCGAACCGTGGGGCATGGGCAGGATGGTTTCTTTCTTCGGACGTATGGATTACAACTACAAGGAAACCTACATGGCCACGGTAGTGCTGCGCGCCGACGGCTCTTCCAAGTTTGCACGCGGCAAACGCTGGGGATACTTCCCCTCCGTATCGGCCGGCTGGATTGTAAGCAATGAGGCGTTTATGGAACCTCTCACGGATAGCTGGCTGGATTACCTGAAGATTCGCCCAAGCTGGGGGCAAAACGGTAATAACTCTATTGACGATTTCCAATACCTTGCTACGATAGCGATGGACAACAGGAATGCTTATTATTTCGGCGAATCGAAAGAGTCTCCCACGCAAGGCGCCTATGCGGATATCCTGCCCAACTCGGACGTAACATGGGAAACATCCCAGTCTGTCGACATCGGGGTAGACGCCCGGATATTAAATTCGCGCCTGGGGATTGTTTTCGACTGGTTCAGGAAAGACACGAAAGACTGGCTCGTAAGGGCGCCGCAATTGGCCTCTTACGGAACGGGCGCCCCTTATATCAACGGAGGCGATATACGTAACCAGGGCGTTGAACTGGGCCTGAACTGGAACGACAATATCGGCGATTTCTCCTACGGAATCAGCCTGAACTTCTCGCAGATTAAGAACGAAGTAACCCGTATTGCCAACGGCGAAGGCATCATACACGGCCCGGCCAACGTATTGAGCCAGGGGACTACCGAAATGTTCCGCGCCGAAACAGGCAAACCCATCGGATTCTTCTGGGGATACAAAACCGAAGGCATATTCCAGAACCAGGAACAGATAAACGCTTACCGCGCGGCCGGCAAAGGCGTATTGGATACGGCACAGCCGGGCGACGTCATTTTTGCCGACACAAACCTTGATCAAAGCATTTCAGACGCCGATAAGGTAATGATAGGCAATCCGTTCCCCGATTTTGGAGGCGGCTTAACGCTTACGTTCGGCTACCGGGGGTTCGACCTCCTGGCTACGGCGTATGGCAGCTTCGGGCAGCAGATTGCCAAATCGTACCGTTCGTTTGCCGACAGCCCTTTGCAGAATTATACCACCGATATCTTTGAACGCTGGCACGGGGAAGGGACTTCCAATAAGTTGCCCCGTATAACGTCAGGCAGCCACACCAACTGGCAGTATATCTCAGATATATACATAGAAGATGCCGATTTTATAAAAATACAGAACGTAACGCTGGGATACGACTTCAAACGCCTGTTCCCCGGGATGCCGCTGGGGCAGGCCCGCGTATATGTATCGGCGCAGAACCTGTTTACGCTTACAGGTTATTCCGGTTTAGACCCCGAAGTAGGGTATAACTATAGTGATAACGACGGCGATTATACCTGGTCGAGGGGTATAGACCTGGGATTCTACCCAAGCCCGCGTACGTATTTGGTAGGCGTACAACTTAAATTTTAACAGAAAGACAGTAATGGATATGAAAAAAATAGTATATTTTGTTGCAGCTACATTCTTATGTTTAAGCTGTGAAGATTATCTGGATACAAATAATCTTACCAAAAAGGATACAACGAGTTTCCCCCTGACGGCCGAAGACGCCGACCAAATGGTAACGGGTATCTATTCTACGCTGAGTATGGCTGTCTCTAACCCGCAAACGTCTTATTTCTATGCAGCCGAATTGGCGTCGGACGAACGCTTTGGCGGCGGGGGCGAGAACGATAAATTAATGCAGGCCATCGATAAATTGATGAACTCGGAACCCGATATGTTCAAAACGTTCTGGGAAGCCCGTTATAAAGGCATTTACCGCGCCAATACGGCCCTGGAAACGCTCGACAATTGCGATGTAGACAATGCTACGCTGAACAGATACAAAGGCGAGGTTCATTTCCTGCGCGCCTTCTTCCTGCATGAATTAACGGAAATGTTTGGCGAAATACCCCTGACGCTTTCTACCGAGCCGGTGAACCTTCCGCGTACGGAAGCCGATTTGGTATACGGGCAGATAGCCTTCGATTTGAAACAGGCCATCAGCCTGCTTCCGGCCGTAAGGTACAATACGGTAGAATCAGGCCATGCCACCAAATGGGCGGCCGAAGCGCTGATGGCGCGCGTATTCCTGTTTTATACCGGCTTCTATAATAAAGCGGAGCTTCCGCTGGGCAACGGGCTGGGCGAGAATAGCGGAAGCGTGGCGAAGACGGAAGTGATTGCCTGGACAGACGACTGCATTGCCAACAGCGGGCACGGACTGATAGATGATTTCCGCAGGATATGGGCTTATTCCAATAAATTTACCGCCCCGGAATATGATTTTGTGAAAGACCTGGCAGATGCAGGCAAAACGTGGGTACTCGACGGGGCGGAAAACCAGGAACACGTATTTGTAGTAAAATGTTCGAAAATGGCAGACTGGGGAACCATTACCGGCTATTCAAACCAGTACCTGATCCATTTCGGCCTGCGCGCCGATAATGGCGGCGAAGACACCTTCCCCTTTGGCGTGGGTTGGGGCGCCGGCCCGGTAAACCCGGTACTGTGGACAGACTGGGAAAAGGCCGAGCCGGGCGACATCCGCCGCAAAGCCTCCATCCTGGATGTGGCAACAGAAAGTAAAGCCTTCATCTTCGGCGCAGACAAGCAGGTGGAAGAGGCCGGCTTCTGGCAGAAAAAGTTCATAGGCGTACGTGCGCACGACGGGGAAGGGACGTTAAAGAACACCTTTGCCACCCTGCAATGGGGCCGCGACGACGATAACTTCCAGCTCGGGCACGTGCAGGATTTACCGGTTATCCGTTTTGCCGATGTGCTGCTGATGCAATCCGAACTGAAGGGAGACGCCGAGGGGATGAATAAAATCCGCGCACGCGCAGGCCTGTCGCCCAAATCGTATTCGCTGGACGCCATCAAGAACGAAAGGCGGTTTGAACTGGCCTTCGAAGGCCGCCGCTGGGCAGACATCCGCCGCTGGGGCGATGCCGCCGCCCTGCTGGCCAGGCAACAGGGAGTGGCTATTTATAACAGGGGACTGCCCGACATTATGAAAGCTTTCGGCGGCGGCTATGCCAGGCGGTATGAAGAAACGAAAGGCTTCTTCCCCCTGCCCGTTTCCGAAATAGACCTGTCGGAAGGCATACTCACGCAAACGACCGGCTGGGGAGATGCTCCGGCCGAATATCCGGGATGGTAATAAACGTTTAACAATAAAAATCTATCAAGCAATATGAACAAATCAATCCTGTATACTCTTTTAACGGGCCTGGCGCTCCTGGCGGCCTGCAGCCCGGTAGAAAGCAGAGACGAAATGACGGGCGCCATCACGGCCGAACAACTGAATATTTCGGTTACGCCCGAAGTAGTGGATGGCGTAAGGTCTAATAAACTGATATTGGAGAATCGCAGCCCGACGCTTTCTTTCTGGGACTATGGCGTAGGGACGTCGGCCAAGGCATACGACGAAGTGCTGGTAACCTCCGTGGGCGACATCGAGGTAATCTTCACCGGCCGCAACGGCGATGGCTCTACGATTAGCCGAACGGTTACCGTCAACGTAGAATCCATCATATACGAAGTAACCGGCATGGACAAATTCATCGGCAGCGGCTCGAAGACATGGGTGTTCGACGCCTTTACCGACAACAACCATCCATACGGCATCGGCGGCGTAGGAGACAAGGCGGCCACCTGGTGGGGCCCCGAATATGGCGAGTTCAACGAATGGGACGCTTCCATCACCTTTGCTTTAGATGGAGGAGCCATCTTTACCAAAACGCTGAGCGACGGGACACAGCAAAAAGGCTCCTTCTCCTTTAACCTTACCAAAAAGGCAGGCAATTGGTCGCAAGGCATCCTCTCGCTCAAAGGCGCCACCATCCCGAACGCCTATTCGGTAAACAATAAGGCGGGCGAAGCCTACGACTTCTATATCATCGAACTGGAAGACGACCTCCTGATACTGGCCAACGTAACCGGCAACGGCGTGCCCGACAACCCCGACGGCGAAGCCAACTTCTGGATATTCCGTCCCGAAGGCTACACCGCCTTCGACGGCTCCCCCTTTGTAGAAGCCCTCACCGGAGGATCGGAAAAAACCTGGGGCTGGGGCGCAGGCAAAAACGTATTGGGCAACAATGCCGTATACGTGAACGCCCCGGGCTGGTGGATACTAAGCTCAGACGACGTAAACGGGCAGGCCCCCGGCGAAGGCACAGGCGCCACGATGGTGTTTACCAGCAACGGCACGCTGAAGATAAACCGCAACGACGGAACCTCCGCCGAAGGAAAATTCAGCATAGCAGCCCCCAAAGGAGGCCCCGAAGGATGGTCTAAAGCATCCCTGCGCACTACCGACGTAGCCATTCTGTGCGGCATAGCCTTCAACGAAGGCAACGGCCCGGTAACCGAATACCAGATACTCTCGATAGACGGCGACAAAATAACCCTTGCCAACATGCAGAAAGACGAAAGCGCCGGCTGGTACTGGATATTCACCGCCCAATAACGCACCTGCCCCGCCAGGGAAGGCATACCCCGCGGCAGAGGGGGCGGGCCCGCATCCAAAAGCGGCCCGCCCCCTTTTTGCATATCACAGGAGTCGTAACACTTCCGAAAGTCTCAAAAAATCATTTTGAAGGAATCGTAACACTTCCGAAAGTCTCAAAAAATCATTTTGGAGGAATCGTAACACTTCCGAAAGTCTCAAAACGTCATTTTGAAGGAATCGTAAGGGTTCCGAGAAACGGGATACGCAAACGTGGCGAACATATAGATGCGGCGCTCTGTATAAACAAATTTAGCGGCTAATAGACATTTGGAGTTAATCAGGCATTTTGATATTGTAACAGGTAAGATAATGAATAAACAGATTATTAGAATGTTGTAACAGAATAAAAACAGGTTGGTTTATTTTGTTACTATGATTTAATTAGTATATTTGCGGGAACTTTTATCGAAATATCATGTTAACGGATCAGGAAGGAAAGAAAATGTTCTACCCGCATGTTTCAGTAGATTGTGTTTTGTTAGGTATAGACAATGAAGAATTATGCGTCTTGTTAGTGGAACGGAAAAATGCGGGAACCGGTAAGACTGAATATAAATTACCCGGAAGTTTGATTTACGAAGCAGAAGACCTGGATGTTGCCGCTTATCGTGTGTTAGCAGATACTGTCGGACTGAAACGGGTGGCGCTTAAACAATTCAGGGCATTCGGTTCTCCTGCGCGTACTTCCAATAAAGAAGATGTTCTATGGCTCGAAAGAGCCTCCAATATGGAAATAGACAGGATTGTAACCGTAGCCTACCTGGCTTTGTGCAAAGTAAGGAAAGCCCGGCCAGACAAAAAATACGGCGCCGTACAGTGGACGCCTGTTTCCAAATTACCCGGCCTGCCGTTCGATCATAGAGAAATTATCGGGGAAGCCATTAAAGAAATACGGAAGTGGACGGAAGTAGAGCCTTCTATTATTTTTAATTATTTACCGGCTTTGTTTACGGCCTTACAACTAAGGCGTACCTACGAAATTATATATAATAAAGAATTTGACGTAAGGAATTTTCATAAGAAAATGAATGCGCTCCCCTTTATTGTTCCTACAGATGATTTGGAAAAAGGGGTAGCCCATCGTTCCGCCCGTTACTATCGATTTGATAAAGTAAAATATAATCAACTGCGTTCTAAATTAAATAAAACCTGATTACCATGTATCTGTTAGGATGTGATATAGGAAGCTCGTCGGTGAAAGCTTCTATAATAGACCGGCAAACCGGAGAAACAATCAGTTCGGATTATTATCCCAAAGAAGAAGCCCCGATAAAAGCCGTTAAGCCGGGCTGGGCGGAACAGGAGCCCGAAAGCTGGTGGAATTATCTTAAATGGGCCATCAAAGGAGCAATAGGGAAAGCGGCTATTGAGGGAGAGGATATTAAAGCAATAGGTATTTCGTACCAGATGCACGGTTTGGTATTGGTAGACAGGAAGCAGAACGTATTGCGCCCGTCTATCATCTGGTGCGACAGCCGTGCCGTGCCGTATGGCGATGAGGCGTTCCGTTCCATTGGCGAAGAAAAATGTTTATCTCATCTATTGAACTCTCCGGGAAATTTTACGGCAGCTAAATTAGCCTGGGTAAAAGAAAATGAACCCCGGCTGTTTGAATCGGTTTACAAATTCATGCTTCCCGGCGATTATATCGCCATGCGCATGACCGGCGATATCGTAACCACCATATCCGGCTTGTCGGAAGGCATGTTCTGGGATTTTAAAGCGAACCGGGTATCAGAAGATGTGCTGGAATATTTCGGATTTGCCGGCGACATTGTTCCCGCCATTCGTCCTGCCTTTGGCGAACAGGGAGAATTGCTGGCGTCTGTTGCTGCCGAATTGGGTATGAAAAAAGGAACGCCCGTAACGTACCGTTCCGGCGACCAGCCCAACAATGCTTTATCGCTGAATGTATTAAACCCCGGAGAAATTGCCGCTACGGCCGGAACGTCGGGGGTAGTATACGGCGTAAATGATAAAGTTGCCTACGACCGGTATTCGCGTGTCAATACGTTTGCGCATGTAAATTATACGGAAAAACAGCCACGCCTTGGCGTATTGCTCTGTATCAATGGAGTGGGTATCCTTAATTCGTGGATAAAGCGTAACGTAGCTCCCGAAGGCATCAGCTACAATGAATTAAACGATATAGCGGCAAAGATACCGGTTGGCTCCGAAGGACTTTCCATCCTGCCCTTTGGCAACGGTGCGGAACGCATGCTGAAGAATAAGGAAACAGACTGTTCTTTCACCGGATTGAATTTTAATATCCATAATCAAAAGCATCTCGTACGCGCAGCCCAGGAAGGAATTGTTTTTTCATTCAAATACGGTATGGATATCATGGATGAAATGGGGATTCCTGTTGATATTATCCGCGCCGGCAATGCAAATATGTTTTTAAGCCCGGTATTTAGAGGAACATTAGCCGGCGTTACCGGGGCCGTTATCGAATTATACGATACGAATGGAGCCGTCGGCGCGGCTAAAGGCGCCGGTATTGGCGCCGGTATTTACCAGTCTCCCCGGGAAGCCTTCCAGTCACTGAAGAAAATAGACGTGATAGAACCGGACAGGAGCAAAGCCAATCTCTATTCCGGAGCCTATCAATTGTGGAAAGAACGCCTGGAATTAATCATCAACAATAAATAATATAAACCATTATAAATTAATAATTAAAAAAACCAATTAAATCATGAGTTTTTATAAAGGAGAAAAAGAATTCTTTCCGGGAATAGGAAAGATTCCGTTTGAAGGACGTGAAACGAAAAATCCGTTGGCATTTCATTATTATGATGAAAACAAAGTAGTAATGGGCAAAACGCTCAAAGACCATCTTCGGTTTGCGATGGCCTATTGGCATACATTATGCGCTGAAGGAGGAGACCCTTTCGGGGGAGGAACGAAAACATTCCCCTGGAATAATTCGTCCGACCCATTGGTGCGCGCGAGATATAAAATGGATGCCGCTTTTGAGTTTCTTACAAAATGCAGTATACCTTATTACTGTTTCCACGATGTGGATGTGGTAGACGAAGGCCCGTCGCTGGCCGAATTTGAAAGACGCCTGTTTACCATGGTAGATTACGCCAGAGAACTTCAGAAAGAAACAGGCAAGAAGTTATTATGGGGTACGGCCAATGTTTTCAGCCATACACGTTATATGAACGGGGCGGCTACCAATCCGGACTTTGCTTCGGTAGCATGCGCCGGAACGCAAATCAGGAATGCCATTGACGCTACCATTGCATTAGGCGGCGAAAACTATGTGTTCTGGGGAGGCAGGGAAGGCTATATGACCCTGCTTAATACCAATATGAAACGTGAGAAAGACCATCTGGCCATGATGCTGACAATGGCTCGCGATTATGCGCGCAAGAATGGTTTTAAGGGTACTTTCCTTATTGAGCCTAAACCCATGGAACCCACCAAGCATCAGTATGATGTGGATACGGAAACAGTGATTGGTTTCCTTCGCCATTACGGATTGGATAAAGACTTCGCCATAAATATTGAAGTAAACCACGCCACATTGGCCGGCCATACATTTGAACACGAATTACAAGCCGCTGCAGACGCCGGCATGCTTTGCAGTATCGACGCCAATCGCGGCGACTACCAGAATGGCTGGGATACCGACCAGTTCCCGGCAGACCTGTTTGAACTTACCCAAGCCTGGCTGGTAATCCTTGAAAACGGCGGATTAACAACGGGAGGTACCAACTTCGATGCCAAAACACGTCGTAATTCAACAGACCTGGAAGATATCTTCATTGCCCATATAGGCGGTATGGATACGTTTGCCCGCGCTTTATTGACAGCAGCCGATATTCTTGAAAATTCGGATTACAGAAAAATGCGTAAAGAACGTTATGCCAGCTTTGACAGCGGCGATGGAAAAGCCTTTGAAGAGGGGAAACTAACGCTTGAAAGCTTACGCACTATCGCGCTGCGCAACGGAGAACCCGCACAAACCAGCGGAAAACAAGAGTTGTATGAAATGATAATAAACAATTATATCTAATAATAAAGGAAGAGCAGGCAGTTGGCGCTGGCCAACTGTCGCTTGTCAACTATTTATGGCAAATAAAAACTACAATTCCGGGTATGTCTTCGGGATAACATTGGTAGCCACTATCGGTGGCTTGCTTTTTGGATATGACACGGCAGTTATTTCAGGCGCCGAGAAATCAATAGAAGCTTTTTTGATAAAACCATTGGGTTTGAGTGATTTTATACATGGGGCAACGGTATCCAGCGCACTGATAGGGTGTATAATCGGGGGAGCGTTGTCTGGCTTCTTTTCTTCCCGTTTGGGGCGTAAAAAATCACTGCTGCTGGCGGCTCTTTTATTTTTTCTTTCGGCCTTAGGTTCAGCCTGGCCTGAAATGTTCTTTTTTAACCGGGGCGAATCGTCTTTGGGATTATTGGCCGTATTTAATATATACCGCGTTCTGGGCGGTATAGGCGTTGGCTTGGCGTCGGCTGTTTGTCCGATGTATATAGGCGAAATAGCGCCAACGGAAATAAGGGGGCGTTTAGTATCCTTCAACCAGTTTGCCATTATTTTCGGCATGCTGGTTGTTTACTTCGTTAACTGGGGAATAGCCAACGGACACACCATTGCGTGGATTAATGACACAGGCTGGCGTTATATGTTTGCCTCCGAAGCAATTCCGGCCGCCCTGTTTGGCCTGTTGGTGTGTTTCGTTCCTGAAACGCCGCGTTACCTGGCTCTTATTTATGAAGATGAAAAAGCGCTTACGGTGCTGGAAAAAATAAACGGTTCCAAGGAAAAAGCGCAAGCCATACTCAATGAAATAAAGGCAACCGTAAATGAATCGGTAAAAAGTAAATTACTTTCTTATGGAGTAGCCGTGATTGTTATTGGTATCCTGTTATCCGTTTTCCAGCAATTCGTAGGCATTAATGTGGCCCTTTATTATGCGCCCCGTATCTTTGAAAGTATGGGGGCGGCCAAGGATGCGTCTATGCTGCAAACGATTGTGATGGGACTGGTGAATGTAATCTTTACGGTGATAGCCATATTAACGGTAGATAAATGGGGGCGCAAACCCTTGCTTATCGTTGGTTCCATCGGGATGGCTACCGGTATGTTTGCTATTTCCGCATTGTCCTTTTTTAATATAATCGGTATCAGCACGCTTGTATTTATTATTATTTACACCGCTTCCTTTATGATGTCGTGGGGGCCTGTCTGTTGGGTTTTGATAGCCGAGATATTTCCCAACAGGATACGGGGGCAGGCTGTGGCAGTGGCAGTGGCGGCGCAATGGGCTGCCAATTACCTGATTTCTTCCACATATCCGGCCATGATGAATTACAGTGGGGCTGTGACGTATGGTTTTTATGGGTTAATGGCTGTTCTTTCAGCCCTGTTCGTTTGGAAAATGATTCCGGAAACCAAAGGAAAGACATTGGAAGAAATGGAACGATATTGGAAAAAATAAAAAAGGGTTACTAATTTGTTATTTGTTTACAGGTTATTTCAGCAAAAATATAACTTTGCACCCTGTAATAAAAAACAATTTAGATTATGTCGGTTGCAAAACGTGATTCGGAAAACAGAAAGGTCACTACCCATCGCCTGGTAGAGATGAAACGGCGCGGCGAAAAGATATCCATGCTTACGGCATACGATTATTCGATGGCAAAGTTGATAGACCAGGCAGGTATGGATGTTATTTTAGTGGGTGATTCGGCTTCCAATGTGATGGCAGGGAATGTAACAACGCTTCCTATTACCTTAGACCAGATGATTTATCATGGCAAGTCGGTAATGAAAGCCGTTAGCCGCGCCCTTGTGGTAGTTGATTTGCCGTTTGGCGCCTATCAGGGCAATTCGAAAGAAGCCATTTCTTCCGCCATACGTGTAATGAAAGAAACCCATGCCGATTGTATAAAGGTAGAAGGAGGCGCCGAAATACAGGAATCGGTTGTGCGTATCTTATCGGCAGGTATTCCTGTTATGGGACATTTGGGATTAACGCCCCAATCCATTAATAAATTCGGTACTTATACCGTGCGGGCCCGTGAAGAGGCCGAGGCGGAAAAGCTTGTCCGTGACGCCCATTTACTGGAAGAATTGGGTTGCTTTGCCATCGTAATAGAAAAAGTACCTGCAAAGCTGGCGGCCCGGATAGCGTCCGAATTAAAAATCCCCATCATCGGAATCGGCGCCGGCAACGGGGTGGACGGGCAAGTATTGGTGATGCACGATATGCTGGGCATAACCGAAGACTTCTCGCCCCGTTTCCTGCGCCGTTATGCCAATCTCAAAGAAGTGATAACAAAAGCCGTACAAAGATATGTTGAAGACGTCAAACGGCAGGATTTCCCCAATGAGAGCGAACAATATTAAGTTATTCCGTTCCTCCTGCATCGTATTGGGAGGGTAATACGCCAAATTCGTCTTTAAAGTATTTGCGGAAATACTTGGGATTATTAAAGCCTACTTCGTAAGCGATTTCGAATACGGTCAACTGGCTTTCCTTTAATAACTGGGCGGCTCGCTTCAGGCGGATGATGCGGATAAATTCGATGGGCGTTTTTCCGGTGAGCGACAAGAGCTTCTTATATAAATGTACGCGACTCATACCTAATTCGCGGCTTAGTTCTTCTACGGAGAAGCCGGGCTTCGAAATATTTGTTTCGGTGTACTGGATGGCTTTCCTTATCAGTTTTTCGTCTAATGAATTGACGGTAATCCTGGAAGGCTCTATTTTGATTTGTTTTTCAAGGGCTATCTGATTGCGTTTGCGGGTTTCAATCAGGTTGTGCATTTTTATTTGCAGGATTTCCTGGTTGAAAGGTTTCGTGATGTAATCGTCGGCGCCGGCGGTCAGGCCTTCCAGTTTACTCTCTTCGCCGGTCTTGGCAGTAAGGAGAATCAGTGGGATATGAGACGTGCGTATATCCCCCTTGATGGCTTTGCATAACTCCAGCCCGTCCATTCCCGGCATCATAACGTCTGAAAGTATCATATCGGGTATCTCTTTTAGCGCGACGGCCAATCCTTCTTCGCCGCCGGCGGCCTGCAGGATACAGTATTGTTCTTTCAGCCTGGATACCAGCAGGGTTCGTAAATCTTTATTGTCTTCTACAATCAGTATTTTAGGCAATCTGTCCGGTATCCATTCTTCTTCCGGTGCGGCGTCTTCGTCCGTAGCTTTTTCGTTGTCTGCCGGTGGGGGCGTTGTTTCGTCTTCGGCTACTTCTTCTTTGCAGGGTAGTAAGACAGTGAAGCGGGCGCCTCCTTCCGGTATGTTTTCGGCCCGTATTTCGCCTCCGTGCAACAAGACAAATTCCTTTGAGATATGTAAGCCAATGCCGCTACCCTGATAATGCCGGCTACCTTCGTTCTTTACCTGGTAAAAGCGCTCGAATATGTTGTATAGTTCATTTTCAGGTATCCCGATACCATTGTCGGTAACGGAGATACGGATGTTCCCGTCGCCGGTACGTGAAAGATCGAGGGTAATCCTGCCTTCGTCGGGCGTAAACTTATAAGCGTTTGAAAGGATGTTGATTAATACCGTTGATAGTTTTTCGGCATCAAAATACATGTATAAATGCGTTAGTTGGGAGGTGAATTGGAAAGTAATCTCTTTCCGGGCCATTACCTCTACAAAAAGCCCGGTTTGTTGCTTTACGAACTGTACGATGTCTCCCAGCGACCTTTGCAGCGTTTGCGCATTCATATCTAATTTGCGGAAGTCGAGCAGTTGGTTCACTAAGGTGAGGAGGTGCATGGCATTCCGGCGCATAACAGACAGCGATTCCTCTTCTTCGGGGTCTTTTACTTTCTTCAGGAGATCGTCTAAGGGTGATAATATCAATGTCAGCGGCGTACGGAACTCATGGCTTATGTTTGTAAAGAAGCGGAGTTTCATTTCATCCATTTCGAGTTGCTGGTTTACCCGCATATTTTCGCGCGCGTATGCAAGTTTCTTTTCAGAGCGTTTGGTAAAACGGTTAAAGAGGTAAAAGCCGCTTCCTGCAGCCAGCATGCAGTAGATTAGCCAGGCCCAGGCGGTTTGCCAGAAAGGCGGGCGTACGTTAATCTTTAAGATAACAGGCTCCGGGGTTTCCAGTCCGTCATTCGTTACCGCCTTGAGGTAAAAAGTGTATCTGCCGGGGTTTAAGTTTGTGTAAGTTACCTTCCGGTTGTCGGCCCCTGTTTCGAGCCATTGGTTGTTGAGGCCTTCCAGCTTGTAATAATAGCGGGATTTATCAGGAGCGCAATAATCAAGCGCTACGAAAGAGAGGCTAAAGTAATTGTCGGAATGGTTAAGGTTGATTTCCTTTGTCCGGGTAATACTTTGGGTAAGGATAATCCGCCCGTTATAAGGCTCTTGGGGCT
Organism: Tannerellaceae bacterium; assembly: GCA_031259845.1. Classification (GTDB taxonomy): domain Bacteria; phylum Bacteroidota; class Bacteroidia; order Bacteroidales; family Tannerellaceae; genus DFXE01. Next base: position 76,558 of record JAIRKZ010000160.1, on the reverse strand, counting down.
TGATACTCTTATTGTATAGCTGAAAATCGGTAATGATAATATGCGGGATGTTAGCATTGTTGCCAATATTGGCCGGCGTTATGATATTGAACCCCGATACGCCGCCGAAAATAAGTTCGGAATGCGACGTATGGTAAGCTGCATTATAATTGAACAACTCGCCTTGCAACCCTTCCGAACGGCCATAGGTTAGCAGGTGGTAGAAATAACCGGGCTGTTCGTTTTCGGTAGACACCCTGATGCTGGTGATGCCCTGGTTGGTTGCAAACCACATATTATGTTCCGAATCCTCCAGGATGCTTTGGATTAAATCGGACGAAAGCCCTTTCTCTTTCGTAAACATACGTATCTCTTTTGTATAAGGATTAAAGACAAACAACCCGTTTTTGGTTCCGATCCACAGCAGTCCCCGGCTGTCTTCAAATAAGTTATTGATGTCGTACCGGTTTAATTGGACGCCATTGAATATGTCTTTTTCATATAATTCCAATTGGTCGTTTATTACACTGTAAATAAATAGCCCTCCCTGCGAGCCTACCAGCATATTGCCGGTCTTTGTTTCTATGATACCGTAAACAGAACCTTCGGCGCTCAGGTTTTTCAGCCGTTTTCCTGTGTTCGTATCCAGAACGGCCACTCCGCCGTTCAGCGTTCCTACCCACAGCTTGCCCGACCTGTCGCAGTGCAGCACCCAGGCATTTTTGTCGGTTATGCCGTCTTCACTGTCGGGGTTTCCGCTGTAATGGGTAAAGGTTTTTCCGTCGAAGCAATCCAGCCCGGCCAGGTAATAGCCAATCCAGAGGCGCCCTTCGAGGTCTTGCGTCAGGCTGACAATCACATCGCCGGCGGGTGTATTTGGGTTGCCGGCGATATGTTTGTACCGGATGTACTTCTCATTGTGGCGGTCGTAATAGAGCAGTCCCCCTCCGTTTGTGCCTATCCACAGGTTTTTATCTTTCGCTTCGTAAAAACAGTTGACGTCGGGAAACGGTATTTTTGTTTTTTCGGCTGCAATATTGAATTTATAAATACTTTCATGATAATAACACACCCCATTCTTGTAAGTACCCAGCCAGATGATATTGGAATCGTCCCGGTACATCGATTTTATTGTATTTTGCGAAATACAGTGCGGGTCGTTTTCATTGTGCCATAAGTATGTGATTTCCCCGGTTTTCCTGTCGATGATATTTACCCCGCCATGGTCGGTTCCTATCCAGATGCGTCCGTTATCATCTTCTTCCACACTTGTAACCACATTGTTCGACAGCCTGAAAGAGGGAGTGGCCGACTGCGAATAACGGCTCCATTTATTTTTGGCCACATCATAATAGCCAAGTCCATAATGTGCGCCGACGCCATAAACCCATACATCTCCCGAAGAATCGATAAAGAGCCTTATCTCCCGGTTGTTTTTCAGTTGGGCGGCTTTATGTATGGCAGAGTCTTTGCTGATTACTTTGTGGGTTTGCGCTTCCATACATTCCAGCATTCCGTTTTCGTACAAGAACCAGTAACGGTTTTTTCCCTGTTTAATATCCCGTATCAAACCGCGGCTTAAAGCCTCCGGCTCGCCCTGTTTGAATACGGTGCATTGCTTATCCTTCAGGCTGTACATCCGGATGTCTTCCCAGGTAACAAACCAAAAGTTTTTCCCCAAATCAATATATAAGAGATTCTCGGAAGAATCGTTGAAATCTTCCGTTCCCGAATATTTTTTCAGCAGTTCGTCCGTATTGCCGGCAAAACGTTCCAGTGACGTATCATAAACCGTATAGCCCGAGCGGGTTTTGAGCCACAAGCGTCCTTCGGCGTCTTCCTGTATCCATTGGATATCGTTGTTAGACGAATGGGGAGGTTCTTCACTTAAATCCTGTTTGCAGGTTATGATTTCATATCCATCGTAACGGTTCAGGCCGGAAGGCGTCCCAAACCATACAAAGCCTGTTTTATCTTTATAGATACATTTCACTTCACCGTTCGACAATCCTGCTTCCGCATTGATAGCGCTGAATTTATAATTACCGGCGCTGGCCGCCTTTGCCGGCAGGATAAGGGTAAAAAGAAAGACAGGCAGATAAGGAAAATAGTTTTTCATCAGGGTAAAAAATCAGTTTCTCAATTTTTATCTAAACCTGTCGAATTCGACAGGTTTAGAATTGTTCTGCAAATTTAATTGAAAATATTGATCGTTCTCTGATTTGTTGAAATTTACATTAAACCCCACATTTATGAAAGAAATGTGCCGGTAAACAGATAAATAACTTATCAGGCCTTAATTCCTCTGCCTGATTGACATTTTGCTCTTCGAGGGGTTGGAACAGGCTTTTTCCTGTTTTATGTATCATTTTGACAAACACGTCTCTCTGATATTGCCCGTTTTTTTGGACGGGAGTGAGGCTTGCCGGAAATATTCGCTGTATTTGAGGGTTCCCGTTTTACAAAAAGACAGTAAAATCAATCAAATTATTTCTGAAAACATGTTTTCCCTGCATTTTGTATAATTTGTAAACGCTGCCTGGCGCGAATCAGGCTTTGTTTTCTTACAATATGATAGTTGTAAATCAAACCTGTTTCGGAGCGAACCAGCTAAAAAGAGCGGTTTTTTCAATAGATTTTCAGGCCCGTGTCAGGAGATTTTCAAGCCCGCCCCGCCTCTTCTTCCAAAGCAATACGATGTTCTTTCCAATACAATATAATGTTTTACCAAAGGGAATATGATCTTTTTCCAAAAGGAATGTATTGTCTTGGAAGAAACATCATACTCTTTTTTTTGAGAATACACGCCATTTATTCAAAATAAACCGGCGTGGCAGTAAAAGTTCCAAAATAAACCAATCGTTTCTTAAAAAAAGATGTAAATAAAAAAGCAAATTATCACTCAAAATGTTATAAAAGTAAAGATGAATGACCGCTACGTTGTGAAAAAAATCTTCGTCAGGTAGCGATACTGGAATTACAGGTTTGTTTCTGATTTTGTTTAAATTCTTATCTTGTGAAAACCGGGCATGTGAATGTCCGGTTTTTTGTTTTTACCGCCTTACCTGCCCTCTGTAGCCGGTAATGGCCGGGCAACCGGGCAGGCAAGGCAACCGGGCAGGCAAGCCATCAGAAAGCCATAATTTGCTGTGCCTGAAGGGATAAATGCTCTTCGGAAGCCGTAATTTGCTGCGTGGAAACAGGCAATTTCCGCGCAGCATCGGTCTGTTTCCGCGCGGAAACAGGTGATTTCCGCGTGGCATTAGTCTATTTCCGCACAGCATCGGGTCTATTTCCGCGTGGCATCGGTTGATTTCCGCACAGCATCGGGTCTATTCCGCGCAGCATTAGTCTATTTCCGCGTGGCAACAGGTGATTTCCGCGCAGCATCGGGTCGTTTCTGCGCAGTATCGGGTCGTTTCTACACGGCATTTTCCAGTCTTCGAGCGGCATCGCACGATTTCCGCGCGAACGTGTTTACCTTTCTTTTTACCTTGAAACGGACTACGGAAAGTTTGGCGCTTTGCAGATAAATTCTTTCCTTTGAACCTGTAATAAAGAAAGGTTATGAAAAAGAATAACAGATGGATTGCGGGATTTTTATGTATTTGCCTGGCTGGCCTTGCGGCTTGCAGTAAAGATATGGACGACAAACTGGAGGGCAAATGGCAAATGCAGCAGACAGAAGCAAACGGTAATGTGCAGAAAACAGATACTGTTTTCTATAATTTCCAAACCTCGCTGTTCCAGTACCAGCTATATGATGCCCGGACAGATACGTATCCGGGCAGGTATGGCTTCAAAACAATTAAAGGGGATAACGAGCTTTTCCTTCAGTTGGAAACAGGCGACGACTTTCTGAAACAAACGGACTGGACGTCTAAAGAACGCACCTTTACGATAGAGAAAGTTACCGGCAGGGAATTAATCCTTACCGGCGAAGACGGCAAGCGGTATACTTTCCGCAAATTTTAAAGGCCGGTATTCACTGCAATCCTTTCATTGATAATTGCACCCGTTTGCGGGCCGTATCCACGCTGAGTACTTTTACTTTTACGTGCTGATGGATGGATACCGCCTCTGCGGGGTTGCTGATAAAGCGGTCGGCCATTTCGGAAATATGTACCAGCCCGTTCTCTTTAATACCGATGTCTACAAAGCAGCCGAAATTGGTGATATTCGTTACAATGCCCGGCAGCTCCTGTCCGCTTTTCAGGTCTTCAATCGTTTTTACATCCGGGTCGAATGAAAAAGCCTGGATGCTCTGTCGCGGGTCGCGGCCAGGCTTGTCTAACTCTTCCATGATGTCGAGCAGCGTGGGCATACCGGTTGATCCGGTAGCATACTTTCCTAAGTTCAGTTTCTTTTTCAGTTCCTTGTTGGCGATAAGCTCTTCCACAGAACAGCTCAGGTCGTGCGCCATGCAGGCTACAATCCGGTAGCTCTCGGGATGAACGGCCGAGTTGTCCAGCGGGTTCTCGCCTCCCTGTATGCGAAGGAACCCGGCGCATTGTTCAAACGCTTTTTCTCCCATACGCGGCACCTTCATCAATTCCTTCCGTGTCTTGAAAGGCCCATGCGCCGCACGGTAGTCTACAATGTTCTGCGCCAGCGCAGGCCCCAGGCCCGATATATAAGCCAGCAAATGCTTACTGGCCGTATTTACATTTACGCCCACAAGGTTAACGCAGCTTTCCACCGTCTGGTCGAGGCTCTTCTTTAAGGCCGGCTGGTCTACGTCGTGCTGGTATTGCCCTACGCCGATGCTCTTGGGGTCTATCTTTACCAGTTCGGCCAGCGGGTCCATCAGTCGCCGGCCAATGCTGATAGCGCCGCGTACGGTAACGTCGTATTCGGGAAACTCGTCGCGGGCGGTTTTGGAAGCCGAATAGATAGAGGCGCCATTTTCGCTCACAACAAATACCTGCACGTTACGGCTGTATTGGATATGGACGATAAACTGTTCGGTCTCGCGGCTGGCAGTCCCGTTGCCAATCGCAATGGCGTCAATGGCATACGTGGCAACCAACTGGGATACCTTTGCCGCCGCCTTGCCTTTCTCATTCTGGGGAGGGTGCGGATAGATGGCCTCGTTATGCAAGAGGTTGCCCTGCGCATCCAGACACACCAACTTACATCCGGTACGATACCCCGGGTCTATGCCCAACACCCTTTTTTGCCCTAAGGGAGGAGCCAGTAACAGTTGACGGAGGTTCCCGGCAAACACGCGGATGGCCTCTTCGTCGGCCTTTTCTTTGCTCAGGCGCGAAAATTCCGTTTCGATAGCAGGCTTTAATAAACGTTTAAACGAATCATCCACCGCTTCGGCCACCTGTTCAGACGATGCGTTCCGTCCTTTTACAAAACGGCGTTTCAGCCGGTCGATGCAATTCTCCGTATCGGGCGAAATACCTACGCGCAGCGCCCCTTCGGCTTCGCCGCGCCTGAGCGCCAGCAAACGGTGCGAAGTGATACGGTTCAGCGGTTCGCTACATTCAAAATAGTCTTTGTATTTAGCGCCCTCCTCTTCTTTCCCCTTGATAACCTTCGACGTAATAATGGCCGTATGCCGGAATGAACTGCGCACTGCGTTGCGGGCTTCTTCGTCTTCGTTCACCCATTCGGCGATGATGTCGCGCGCGCCTTGCAGAGCCTCCTTTTCATCCTTAACTTCATCCGTGAGGAATGCCTGGATGCGCGTATCCAGGTCTCGTTCGTTCTGCTTCATGATGATTTCGGCCAGCGGCGCCAATCCTTTCTTCCGGGCTATTCCGGCCCTCGTTACCCGCTTGGGTTTGTAAGGCAGGTAGATGTCTTCAATCTCCGTACTGTCCCACGATTCTTCGATACGTTTCTTCAGTTCGGGCGTCAGTTTCCCCTGTTCTTCGATAGACAACAGAATCGTTTCCTTCCGTTTGGCCATCTCCGTCAGTTTATCATACCAGTCTTTGATATTGCTGATTTGTACCTCGTCCAAGCCGCCGGTTACTTCTTTGCGGTAACGGCTGATAAAAGGAATCGTTGCCCCTTCTTCGAGCAGGCCAATCGTGCGCTCCACCTGTGCCGGAGGAATAGCCAGGCTACGCGAGATGAGTGTATGGAATAAAGTAGTCATATTATATATTATTTACATCGGAATTTCCGGTAAAGATAAGAATAATCCGTCCAAATGTTTGATGATGGCGGCCTCGTCGGCGGGATGGAACCAGGTTATTTCGGGGTCGCGTTTGAACCATACCATTTGTTTGCGGGCGTATACGCGGGAGTTCCGTTTTATTTTTTCTACGGCGAAATCGAATGTCCAGTTGCCGTCGAGGTAATGGAATAATTCTTTGTAGCCCACTGTATTCAGGGCGTTTACCTGTTTGAATGGATATACTTTACGGGCTTCTTCCAGCAGGCCTTCGTTTATCATTTGGTCTACGCGCCGGTTGATGCGTTCGCATAATTCTTCGCGGCTGCGGGTGAGGCCTATCTTGATTATATTGAAAGGCCGTTCTTTACGGGTATTTGTCCGGAAGGAAGAATAGGGTTTGCCCGTCATCCGGCATATTTCTACTGCATGAATAACTCGTTTGTAATTCATCCGGTCTACTTCTTCGTAGTGTACAGGGTCTTTTTCTTTTAGTTCCTCCAGGATAGAGGCGAGGCCTTCTTCTTCAAATTGTTTGTAAATGGCTGTCCGTATATCCGGCGTTACGGTAGGGATATCGTCTATACCTTTGCAGACAGCATCGATATACATCATCGAACCGCCCGACATGATAACTACCGGAGTTGTTTGGTATAGTTCATTTAAGAGGGATAATACGTCTGTTTCAAAATTGGCGGCGCTGTAATAGTCTGTTAACTCAAGCGTCCCTACCATGTAATGCTTCACCCGCTGCATTTGTGCGGGCGTTGGCGCGGCCGTGCCGACAGGTAAATCTTTATAAAGCTGACGGGAGTCGGAAGAGATAACAGGCGAATGAAAGTATTCGGCAATACGTAAGCTTAATTCGGTTTTTCCTACTCCTGTCGGGCCAAGTAATATGATGAGTGTTTGGTTCAAAAAGGGTCTTCATCAAACGAATTATCGCCTGCGCTATCCAATCCTTCAAAGCCGCTGCTGTCCAATTCGTCAGCATCGTATTCGGTATCGCCATAAAAATCTTCGCCGAGCAGGTCATTATTTACCGGAATTTTAGCGTCGGCTTCTTCAAAGTTTATCATCTGCGGGGGGGGTAATCCTTCCGAACGACTGCAAACAGGCTTGTTAAGCGTTTTCCTCAGAATCATTTCTTTAAGTTCCATAAAAAATGCGCGTTCCGTCAGGTAGTCGAAAACGTATAATAGTTTTTGGTCTTCATCTTCCAGGAGTTCTTCCAAACGGGTGTCTTCCATAATGTAACTGTCTTCCTCCGGAGATGTTCCCATATCAATTAACGTAATTTCCGTTTTCTTGTTCCAGTCGTCGTCACAGATGAAGAAAGACGTCATTTGGTCTTTGGTATATCCTGTCGATTCAATGATTGCATTGTGCAGATCCAAAAAAGTAGCGTCGGAATCAATCTTAATTTCCCTTACAAAATTGTCAACTTCATCTGATAGAATTAAAAATCTGAATATCATGGTTTATGTTGTTTTTATTGCAACAAAAGTAATGAAAATATTTATAATTCGTCAATAGAACCTCTTACAATACCTCTTCCCGACGACTTGATAAAGTTCAGGATTAAATCTCTTTCTACACTGGAGACGTATTCCGTTTCAATGGCGCGGAGGGCGTCGGAATTGTTTAAGCCCCTGGTATAGAGTGTACGGTAAATATCCTGGATTAAGAATACCTGGTCGTTGGTAAATCCCCGCCGGCGCAAACCTACAATATTAATACCGCAGTAAACGATAGGGTCTCTGCCTATTAATGTGTAAGGAGGAATATCTTTGCCAATGCGCGAACCACCCTGAATCATTACATGTTTGGAGATACGGACAAATTGATGTACCAGGCTGCCGCCGCTTACGATTGCATAATCATCAATATTGACCTCTCCTGCCAATTGCGTTGAGTTCCCAATAATAACATGGTCTTTAATTACGCAATCGTGCGCCACATGGCTGTAGGCCATAATCAGGCAATCATTGCCAACTACCGTTTTCCCTTTAGAGGCTGTTCCTCTGTTTATGGTGACACATTCGCGGATTGTTGTATTATCACCAATTTCGGCTGTTGTTATTTCACCTGCAAATTTCAAATCCTGGGGGATACCGGCAATCACTGCTCCCGGAAAAACATGGCAACCCTTTCCTATCCGCGCTCCATTTAAGATAACGGCATGTGGGTAGACCAGGCAATTGTCGCCTATAACTACGTCTTTCTCAATAACGGCAAAAGGGGATATAATAACATTGTTTCCAATCTTCGCCTCGGGATGGATAACGGCTAATGGTGAAAAGTTCATATTTGTAGATTTATTTATTTTTGACAATCTGAGCCATGAGTTCGGCTTCGACAACCAGTTTCTCTCCTACGAAAACGTATCCTTTCATTGTAGCAATACCCCTGCGGATAGGAGAAGTTAATTCAATTCGCAGGATAATCGTATCTCCGGGAACTACCTTCTGGCGGAATTTCACCTGGTCTATTTTCATGAAATAAGTAGAATAGCGTTCGGGTTCGTCTACCGAATTTAATACCAGCAAACCGCCGGTCTGCGCCATAGCTTCTACCAATAAAACACCCGGCATAACAGGCTCCTGTGGGAAATGTCCCTGGAAGAAAGGCTCGTTTACCGTTATATTCTTTATTCCCACAATATAATTACTGCCAGTATCGATAATCTTATCTACCAATAAGAAGGGATAGCGGTGGGGGAGTAACTCTTTAATACGGTTTACGTCCATAACCGGAGGTGTATTCGGGTCGTATACCGGAGCTTGTACTTCGTTTTGTTTGATATCCTTACGGATTAAACGGGCCAGTTGGTTGTTGATTTTATGCCCCGGGCGGGTAGCTATGATACGACCGCGGACAGGCTTTCCTATCAGCGCTATATCGCCGATTACATCAATTAATTTATGGCGCGCCGGTTCGTTGTCGTACACCAATGGCTGGTTGTTGATATAACCTAAAGACCGGATGCTTTTATAGGGTATATTCAGGCCGTTGGCCAAATTCTTTAATACCTCTTCCGGCATTTCTTTGTCGTAAATAACAATGGCGTTGTCTAAATCGCCCCCTTTTATCAGGTTGTTATTTAATAAAGCCTCCACCTCGCGCACGAAAACAAATGTACGGGAAGCCGCCATTTCCGTTGCAAATTCACTTATATCATTAAGTGTTGCATATTGATTGTTTAAGACAGGGGAGTCGAAAGATATCAATACGTTGATACTGAATTTATCGTCGGGGAGTATAATTAAGGAAGAGCCCGTCTGTTCGTCTGCTACCTCTATTTTATGTTTAACGATGTAGAAATCTTTAGGCGTATTTTGCTCTGTTATGCCCGCCTTGTTTATTTCTTCAATGAAGAAGCGCGAACTGCCGTCGAGGATAGGAAACTCCGGGGCGTCTACCTCTATCAGGCAATTATCTATCCCGGAAGCGTATAGGGCAGCCATAGCATGTTCGATAGTGCTTACCTGTACATCCTTTTTGGCAACAACCGTGCCTCTCTGGGTATTGACTACGTTTTCGGCTAAAGCGTCAATGATGGGTTGGTCTTCTAAGTCTACCCGTTTTATTTTATATCCGTGATTATCCGGGGCGGGATGGAAGGTAATGTTGATGTTCAAACCGGTGTGCAAGCCTTTACCTTGCATAGAAAAGCTTTTCGCAAGCGTATTCTGTTTAAGCATATATTTTAATTGTCTTTTTTGTTAATATCACTCTTTAGTTGTTCTATCTCGCGTTGTAATTGTCCGATCGTACGGTATATATCCGGCAAGCGGCTGAATATAGCGCTCGAACGCATAAATGATTTTGCATTGATAGCCGGAGTTCCGAGGATGGTGCGTCCGCTTTCGATATTGCCGATAACGCCGGCCTGTGCGCCGACCGAAACGTTGTCTTGTATGTGAATATGCCCGGCTAATCCGGCTTGTCCTCCGAATTGGCAATGTTTCCCTATCTTAACCGAACCGGCGATACCTACCTGTGCAGCCATAACGGTATGTTCGCCTACTTCTACATTGTGGGCGATTTGCACCAGGTTGTCCAGCTTCACTCCTTTGCGGATAATGGTAGCATCCATTACAGCGCGGTCTATAGTGGTATTGGCGCCCACTTCTATATCGTCTTCCAATATCACATTTCCCAATTGAGGTATTTTCTTATAATTATCTCCTTCGGGCGCAAAACCAAATCCGTCGGAACCGATTACCGATCCGGCGTGCAGGATACAATTGTTCCCGATAATACATCCGTCGTACACAGTTACATGCGGATAGATAATACAATCATCCCCTATGCTTACGTTATCTGCAATATAAACGTGGGGATATATTTTGCAACGGGCTCCCACTTTTACATTCTCGCCTATATAAGCAAAGTTACCTACGTAACAATTGTTCCCGATATGGGCGGATACATCAATAAATGCGGTAGAATCTATACCTTCCTTTTTCTTTTTTGATTGCTCTACCCTGTCTAAAAGGATCGCTAATGAGGCATAGGCATTCGCTACTTTCACCAACGTGGCTTTTATAGGGGCGGAAGGTATAAAGTCGTTATTTACCAGAACGATACTTGCTTCCGAATGATAGATGTGATGTTCGTATTTGGGATTTGCCAGGAAAGTCAGCGAACCGGGCTTACCGTCTTCTATTTTGGAAAATGTAGTGACTTTCGTATTGGGGTTACCTTCGATTGTTCCATTCAGAAAGCCTGCAATTTGTTGAGCTGTAAACTCCATTATAATCGTACAGTTTATATAATTATATATTATTGTATTAATTCGTGCACAACACAAAATGACGTGCAAAGTTGAAAAAAAATATTGATTTTCCCTATGACTTCGTATGAATAATTCCTTTATCTTGCAGATAACCTGCCATTTCCTGTTGTATAACATAAGCTTCGCGGCCTGCCGCCTCAGCAAAATGAACACTGTTATCCGCATAAATAATGGCGCGGGAAGAGTTTACCAATAATCCGCATTGGGCGTTCATCCCGTAGGCAACAACCTCGGCTAAACTGCCTCCTTGTGCGCCAACGCCGGGAACTAAAAGGAAATGATTCGGGGCATATTTACGAACATCGAGGAACAATTCCCCCCGCGTGGCTCCCACTACGTACATCATTTGTTCGTCTGTAGCCCATTCCTGTGATTTCTTCAGGACGGTTTCGAATAAACGTTCGCCAGACGTCATTTCTTTCATCTGGAAATCCTGCGAACCTTTGTTGGACGTAAGCGCCAGCAAAACAACCCAGCTTCCGGGATAAATAAGGAACGGTTTAATGCTGTCTTCTCCCATATAAGGCGCTACCGTTACGGCATTCACTTTCATGTGGTCGAAAAAAGAGCGGGCGTACATCTCGGAGGTATTGCCGATATCTCCCCGCTTGGCGTCGGCAATGATGAACTGGTCGGGATAATTCTCACGGATATAGGCTACTGTCTTTTCAAAAGAGCCTATTCCTTTTACCCCTAAGCTTTCATAGAAAGCCAGATTTGGTTTGTAGGCAACGCAGTAGTCAGCCGTGCAGTCTATGATTGCTTTATTAAAAGCAAACAGAGGGTCTTCATCTGCTGCTAAATGTTGGGGTATTTTTTTTATATCGGTATCTAACCCTATGCAAAGAAACGATTGCTTCTTTTTGATGTTCTCTAATAATTGCTGTTTATCCATATTAGCGTTTCAATTTAAAGTTCCGACTCTTTCAACCGTTCTGCATTCTCCGCCACGGTCAAATGATTAATACAATCCTGTATATCTCCATCCATAAACGCAGAAAGATTGTAAATCGTATAATTAATACGATGGTCTGTAATGCGCCCCTGCGGATAATTATAGGTGCGTATCTTGGCCGAGCGGTCGCCCGATGATACCATTGTCTTTCGTTTAGATGCAATTTCATCTAAATATTTCTGATATTCCATATTATATATACGGGTACGGAGTTCAACCATTGCTTTTGCTTTATTCTTCAATTGCGATTTCTCATCCTGGCATTGTACGGTTATACCCGTAGGAATATGTACCAGGCGAATCGCCGAATAGGTAGTATTAACCGATTGTCCTCCATGGCCGGATGCACAGAATATATCCGTACGTATGTCCGATTCTTTGATTTCTACGTCGAACTCTTCGGCTTCCGGCAATACGGCAACCGTAGCGGCCGACGTATGTACCCGCCCTTGCGTTTCGGTTTGCGGGATACGCTGTACGCGATGTACGCCCGATTCATACTTTAATATCCCGTATACGCCTTCGCCTGTTACGGTAAATATGATTTCCTTGAAACCGCCCGACGTACCTTCCGTGTAACTGGTAACTTCTACTTTCCAGCCTTTGCCTTCGCAGTATTTTACATACATACGGTAAAGGTCGCCGGCAAATATCGCTGCCTCATCCCCTCCTGTGCCGCCTCGTATCTCTACAATAGCGTTCTTTTCGTCTTGCGTATCTGCGGGGACAAGTAATAGTTTGATTTCTTCTTCCAACGAAGGGATACGTGAATTACAAGCCTCCAGTTCTTCGCGCGCCATATCCCGCATATCGGGGTCTTGTTCGGTATCCAACAGTATCTTTGCTTCCTGTATTCCGTTTAATACGTTTACGTATTCCGTACGTGTGGCAACGATTTTTTCTAAATCGCGGTATTCTTTATTGAGTCTGACAAACCGTTTCATATCGGCTATCACTGCCGGGTCGGCAATTAATGTGCCTACCTCTTCAAAACGGCTTACCAATCCATCCAGCCTGCTTAGTAAATTACTTTCTGCCATGCTTAATTAATTATAAATGAAACGGCCTTTTTCGGTTTCAATAATTAATTCGTTTTTATCAGCATCTTCAACAAAGCCAACGATTTGCGCATCAATACCGAAATGTTGGCTTATGCGAATGGCTTCATCAGCGTGTTCGGGCGACAGGTATATTTCCATACGGTGCCCCATATTGAATACTTTGTACATCTCTTTCCAATCCGTATTACTTTGTTCCTGTATGATACGGAAAAGAGGAGGGACAGGGAACAGATTGTCTTTAACAACTTTCTTATTTTCCACAAAGTGCATCACTTTGGTTTGAGCCCCTCCCGAACAATGTACCATACCATGAATCTCCGGGCGAAGTTTATCCAATAATACTTTTACCACCGGGGCGTAGGTGCGGGTAGGGGAGAGCACTAATTTTCCGGCATCGACACCCAACGCCTCTATTTCGTCTGTAAGTCTGAGTTTTCCGGCATATACAAGATCCGGCGAAACAGCCGCATCGTAACTTTCCGGGTATTTTGAAGCTAAGTAATGGGCAAATACATCATGGCGGGCAGATGTGAGCCCGTTGCTTCCCATACCTCCGTTGTACGATTTTTCGTAGGTCGCCTGTCCGTAAGAAGCCAGCCCAACGATAACGTCGCCTCCTTTTATCCGGCTGTTGTCTATTACATCCGAACGTTTCATCCGGCAGGCAACCGTACTGTCTACAATAATTGTACGTACTAAATCGCCCACGTCTGCCGTTTCACCGCCGGTAGCGTAACAACCCACTCCCATTCCGCGTAATTCGGATAGAAGTTCGTCCGTACCGTTTATAATAGCTGAAATAACTTCTCCCGGAATCAGCCATTTATTCCGGCCTATTGTAGAAGATACAAGGATATTGTCAATAGCGCCCACACAAAGTAAATCGTCGATGTTCATGATAAGGGCGTCTTGGGCGATTCCTTTCCAAACGGACAAGTCGCCCGTTTCTTTCCAGTACATATAAGCTAATGATGACTTTGTGCCTGCGCCGTCGGCATGCATAATATTGCAATAAGCCGGGTTGCCTCCTAATATATCAGGTATAATTTTGCAAAAAGCCTTAGGAAATATTCCTTTGTCTATATTTTTTATTGCGCTGTGTACCTCTTCTTTTGAAGCCGATACACCCCGCTGATTATAACGTTGGTCGCTCATTTATATAAATTTGGTCTGCAAAGGTAGTGTTTTTATCATGATTAGCCGCCTAAATAGAAATATTATCAACCCCAAACTATCCCGCTATCTACCCTAACCCACCTCTTCTTAGGGGGTGGGTGAATTAAGGATTAAAAAATTATGATAGTTTTGTGGAGGTATTATTTTCTTTTACAAAACTATTGTAATTCTTTTCTGGAAGGAGATATAATATTTTTTGAAGCCCCTTTGATTCTATAAATAAAAAGTATATGATTTACTTTCATAACTTATGTCTTTTGTAAATAGTGCAAATATGCGTTGTAGACAGAATTTGTATTGTGTTTTTTAATGCCGCATCCAATCTATAGTTTTTGTTATTTATTTGACAATAGAAAAATAGAAAAGCTGTTTTAAATTTTATTCAATCATCTTTTTATCTGAGTTTTAATACATCGCCCTCTATGGGTATATAATTCTCTTTCTTCTTGTTGAGTTTGTATAAACTCTTTACCTGAATACCATATTTCTGGGAAATGGAGTGCATGGATTCTCCTTTCTTCACAACGTGGTCATAGTAAGGTTTACCTGCTTTTTTCTTTTTCTTGTCGAGATAAACAATGTCTCCTCTTTGCAAAGGATAATCTCCGGGCGCTTCATTGAAGCTTATCAGGTTTTCTGCCTTCGTGTTTGTTTCCGCTGCTATTTTATAAAATGTATCATTGTTTTCTGCGTATACACAAAGAATGCCATACATCGTTTGTATAAGCCGGCGCCGGATAAGCGTTTTGGACGGTTCTTTCTTTTTGGGAGGTGATGCCGGTTTCTTTACTGGCGCCTTTTCATTGCCGGCGCTTAAATCGAAACGATATAGTTCGTACGTTTCTATTAGTTTAATCAGTTTATCGGCGTATGTTTTGTCTGTTGCATAACCACACTTTTGCAGCCCTTTAGCCCAGCTTTTGTAGTCTCTGATATTGAGTTTGAATAATTCTGCATAATGCGGGCGTTCTTTCAGAAACCGTGAATGGTCGCTATATGATTCTTCCGCATGGACGTATTTACGGAAACATTCTTTTTCCTTGTTATCACTATGATAGATGGTGGCCCCTCTCCAATCATGGCATTTAATGCCAAAGTGATTGTTTGCATTTTTAGCCAGCATACTTTGTCCGGCCCCGGATTCTAACAAACCCTGAGCTAACGTAATACTGGCAGGTATTCCAAACTCCTTTTGTTTTTTAACAGCCAAACTGCTATACGTATTGATATATTTCTGATAAGTTAATGATGTATTTTGGCTTTCAGCATATAAACAATCCGTAATGGTCATCATAAAGATAAGGCTGATGGTCTTACAAATTAATCGCATAAGGGAATCATATCTAATAAGAAAACAGTACAAATATAACTTTATTATAGGAATAACATAGTTCTGATACGAAAGGTTTTCTGTTATAACCGGTTTTTGTGGTTTTATATAACGGTAATATTCAGGAAGAATTACCGGATGGCTATTACGTCATAAAAAATATTGATTTCGATTATTCTGCAGGGAATCAATTTTATGCTTTACTTTGTTGTCAAGAAAAACACAAAATTGTATCGTTATGAAAACTGATATTGAAATAGCGCGCGAAATCGAGTTGAAGAAAATTAAAAATGTAGCAGAAGGAATAGGGATTCCGCGTGCAGACGTTCAAAACTATGGCCGGTATATGGCTAAAGTTCCGTTATCGCTAATAGACGAGGAGAAAGTGAACAAGCATAATCTGATACTTGTTACAGCCATTACTCCCACAAAAGCGGGAATAGGAAAAACAACCGTATCGATAGGTTTAACGCTCGGATTAAATAAAATAGGTGAAAAAGCAATTGTAGCGCTGCGCGAACCGTCTTTAGGCCCTTGTTTCGGAATGAAGGGAGGAGCGGCGGGAGGAGGATACTCCCAGGTATTGCCGATGGAGAATATTAATCTGCATTTTACGGGAGATTTTCATGCGGTAACGTCTGCACACAATATGATAAGCGCCTTGCTTGATAACTACATTTATCAAACACGCAATACCTGCGAAGGATTAAAAGAAATAAAATGGAAGCGTGTACTCGATGTCAACGACCGTAGCTTGCGCTATATCGTTTCCGGGTTGGGAGGTTCGGCAAATGGAGTTCCTGCCGAAACAGGATTTGACATTACGCCGGCATCCGAGATCATGGCCATTCTCTGTTTGGCTTCCGATATAGACGACTTAAAACACCGCATAGGAAACATCCTGCTTGGCTATACGAACGATGACCGCCCTTTCAGGGTGAACGACTTGGGCGTTGCCGGAGCCATTACCGTTTTACTGAAAGACGCTTTATTGCCGAACTTGGTTCAGACTACCGAAAATACAGCCGCTTTTATACATGGAGGCCCTTTTGCCAATATTGCGCATGGTTGCAATTCTGTAGTGGCGACAAAAATGGCGCTGACCTTTGGCGAATACGTGGTGACCGAAGCAGGATTCGGCGCCGACTTGGGAGCAGAAAAATTTTTCGACATCAAATGCCGGAAAGCCGGGTTACAACCAAAGCTCACTGTAATTGTTGTAACAGCCCAAAGCCTGAAGATGCACGGCGGAGTGCCCGAAAATCAAATTAAGGAACCCAATATACAAGGAATCGAAAACGGTTTGGCTAATCTCGACAAACATATCGATAACATGCAAAAGTTTGGGCAACGGGTAGTGGTTACCTTCAACCGCTTTGCCGCCGATATAGATGAAGAAGTAACGAAAGTAGCCGCATACTGCAAACATAAAGGCGTAGGCTTTGCCGTAAATACCGTATTTGCCGATGGAGGCCACGGTGGCGTCGATTTAGCCCGGTTAGTAGTTGATACGGTTGAAAATAATCCGTCGGCTCCTTTAAACTATATGTATGAAGATACCGATTCTGTTCGTGATAAAATTAAGAAAGTGACGGAAGGTATTTATGGCGCCTCTTCGGTGGTTTATACAACGTTGGCCGAGAAAAAACTTCGCCAGATTGAAAGTTTGGGAATAACAAACTACCCTATCTGTATAGCTAAAACACAATATTCTTTTTCTTCCGACCCGAAAGCCTATGGCTTGGCAAAAAATTTCGAACTCAAAGTACGTGATGTGGTTATTAATAATGGTGCAGGAATGATTGTCGTTATCATGGGAGAAATTATGCGCATGCCGGGGCTTCCCAAAGAACCGCAGGCAAAACAGATTGATATTGTAAACGGCTTCGTAGAAGGGTTAAGCTGATTCCTTCCGGTATATGTTTTTGATGATTTGTCTGTTCATCTTATTAATGACGAAAAACGTTCAACGGACTGAAGCGTTAATAGATTGATAAACGAATATTAATCTTTTTGACATCGGGTGCAGATTTCATTTTTTATCCTGTAATTTGATGTTTTAAGTACGGTGTTATAACAGTTCGGATGAATTGGTTAAAGAATCAAATTAATACGAATTATATCAAATTAGTAACAAATATGAAGCCAATTGCCAATACTTTATACTTTTTATTTTTATCTTTGGCGCTCTATATTAAAATTTTATCAGATGAATGAGCAAATCAAACAAATAGCGGAGCGTTTGGCCGGCCTGCGCGATGCTTTGGAGATTACGCCCGAAGAAATGGGCAACGCATGTAACCTGACAACCGATGAATACCTGAAGATCGAAAGCGGAACAGTAGATATTTCGGTAAGCATCTTGCATCAGATTTCACAAGCTTTCGGTATCGAATTAACTGCATTAATGTTTGGAGACGAGCCTAAGATGAACAGTTATTTTGTTACGCGCAAAGGAAAAGGGATTGCCGTAGAACGAACCAAGGCATACAAATACCAGTCGCTTGCCGCCGGATTCACACAACGAAAAGCAGACCCCTTTTTAGTTACGGTACATCCCAAACCGGACGACGAACCCGTCTATCTGAATGAACATGCAGGACAAGAATTTAATCTTATCCTCAAAGGGCGTATGCTTTTCCGGATTAACGGAAAAGACCTCATACTGGAAGAAGGAGACAGCGTATACTTCAATTCCGGCCTCCCACACGGCATGAAAGCCCTCGACGGCGAAAAAGTAAGATTCCTGGCAATTATACTATAAAAGAAAGCAATGTTAGAACGATTTTTAAATAAGACGACTTTCGAGTCTCAAGACGACTTCGCAGAGAATTTCAAGGTGAACATTCCCGAAAATTTCAATTTCGGTTATGATGTCGTAGATGTTTGGGCAAAAGAACAACCCGCTAAAAAAGCCATTTGCTGGACAAACGACCGGGGCGAACATATTGATTTCACGTTTGAGGAAATGAAAACGTATTCCGACCGTACGGCAGCCTATTTTCAATCGCTTGGAATCGGCCATGGTGATAAGGTGATGCTTATTCTCAAACGGAGGTATGAATTTTGGTTTTCTATCGTTGCCTTGCATAAATTAGGCGCCGTAGCCATCCCTGCTACTCACCTGCTGACGAAGAAAGATATTGTTTACCGCAACAATGCCGCCGACATCAAAATGGTTTTGTGTGCAGGTGAAGAAATTATTCTGCAACATGTTTTAGACGCTATGCCCGAATCCCCTTCCGTTAAGGAATTAGCATCTATCGGACCGGTTATTCCACATGGATTCAAGGATTTCCATAAAGGAATCGAAAGCGCTCCGGCGTTCGTTAGGCCGTCCGAACGAAATGCAAACGGCGATATTTCGTTAATGTACTTCACGTCTGGAACGACAGGTAATCCCAAGATGGTGGCGCACGATTTTACATATCCCTTAGCCCATATATCAACAGGGAGTTATTGGCACAATTTACACGAAGGGAGCCTCCATCTTACCATAGCCGATACCGGATGGGGGAAAGCCGTCTGGGGTAAATTATACGGGCAATGGATTGCCGGGGCAACCGTTTTTGTGTACGACCATGAAAAATTTAATCCTGCCGATATGCTTCAGATGATACAGGATTATCGTATTACTTCCCTGTGCGCCCCACCAACGATCTTCCGTTTTCTTATCCGCGAAGACCTCGCCAAATACGATTTGTCGTCTCTCGAATATTGTACCATTGCCGGAGAAGCGTTAAATCCAACCGTCTTTAATACCTTTCGCGAGCTGACCGGTATCAAGCTCATGGAAGGTTTCGGACAAACGGAAACGACGCTCACCGTCTGTACCTTCCCCTGGACAGCGCCTAAACCCGGCTCCATGGGGAAAGCAAATCCTCAGTACGATGTAGATTTACTCCGCATGGACGGAACTCCCGCCGAAGATGGAGAACAAGGCGAAATAGCAGTAAGGTACGATAAAGGAAAGCCCTTGGGATTATTCAAGGAATATTACCGCGACCCGGAACTAACCCAACAAACCTGCCACGATGGAATCTATTTTACCGGCGATGTAGCCTGGAGAGACGAAGATGGATACTTCTGGTTTGTTGGCCGGATAGATGATGTAATAAAAAGCTCCGGTTACAGAATTGGCCCTTTTGAAGTGGAAAGTGCGCTGATGACGCATCCTGCCGTTGTGGAATGTGCAATCACCGGCGTCCCTGACGAAGTACGCGGACAAGTGGTGAAAGCAACCATCGTCCTTTCAAAAGAATATAAGGATAAAGCGGACGAAGAGCTGGTAAAAGAAATCCAGCAGCACGTAAAGAAAGTAACCGCCCCTTATAAATATCCTCGTATAATAGAATTTGTAACCGAACTTCCAAAAACCATCAGCGGCAAAATCCGTCGCATCGAAATAAGGGATAAAGACAGTAATAATTAATGCCGGGAAAAGAAAAGAGGAAGAAAAGGGAAAAATGAAAAGGATTGCAATAAAAATCGGCAGCAACGTCCTTACCCGTGCAGACGGTACGCTGGATATTACCCGCATGTCGGCCCTTGTAGATCAGGTGGCGGAATTACAGAAAAGAGGCCTTGAAATAATCCTTATTTCTTCCGGCGCCGTAGCTTCAGGGCGTAGCGAGATAAAGGTGGAGAAAAAACTCGACCCCGTGTCGGCGCGCCAGCTCTTTTCGGCTGTCGGGCAAGCCAAACTAATCAACCGGTATTACGAGCTTTTCCGCGAACATCATATCGTATGCGGGCAAGTACTTACTACGAAGGAGAATTTCAGTAGCCGTACGCATTACCTCAATCAGAAACATTGCATGGAAATAATGCTCGAAAACAAGGTTATTCCCATTGTAAACGAAAATGATACGATTTCCGTCACTGAATTGATGTTTACAGACAATGATGAACTTTCCGGCCTGATAGCCACCATGATGGGTATGGACGTTCTTATCATCCTGAGCAATGTAGACGGGATTTACAACGGTAACCCCTCCGAACCGGGCGCCTGCGTAATCCCGGAAATCAGAAAAGGGGTGGAAAACCTCTCGGATTACGTTCAAACAACGAAATCTTCCTTCGGGCGGGGAGGCATGCTCACTAAATGTACGATCGCCCAAAAAGTAGCCGACGAGGGTATCCCGGTAATCATCGCCAATGGTAGAAAAGAAAATATACTCCTCCAATTGCTCAGCGAAAACAGCCCGGTAGTATGTACTCGCTTTAAACCCTCTCCCAAACCCGTAAGCAACATAAAAAAGTGGATTGCCCACTCCGAAGGCTTCGCGAAAGGAGAGATACACATAAACAAAGGCGCCGTACAAGCGCTAAAAGAACCGCGGGCCATAAGTATCCTGTTGGTAGGTGTAACACGTATCGCAGGCGATTTCGAGAAAGACGATATTGTCCGCATAATTGACGAGGAGGGAAAACAAATCGGCGTAGGCTGCACATCCTATAATAGCGAAGAAGCAATCAGGCTGATAGGTCAAAAAGATATGAAACCGATTGTGCATTATGATTTTTTGTATGTAGAATAGTAGTATGAACGTTGAACTATTAAAACAAACAGCAATAGCCTCCCGCTCTATTTCCGGGCTATCAGACGATAAAATTCAAATCGTACTGCAAAGAACAGCCGGTCGGCTGTTAGAAAAACAGGATTTCATCCTCGCTGAAAACGCAAAAGACCTGGCGCTGATGAAACCGTCGGATCCCAAATACGACAGGCTCAAACTTACCCCCGAACGCTTGCAGGATATCGCCGCAGACATGAAGTCGGTAGCCTCCCTTCCTTCGCCGCTGGGAAAGGTGCTAAACCGGATAGAACGCCCCAATGGAATGGTTATCACCAAAATAACAGTCCCCTTTGGCGTAATAGGCATCATTTACGAAGCCCGTCCGAATGTGACGTTCGACGTCTTTTCCCTATGTTTGAAAAGTGGCAATGCCTGTGTTCTCAAAGGTGGTTCCGATGCCGAATTTTCAAACAAAGCCCTCGTTTCCCTGATTCACGAAGGACTGGAAACCTGTGCCATTCCCCCCGCCGTTTGCACTCTTTTACCCTCCAACCGTGAAGCAACCACCGCACTTTTACATGCAACAGGTCTCGTAGACCTTATTATCCCGCGCGGAAGCAGTTCTCTTATTAATAATGTACGCGCGAATGCACGTATACCTGTAATAGAAACCGGCGCTGGCATCTGCCATACTTATTTCGACAAAGAGGGCGACGAATCTGCCGCACAATCCATCGTTTTAAATGCTAAAACAAGGAGGGTAAGTGTCTGCAACGCATTAGACTGTCTGATTATCCATAACGAACGTCTCGAATCTCTTCCGGTTATTTGCAACAACGATTTGCAGGAAAAAAACGTTATCCTGTATGCCGACGAATCTTCTTATGCCATTCTTTCCGCCCATTATCCCCCGGAATTATTGCAGCATGCCTTTGAAGAACATTACGGAACCGAATTTCTCGACTATAAAATGAGCATCAAAACAGTAGCCTCTTTAGACGAAGCCTTAGGACATATTGCCAAATACGGCTCAAAACACAGCGAATGTATCATCACCCAAAACCTGGAAACTATTCTGAAATTCCAACAACACGTAGACGCCGCCTGTGTATACGCCAACGTATCAACAGCCTTTACCGACGGCGCCCAATTCGGTTTTGGCGCGGAAATAGGTATCAGTACACAAAAACTGCACGCCCGCGGCCCCATGTCATTACCCGAACTTACCACCTATAAATACCTGATTGAAGGAACGGGCCAAATACGCACATCGTGAGCTTAATTGCTTTTTTGTTGAGTCTTTATTTTCTCTGCGGAGGAAACTGAAAATTATCTTTCTTTTATATTTTTATTGTTTTTGCGTTAAAACAATGATTATATAAGTAATTTCATATTTATGTGAATTTATGTATGATTATAGTGTGTGTGTTTTGTTTGTTATATATTTTCTTGTATAGAAATGAATATATATCATATTATTTTTATTATATAGATTATAAATAGATTATTTATACTGTTTTATTGAATTCAATAACAGTATATGTTGTTTTATTGCTTTTATATTAAAATAATTATAATAGGATATAATCTGTTTTATTTGAATAACATACAATTTAAGGAAGGAGTAGATTATTATCCTGAAACAACGTCTCCCCAACTAATGAAACGATATTAAATAAAAAATCCATGGCTGTGTTTTGGAAAAAAACCATTATAATCTCTTCAGCAAACCATTATAATGGTTTAGTAAAACCATCATAATAGTTTTCTAAAGAGATCATAATGTTTTTTTTTCGTCCTGCTTATAAATTTACAGTAGGCCCCTGTGTAAATCTGCGTATTTCAGGTAACGGTTTTTTATTGTTTATAGGTGCGAATTGCGGATTTCTTTCTAACTTGCAACTTATTTACTAAATAAGGATTTTAATGAGAAATTTCACGTCTGTTTATGATATTGGCGATTTGAAAGTTGCTTTACAAAAGGCTTTTGAGATAAAAAAGAATCGTTTTGGCTTTTCTGATCTGGGGAAGAATAAGACGTTGTTAATGATTTTTTTTAATTCCAGTTTGCGTACCCGCTTGAGTACGCAGAAAGCCGGAATGAATTTGGGAATGAATACAATGGTATTGGATGTGAATCAAGGGGCTTGGAAGCTTGAGACGGAACGCGGCGCCATTATGGATGGCGACAAGACGGAACATCTTCTCGAGGCGATTCCTGTAATGGGTTCTTATTGCGATATCATTGGCGTACGCTCTTTTGCGAGGTTTGAAAATAAAGAAGAGGATTATACCGAAAAGGTGTTGAATGAATTTATCCAATATTCGGGGCGGCCGGTTTTCAGTATGGAAGCGGCTACGCGCCATCCGCTTCAAAGTTATGCCGATTTAATTACGATAGAAGAATATAAAAAAACGGATCGGCCGAAGGTTGTATTATCTTGGGCGCCACATCCGAAAGCGCTTCCACAGGCGGTTCCCAACAGTTTTGCCGAGTGGATGAATACTGCGGATTACGAATTTGTTATCACACATCCATCTGGTTATGAATTGGATGCACAGTTCGTAGGAAAAGCAAAGGTAGAGTATGATCAAAAGAAAGCGTTTGAAGGAGCCGATTTTATCTATGCGAAAAACTGGGCGGCTTTCGCAGACCCGAATTACGGCAAAGTGTTGAACAAAGACCGTAGCTGGACAGTGGATAGCGAAAAAATGGCGCTCACAAACAATGCTTATTTTATGCACTGCCTCCCCGTTAGGCGAAATATGATTGTGACGGACGAGGTGATAGAAAGCCCGCAAAGTATTGTTATCCCGGAAGCGGCTAATCGTGAGATTTCCGCGCAAGCTGTTCTGATGCGTTTGCTTGAAGATAATTTTTGATTTCTAATCCTTAAATACGATTGTTTATGAAAAGAATGATTTCTTTTGTTTATGTATTGTTGTTTTTGCTGGCGCCGGAGGTTTGTTTGCAGGCTCAACCGTCGCAAAAGCTGGTTAACGTTATTGTATCTCCCGATCATACGGATTGGAGGTATACGGTAAATGAAGAAGTCGCCTTTACGGTGCAGGTTTACAGGAATGAAAACCTGCTGAAGAACGTAACGGTGGATTATGAGTTTGGCCCTGAGTTTTTTCCGACGACTAAAAAGCAAGACGTCGTTCTAAAAGAAGGAAAAACTACGCTTAAAGCGTCAATGAAAACACCCGGTTTTCTGCGTTGCAAAGTAATAGCCAAAGTAGATGGAAAAAATTATGAAGGCTTGGCCACAGCAGCTTATGACGAAGATAAGATTCAACCCACTACGCAGGAACCAAAAGACTTCGACGAATTTTGGACAAAAGCTGTTGCCGGCGCCCGTTCGGTTCCGCTCGACCCGGAAATGGTTTTGCTTCCCGACAGATGTACCTCTACGCAAAATGTATATGAAGTTAGTTTTCAGAACGACCAAAATGGTTCACGGATATATGGCATCTTGATTACGCCTAAAAAACAGGGAAAATATCCGGCCATACTGCAAGTGCCGGGCGCCGGAATCCGTCCGTATCGCGGCGTAAATTTCGGCGACGATGTGATCTCGCTTGAAATCGGTATCCACGGCGTACCGGTGACTATGCCGCAGGAAGTTTATAGCAACCTGATGTCGGGAAGCCTGCGGAATTACTGGAGCGTCAACAAAAACGACCGCGACGCTCATTATTACAAACGGGTGTTCCTTGGATGCGTCAAGGCTGTTGATTTTATCTACGCATTACCCGAATTTGACGGATCAACAGTGGGCGTAACTGGTGGAAGCCAGGGGGGCGCTTTATCTATTATTACTGCCGGATTGGAGCCTCGCATCAGGTTTTTGGCTGCTTTTTATCCTGCCATGTGCGACTTTGCAGGTTATCTGAACGGCAGAGCCGGAGGTTGGCCGCATTATTATCAAAAAGAGAAGCCTGTGGCCAATGAAGTGGAAACGCTTTCTTATTTCGACGTGGTGAATTTTGCCCGGCGGGTAAAAGCGCCCGGTTGGTACAGTTGGGGATATAATGACGTTACTTGCCCGCCTACCTCCATGAATGCGGCATATAATGTAATTCCCGGAAAAAAAGAATTGAATTTATTTCTTGAAACAGGTCACTGGACGTTTCCTGAGCAGAATGAAGCGTGTGCCGCCTGGATTCGTAAACAATATCAGAAATAATCGGAAAATAATAAAAACAATAAAGATATAATAGATAACCCGGAGTGTAATTCGATTAAACCGAATACCTCCGGGTTTCTTTATTAACTAAGAAAAAGATGTATAGCCTCTGCGGTTTTCTTACCGGATGCCATGGCAGTTACCACCAGGCTTGCCCCTGATGTTGCATCGCCACAGGCAAAGATATTTCCTGTTGTATGTCCATTTGGATTGACGGCAATGTTTTTTCGTTCGTTTGTTGGTAGTGAAAGCTCTCTTACAAGGCCTTCCTGTTCCGGGTGGATAAATCCCATAGCGAGCAAGACCAAGTCGGCTTCTATGATTTCTTTTTCACCTGTCATTTTCATTTCCGGTCGTCCGCCGTCTTTCGACGGAATCCATTCTACTTTTTCTACTTCCACTCCTTTTACGTGATTGTTTTCGCCTATAAAGCGGCAGGTAGTCAGATTCCATTGCCGCACGCAACCTTCTTCATGGCTGCTGCTGGTTTTGAGAATCTGCGGATACATTGGCCAGGGAGTTTCCGGATTATAATTGACCGGAGGCTGTGGCATAATTTCAATCTGCCTTACACTGGAGGCTCCATGACGATTGGCCGTACCTACGCAATCACTTCCCGTATCGCCCCCGCCGATTACCAATACCTTTTTATCTTTTGCATTGATGATACTTTTAGGCGGAATGTTTATATCCTGAAGCAAGCGATTTTGTTGTCCCAGCAATTCAAGCGCAAAATGAACGCCTTTCAGTTTGCGGCCCTCCACAGGCAAGTCGCGTGGCGTTTCTGCGCCGATAGCCACGCAAACGGCATCGAAGAATTTCGTTACCTCTTTTGCCGAAAAATCTTTTCCCACCATAGTATTGGTTTTGAATAAAATCCCTTCTTTTTCCATGAGATGGATGCGACGGTTGATAATTTGTTTGTTGAGCTTGAAATTTGGGATGCCGAAACGTAATAATCCACCCGGAAGCTCGTCTTTTTCAAAGACGGTTACTTCGTAGCCTTTCCTGTTGAGTTGATTGGCAACAGTAAGGCCTGCCGGGCCGCTACCGATTACCGCCACTTTTTTCCCGTTGCGAACAGGTTTCACGGGCTTAATATATTCTTCACGGAAAGCAGCTTCAATAATGGCCACTTCATTTTCGCGAATGGTGACGGGTTCGTCGGCGCTGAGTTTCAGCACACAACTTTTCTCACATAAGGCGGGGCAAATGCGTCCTGTAAATTCAGGGAAGTCGCATGTTTGTTCCAGCGCCCGGTAAGCTTCTTCCCATTTACCTTTATATAACAGGTCTTGCCATTCCGGTTGTTTGTTTCCTATCGGGCACGCCCAGTGACAGAAAGGCACGCCGCAATCCATGCATCGGGAGGCTTGCCTTTGTCGGTCGTGACTGTTGAGGGTTTGTTCTACTTCGCTAAAATCCCGTAACCGGTCTTGTACCGGCCGGTTACCGGCTTCTTGTCTGTGTATCGTGAGGAATGCTCTTGGATTTCCCATTTTTTATTCATTAAGAAATTAAACGTTGAAATTGAAAAGGTTTAATAATCACGCTGCATTTCTGCGATTTTACGTTGCAGCTTTTTCATCTGTTCTTCCTGTAATACCTTTTTGTATTCGATGGGAACAATCCGGATGAACTCGTCTACATATTTATCGAAGTTTTCGAGCATCATACCGGCCAGGCGGCTACCGGTATAATGGTAATGCTTACGGATCAGCCCCAGCAGTTCCTTGCGCGTGCTGCTGTCTTCAATGAGCGATAGTTCTACCATTTCCATATTGCAATAGAAGTCGAAATCGCCGGCCTTATTCCATACATACGCTACTCCTCCGCTCATTCCTGCGGCGAAGTTCCGCCCTGTTTCTCCAAGTACTGCCACACATCCGCCGGTCATATATTCGCAACAATGATCGCCCACGCCTTCTACTACGGCGATGGCTCCGCTGTTTCGTACGCAAAAACGTTCTCCTACGCGTCCATTTATATAGACCTCGCCACTTGTGGCGCCATACAGCAAGGTGTTTCCGGCAATGGTGTTCTCTTCGGCAATAAAGGTAGAGCGTACGGGAGGCATCAGGCTGATACGTCCGCCACTGAGCCCTTTCCCTAAATAATCGTTGGCCTCGCCTTCCAGACGGAAATGAACGCCGTGTACAAGGAAGGCTCCGAAACTTTGTCCGGCCGATCCTTTGAATTTAATGTTCAATGTATTGTCGGGAAGAGTTTCATTACCGTATCGTTTGGCTATTTCTCCCGATAGCATGGCGCCCACAGAGCGATCGGTATTTACAATTGCATATTCTAAGGAGATTTCTTTTTGTAACTCGATAGCCGGTTTGGCATGGCGGATTATGTCTACATCTTTTACAGCTAAAATATCATGAACTTGAGCTGTTATATTACGGATAGCATTTGTTTTAGCCTCTTTGGGAATGTATAACATGCGGCTGAAATCCAATAAATCATGTTTTTTTATCAGATCGGAAGGCTTGCGCTCAATCAGTTCTGCATGTCCGATAATATCATCGAGTTTTTCGTATCCCATCTCAGCCAGGTATTCGCGAATTTCTTCGGCAAGAAAAGTAAAGAAATTGACAAGATATTCATGATGTCCGTAAAAACGTTTGCGAAGCTCTTCGTCCTGTGTGGCAACTCCTACCGGGCAGGTATTCAAATGGCATTTACGCATCATCACGCAACCCAATACGATTAACGCCGAGGTGGCAAATCCGAATTCTTCCGCTCCCATTAAGGCCATCAATATGATGTCGCGGCCTGTTTTAATTTGTCCGTCTGTTTGTAGACGGACTTGCCCTCTCAATCCATTCAGAATAAGCGTTTGCTGTGTTTCCGTAAGTCCTAATTCCGGTGGCAGGCCGGCATACCGGATGGAACTGATGGGAGACGCTCCTGTGCCTCCCTCGGAACCGGAAATGATGATCCTGTCAGCTTTTGCTTTGGCAACGCCTACGGCTATTGTTCCTACGCCGCTTTCGGAAACCAACTTTACGCTGATTTCGGCTCTTGGATTTACATTCTTTAAATCGAAAATAAGTTGCGCCAAATCTTCAATTGAATAAATGTCGTGATGGGGTGGGGGAGATATTAATGAAATTCCCGGAATGGAATGTCGCGTTTTAGCGATGATATCATTTACTTTATGTCCCGGTAATTGTCCGCCTTCTCCCGGTTTGGCGCCTTGTGCGATTTTTATCTGAATTTCATCGGCGTTGACAAGGTATTCGGTTGTTACCCCGAAACGTCCCGATGCTACCTGCTTAATGGCCGAACGCATCGAAAGCCCGTCTTCACGCGGAATAAAGCGGGCGGAATCTTCGCCGCCTTCTCCCGTATTACTTCTCCCGTGAATTTTATTCATGGCTAAAGCAATCGTTTCATGCGCTTCTTTACTGATAGAACCAAAGCTCATGGCTCCCGTAACAAAGCGTTTCATAATTTCGCTTGCCGGTTCTACCTTATCGATAGGGATAGACTTTCCCTTTTTGAACGTTAAGAAATCCCGCAGGAAAATGGAGGCTTCTTTTTCGTCTGCTTCACGCGTATAATTTTTGAATAATTGGTAACTGCCCAAGCGAGTGGCTACTTGTAGTTTGGATATTGTTTCGGGATTCCACGAATGTTTTTCGCCGTCTTTCCGGTAACTGTATATGCCTTTATGAACCAACATATCTTCAGTAGGTTGGCGGAAAGCATATTCGTGCAAGGTCAGCATATCGTCTGCTATTTCTTCCAAACGGACGCCTCCTGCTTTGCTGGTAATGCCGCCAAAGTATTTGCGGCTTACTTCATCGCTTAGCCCAACCGCTTCAAATAATTTGGCGCCCCGGTAACTGCGAATGGTACTGATACCCATTTTGCTCATTATTTTAAACAGTCCTTTACAGATAGCTTTAATATAATGTTTACGCGCCGTTTCATAATTAAGCTGAATTTCCTTCCGGTCTACCAGATTTTTAATGATAGCGAAAGACATATAAGGATTTATGGCGCTGGCTCCGTAGCCCAATAATAAGGCTGCGTGCATGACTTCCCGCATTTCTCCCGTCTCTACAACCAAAGCCGTTTGCACTCTTTTTTGTACGGAAATCAAATGATGATGCACAGCGCTTACCGCCAATAGTGAAGGAATGGGAGCGTAGGTAGCATCCACAGCTTTGTCGCTTAGGATGATATAGTTTACTCCTTCAATGACCGACTGTTCAGCTTGTTTGCATAACTTCTCAATAGCCGACTGTAGACCGTCACGGCCTTTCGCCGCTTCAAACAGCATCGGAAGTTTGACCGATTTGAAGCCTTTATATCGTATATTACAAAGCAGGTCGAGCTGGGTATTCGTTAGAATGGGATGATTCAAACGTACCATTTTGCAATGGTTTTCGTCCGGGACTAAGATGTTTTCCGCCACAGCGCCGATATATTCGGTAAGGCTCATCACTAATTCTTCACGAATGGGGTCGATGGGAGGATTGGTAACCTGTGCAAATTGTTGCCGGAAGTAATTGAATAAGTTTTGTGGATAAGACGATAAAACAGCCAGCGGCGTGTCGTTACCCATAGAACCTACCGGCTCTACGCTGCCTGTCAGCATCGGGATAATGATCCGTTCAATATCTTCGCGGTTATAATTGAAGATGCGGAGTTTCTTTTCGTACTCTTCTTCTACGTGGGAAACTTTCCGGCCAGATTTGAGTTCATCGAGTTCTACCCGGTTATTGAACCAGGTTTTATACGGTTGGGCTTCGGCTAATTGTTTTTTTAGTTCGCCGTCATAATAAACTTTACCTTTTTCGGTATCAACCATTAGTATTTTACCGGGTTGGAGACGTCCTTTCTCCTTAATTTCATTCGGTTCGAAGTCCATAACGCCTACTTCCGAAGCAACCAGCATCATATCATTTTTGGTAATTAAATATCGCGCAGGGCGAAGGCCATTCCGGTCTAACATACCCCCGGCATATCTTCCATCGCTAAACAACAAAGCAGCCGGCCCATCCCAAGGCTCCATTAAAATGGAATGATATTCGTAGAAAGCTTTCAAATCTTCTGATATAGGATTACTGTCGTTAAAACTTTCCGGCACCAGCATAGCCATCGCATGAGGCAAACTAAGTCCTGTAGCTACCAAAAATTCCAACACATTATCCAGCGAAGCGCTATCGCTCATATCAGGCTGGCAAATCGGACGGATTTCTTCCACATTGGGAATAAGAGGCGAAGAAAGAACGCTTTCGCGCGCTTCCATCCAGGAACGGTTGCCACGTATGGTATTTATTTCGCCATTATGCGCTAATAACCGGAACGGTTGCGCCAGGCTCCAGGTAGGAAACGTATTTGTACTGAAACGGGAATGCACCAAAGCCAATCCACTGGTAAAATAATTATTCGTTAAATCGGGAAAATAGTGGCGAAGTTGCATTGATTCCAACATTCCTTTATATACAATACTCCTTGTAGATAAGGAAACGATATAGAAATCGTTTTTCAATTCCGGATTCGAATCCGCTACCTTTTTCTCTATTCGTTTACGGATGATATAAAGTTTCAATTCAAATTCGTTTTGATTGTCACAACCGGTGACAAATAGCTGTTTTATATCCGGTTCTGTGGCCAATGCATTTTTTCCGAGAATATCCGAATGAACAGGTACCTTGCGCAGATGCATTAAGCTGAGGCCTTCCTTTTCAATCTCGTCAATCATAATACTAAGGATTATCGCCTGTTGTTCTTCATTTTTAGGAAGAAACACAAGCCCGGTTCCGTATTTGCCTTTTTCAGGTACCGGTATTCCCTGTAACAAGATAAATTCGTGAGGAATCTGCAATAGAATACCCGCCCCGTCTCCTGTTTTATTATCGGCCCCTTCCGCCCCGCGGTGACGCATGTTTTCCAAGACTTTAAGAGCCGATTCCACTATGCTGTGCGATTTTCCTCCGTGAATGTTTACTAACATTCCTACACCACAGGCATCATGTTCGTTGGTAGGGTCGTATAATCCTTGCCGTTTGTGAAAATGATTCTTGTTACCCATTATTTATTGACTTTGTGTTTGAATAATATTTAAAAATGTATCAATTTGGTTGCAAACATACTAAATATAATTCCATTATGTAAACAAAATCTAAATAAATTGAAGGCAAAAAGATGTTAATCGGATGTTAGCCTGGCAGTAGTGAAAAATATTAACAAATAATAAGTGTTACGAATGATGGATTTATATAAATTTGCAATACAAATAAGGTTTACCCTCTCGAACCAAATAAATAACAAACCTCCTTGTCGGGAGAGGGGATAAGGACTAATTTATATCTACAATGAAAAAATTATTATTTTGTTTAGTAGCGGGAGCCTTTTTATGTAGCTGCGGTGTAACGGTAAAATCTCCGATAGCAGGAGCTATTTTTACAGATATGGTATCCGGGAATGCTGTTACAAGTAATAAACTGGCTACAAAAGTGGGCACATCTACCGCAACAGGTTATTTAGGATTGATTGCAACAGGCGATGCAAGTTATCAAACGGCTGCAAAAAATGCAGGGATTACAAAAATCAGCCATGTCGACGAACGCAACTTTTCCATTTTAGGTATTTATACCGTATATGAAACAATTGTTTACGGAGAATAAGACGCACTAGACGACGATTTATAAACCGGGGTTTTGCTTAGGCAGCCTCCGGTTTTTTATTATTTTTACCGAATTGGACAAATTTACATAGCTGACATGAAAAAATATCTGTTGTTTCTCCTGCTAGCAGCCATTCCCTTTGTAGGGAATACTCAAAAAATACATCGCCAATATTCTTTTTATCCTCAGGAAGGAGGTAATGTTTATTTTATCTATCCGCAAAAAGTATTTGAAAGCAACGATGCCGGAGCGCTGAAAAAATTAACGTACGACATTACTTATCTGGCAGGAAGAGACTCGGCCTCGTTTACATTTACATATTACACACATAATGTAATGAAAATAGACTCTGTAAAGCTTTTAAGCGACAAGATGGACGTCTTGTTTGAAGGGAAAGCCATTACCTATTTTGTTCAACCCAGGAAAAATTATTGGCAGCAACGCGCATCATTGACATTACCCTATGAACTTTTGGTAAAAACCTTTCAGGAAGACAATTCTTTTATCATCTCTTTAACGGGAAAAAAGAGCATCAGCTATCAGATGAAACCAAAAGTTTGGAAGAAACAATCGCAAATGATATCCAAAATTTTTGACATCGTGGAATATAACAACTAAGAAAGTGATGAAAAAACCATACTAAGAATCCGTGTACCCACAGAATATATGAAACCTTATATTTCCTGGAATAAGTTGTCGCAAATCATGAAAGTTAGTGTATACTTAATAAGAAACAGTTTTTATTTACGATTGGGCTTATGAATGAAATTAAAGAGGACATATCTGATAAAATCAGAATACTGAAAGCTTTGGAACAGGATATCCGGGAAAACAAAGAAATAGATATATTGAAAGGTTATCGGCAAACCTGTACAAAAATAAAACATCAATCACAAAAGTTGCTATTCTTCAATGTATTCAATAGGGTTGCAGCCATATTGGTGATCCCTTTATTATTAAGTACGTTGATTTTTATATATCTGTTTCTATACAAAGACAACAAATCTTTTCAAACTATCGCATACACAGAAATTATTGCTGTCCCGGGTTCTGTGATTAAAACATCATTACCCGATGAATCGGAAGTATGGTTGAATAGTGGGAGCACACTCCGTTATCCTTCATGGTTTTCCGGAAAAAAAAGAAAGGTAGAACTGTCTGGTGAAGCTTTTTTTGATGTAAAAACAAACCTTGAGTTCCCATTTGAAGTTGAAATTCCTTCGGGAATGAAGATTTTAGCCAAAGGTACTTCATTTAATATCAAGGCCTATGCTAACGATCATATCTGTGAGGCTACTTTGCAACACGGTAAAGTTGATGCCATACAAAATGACCGGATAATCCATCTCTTACCGGGCGAAATGGTATCTTTAGACATAAATACCGGACAAATGTGGAAAACTACGGTTAACCTCGAAGAGAAAACAGGCTGGAAAGAAGGATTACTCATATTTAGGGACACCCCGTTGGAAGAGGTATTTAAACGTCTTTCCCGTCACTATAATGTGGAATTTAATGTACGAAACAAGTCATCCGTGAACTACCGCGTTCGTGCGACTTTCTCTACTGAAACGATCACACAGATACTGGATGTGTTGAAACTGGCGGCGCCGATTACCTGGTCTGTAAAAAAAGAGATGAAACAACAAAGTGACCTGCTGTTTAACAGGCAGCATATCGATGTTGTTATCAATTAATATGTTTTGTTTGACCTTAAAAAGTAATGCCTATGATAATATCCTAATGAACCATAAAAAAACAGGAATAAGTTGGAGCTTATTCCTGTCAGAGAGTTATCCGCTGTTACCGGATAAGAATTTTATGTTGAACTTAAAATCCGTTACAAAAATATGAAAATTCGAATAGACAAACTGCACTTTTGCGGAAAAGTGCTAAAGGGGTACATGCGTATTATGAAAATCACAACATTTCTTTTGTTTTTGTGTTTATACCATTTATATGCAGGCATATCCCATTCACAGAACACAAGATTATCGTTAGACATGAGTAATGTTACGGTGGAAGAAGTTATAGAAAAGATTGAAAAGGAAACTAATTTCAAATTTGTGTTTACAGATAAGGCGGTCGATACTTCACGTAAAGTGGACATTCACTTTTCTGATGGAGAATTAAAAGAAGTTTTAGATCAATTAATAAAAAATACCGGGATTGATTACAAAATAGTTGGTCAACTGATTGTCCTTTCCGAAAAAAAACTTATTTCATCTCAACAAGACGGAAGAAAACAGATTTCCGGTAGAATTGTAGATGAATCCGGCGAATCTATGATTGGCGTGAATGTTGTAGAACAAGGGACAAGTAATGGTGTCATCTCGGATATAGAGGGGAAATTCAGCCTTTTTATATCTGAAAATGCTACACTTCAATTTTCCTATATCGGATATGTTACTCAGGAAATACAGGTAAGAAACCAAACATCAATAAATGTTGTACTACGGGAAGAGGCGATAGGGCTGGATGAGGTAGTTGCTGTTGGTTATGGAACGAAACGGCGTAGCAGTGTTTCGGGCGCTATCGACTTGGTAGGGACGCAGACTTTCGAAGACAGGCCTGTTGGAAATGCCATGCAGGCGTTACAAGGAGCTAGCCCAAATCTGATTATACAGCAAAGGAACATGAACCCGAATGAAAACACCATGAATATCAACATTCGTGGCGTCTCATCAATGAATAACAGTGATCCATTGCTTGTTATAGATGGAATGATTGCCTCCGGCCTCGATGCGTTAACGACTAATCTGAATCCAAACGATATTGAAAATGTGACCATTCTGAAAGATGCCGGTAGCGCTGCCATCTACGGTTCGCGCTCTGCAAATGGGGTTATATTGATCACGACGAAGCAAGGGGCAAAAAATACCACTCCCAAGATTCGTTTCAGCGGGATGATGGGCGTTAATGCTCCGGAAATCCTATATCGTCCTGTGGCAGGTTGGAAGAATGCCGAGTTGCGTAATTATTCGAATGAAGTCACAGATCTGCCGCTTACTTACACACAGGCACAAATCGATGACCTAAAAGCGCATAGTAGCGAAGACGCATGGTTTATGGATCAAATTTATAAGAATGCGTTGCAACAATCATATAATTTAAGCGTTTCAGGCGGCGCCAACAATACTTCTTATTTGCTCTCGTTAGGATATTTCAACCAGGAAAACAATTTCGTAGGCGATTGGGGGCGCGAACGCTATAATTTCCGCATCAATTTGAATACTGAATGGAAAAGATTTAAGGTTGGCGCAATATTGGCGTATAACCGTACCATGGACGATCACCCGGTTACTAATACAAGTAGTTTGAATACCAACGTCTTTCGTATACCGCAATATTATTATTACAAGTTGAAGTCGGACGATGGAAAGTACCTCATCAATGATTGTATTGTGGATGCAAACACGCTTGGGCAACTGGAACAGGGAGGACAACAAAAACAAGACATCGATAATATCATCGGTAATATGAACGTTGAATATGCCATCTTTGAAGGATTAAAAGCAAAAGCGTTGGTAGGTATTGAACTAGTACAGCAACATCGTTTCCGCCGTTGGATACAGGTTCCGCTATATTGGGAAACTGATTTGGAAACTCCGGCGCGTTACATAAATTCAAATCGGGATGTAGATGATTGGAATAATAAATATTACAATTTAAATACCCAATTCTTACTGGACTTCAACCGTACCTTCGCCTCTGCGCATAATGTAAACGCAATGTTGGGCGTGTCCAATGAATCTTACACCCAAGAACAAAGTATGGTAAGATGGAGATATACGGATCCGGATTTAGGGCTCAATACCGGCGAAAACGCTACGCAGGTTGGACAGGCTACCAATAACTATACAAGCAATCAAAATACCATTAAAAGAAGTATCACATCCGTGTTTGGGCGCGCGGGATATAATTATGACAACAGGTATTATCTTGATTTTACGTTTCGTTACGATGGTTCATCGAAATTTGCTAAAAACTATCGTTGGGGTTTCTTCCCGTCATTCTCGGCTGCATATCGTATTTCGGAAGAAGATTTCATGAGTTCATACAAAACCAATGTAGGTAATCTGAAAGTTCGTACATCGTATGGGCTTTTAGGTATCCAAAGCGTAGATGACTATGCCTATCTGACAACATATACACAGCAGCCAAACAGATATGGATTTAACAATACGGCTTATCCGGGTTTCGATTTGTCTATCGGCAATGAGCAATTGTCATGGGAAACATCAGCCAATTTTAATATCGGTTTCGACGCTACGTTTTTTAACAACAGTTTTGACGTCACTTTTGACTGGTTTAAAAAACGAACGTACGATATATTGTTAACCCCCGTAGTTCCAATGATATTCGGAACCTCCAATGCAGGCACGCAAAACTTGGGCGAGATGCAAAACGTAGGTTGGGAAGCCACCATTGGCTATCAGGTAAAATCAGGCGGTTTTTCGCATCGTATCAGGCTCAATATAGCAGACGCGAAAAACAAAGTAACTGATTTTGGAGGGAAAGAGCAAATCACTCAGGGTGAAGAAACATGGAATATCATACGGGAAGGCGAAGCGCTGGGGTCATACTATGGTTATAAATCTGCCGGACTTTTCCAAAGCCAAGAAGAAATTGCCAGTAGCGCTCTTCCTGTTGGCGCTATCGTTCAACCGGGAGACGTAAAATATGTAGATACGGATGGAAATGGCGTTATCAACGAACTCGATCGCCGGGTGCTGGGCAATGCCTTTCCGAGATATACTTTCGGTTTTACGTACGATATAGCATGGAAAGGCTTCGATTTTAACATCCTTATACAGGGCGTGGGCAAACGTCTCCAGCAGATTCGCGGCGAAATGTCAGAACCATTCCATCATCTTTACTGGGTCTCTACGATGTTTGAGCATCAATTGGATTTCTGGACTCCTGACAATCCTGATGCCACATTACCGCGATTGGCGACTGACGGGCCATCAAGACAAAACAATTATCAAAAAATAGGAACAGACATTATTTTGTATAACATGGCTTACCTGCGAGTGAAGAACATCAGGCTGGGTTATACGCTTCCTAAAAAGATTTTTGCAAAGGCGGGTATCGGTAAAGCGCACATCAGCGCAAACGTACAGAACCCA
Source organism: Tannerellaceae bacterium (assembly GCA_031259845.1). Classification (GTDB taxonomy): domain Bacteria; phylum Bacteroidota; class Bacteroidia; order Bacteroidales; family Tannerellaceae; genus DFXE01. The sequence continues at coordinate 39,635 of JAIRKZ010000160.1, read as the reverse complement.
TTCACTTTCTCAAAAAATTCATGGGCAGATCCCGAAAGCACCAACTTTGGCAACAATATGGGTGGGCGGTCAGGCGTCGGTGGATTCTATCTTCGCGGAAATTATCCTCTTTTGAGATATTATGGGGTAAGTATTGATTTAGAATTTTAAAACAAGAACATCATGAAGAAAGTAATATTTAATTTCATATGTACTTTGTGTCTGATTTTGGTATCGTGTAATGATTTGGAGCAATATCCAATCAACAAGTTTACGGATGCCAATTATTGGACGTCGGAGGAAAAAGCGGCAGCTATCTTACATCAGGCATACAATCAAATGGACAATGCCGCAAATATGTTCAATTTGGAAAGGATTACGGATAATATTTTTGTAGCAAAAGCCACTGACGAAAATACGGTTGGAATGGGTTTGGCAGATGCCTTCAACGGTTTTTTTGCCAGACATTGGAAAGACGCTTATCAAGGTATCAAATCCTGTAATATTTTACTCGATAATATTGATCCTATACCAATGAATGAGAACCGGAAAGCCCGCATAAAAGCCGAAGCCCGTTTTATTCGTGCTTACCTGTTTTTCCGTCTCGCAACCCAATATGGCAACGTTCCTCATTTCGATTTTCAAATAACATTGGCAGAATCACAAGTGATAGAGTGTAAATCTCACGCAGAAATAGTAAATTGGGTACGCAGTGAACTAAATAGCATAGCAAACATCCTCCCAACCAAGCAACAATATGCCGCTGCCGACAATGGACGAATCACTAAGGGTGCGGCAATGGGACTGCTTGCACGAACATATCTTTATGAAAACGATTGGGTAAACATTGCCACTACCTGTAAAAAAATTATGGATGGCGAATATGGTACTTATGATTTATTTCCTGATTATGAAGGTTTATTCCTGCCCGATAATGAATATAACAGTGAAGTCTTGCTTGATATTGAGTATGTTCCTGAAAACAAGACATGGGACAATATGCGGGATAATATTCCAATCACTGCAGGCGCCCGTTCGAGTGAATATGCTCCTACGCAGGAATTGGTAAACGATTTTGTGATGCTGAACGGATTGCCTGTTTCAAATCCCAATTCAGGATATGACCCGAATAATCCTTATGTGAACCGCGATCCACGTTTTACTTATGCGATTGTGTACCATGGTTATCAATGGAAAAGGCCAAACGGAACTGTTTACACCATTAACATCCAACCAGAAGTAGACCCGGATTCCAAGGATAATTACGTACCCGGTAGCTTGAACGCCAGCCAGACAGGTTATTATCTACGTAAATGGTATGATCCGTCGGCGCGGCAAGAAGACCAGGCTTCGGGGCTTAACATTATACTTATTCGATATGCTGATATATTATTGATGTATGCTGAAGCAATGAATGAGCAGAATCAGATGAACGAGCAAGTTTGGAATATGACTATCAGAAAAATCCGCGAACGCGCCGGATTTACCAATCCCGATGCGTTGGACTGGAAAGCATCGTTTTCTCAGTCCGGATTGCGAGAAATCATACGCCGCGAACGCCGCTGCGAATTGGCGTTTGAAGGTACGCGGTTATACGACTTGCGTCGCTGGAAAACAGCCGAGATTGTAATGAACGGTACCCCGACCGGAGCACGGTTCCAAAACAACAACACAACGCATATTGTGCTACCCACTCGACAATTTAATCCGGCTCGCGATTATTTGTGGCCCATACCCGGAAGCGAAAGGGATATAAATCCCAAACTTGGACAAAATCCCAATTGGTAATTAATTGAATATAATAAGTGTAGAGACGCAATTTGTTCTGCGTCTCTACGTTCTCTACTTATTAGAAAAGATTTATTAAACTGAACTATAAAGAGATTGTACGATGAAGCTTTCAATGACTCTAATGATGTTTGCCTTTTTTATAGGAGCGTTGGCGCAACCCGGAAAAAGATCAGTTCCAGATGAACCCGGCGTTCAAGGGCAGTTTAAAATTAAAGGAGATAAAGATATTTACATGCTGACTTATTTCCGTCAACGTTATCCGACACGTATTGAAATTGATTCTGATGGAAATACATTCGAGGTTCCATTGCCCGACCCAATGCTGATAGCAAAATTGCATATTGCTCTGTCTGCAGATGGTCGCAATTGGATGCCGCTGAATGATAATGAACCGGTATGGGATCAACCTATGCGTGATCCTTACGTTCGTTGCGACCCCGATGGACTTTGGCGAATTTTATCAACCGGTGGCGGAAGGGCGGGTGACCGCGGAAAAGTGGGGCCAAGCTGCCTGTATGCCACCTCGAAAGATTTGATAAACTGGCAGTTTGAAGGCTTTTTGCCGTTGATGAAGGATGTCAGGAATGAAGAGGGGGCATTGGCGGAGAATATTTGGGCTCCTGAATGGTTCTACGATGAAAAGACGAAAGAATATATGTTGTTTTGGTCTTCATCATTCAAAAATGCAGGTTGGAAAGAAAGTCGGCTTTGGTACTGTAAAACGCGTGATTGGAAAACCTTCACACCCGCCAGATTGCTGTTCGCCCCTCCTTATTCAGTTATTGACGGCACATTACAGGAATATGATGGCACTTACTACTTATTCCACAAAGAAGAAGAATTTGGAGAGAAGACCGGCGAAAGAAGAGCTATCCGCGTCGCCACATCAAAAAAACTGGAAGGGCCATACAAGAATGTTGAAGGGCCTTTGAATTATGGCCAGATCGTTCCGGTAATAACTGAAGGCCCGACAGTAGTGAAAGACTTGGTAAACCCCGGATGGCTACTACTATATGATTACTGCATGATCAACCGCTTTGGCGTCTCTTATTCACGCGATTTGATTAACTGGTCAATTGAAGATGACGTAAGTTTTCCCTCTGAAGCACGCCATGGCTGCGTTTCAATTCTTAAGCCGGCGGAAGCCCGGAAGCTCATGACTGCTTATTCAGGTAGTCATCCAAGTGAGTAAAAATGAAAGAAAATTATTATTTTACCTAAAAACACATAATCTATATGAACAAAAGATTACTTATAGCGGCTGCTATAGTTTTGACGCTATTCTTTGGTTGCCATGATGCATCCAAAGCGAAAACGCTTACCGGTTATGTAAATCCATTCAATGGGACAACTACACTTTGGGACAGCATTGATCTTGGTTACAAGCCCAGTCTGGTTCCCGAATTTCGTCATATCAATAATCCCGCCAGGGCATGGGGCGCCGAATGTTATCCAGGTGCAACATTGCCTCATGGGATGGTGCAGGCAACGCCCGTAACCATGTTTGGCAGTGGTTCGGGTTATCAGTATGAGGATACGGTTATCTTCGCTTTCTTTCATTCCAGCAAGGGGCAATGGGGGTTGGGACATGTACCCATTCTGCCTTTTACCGGAAAAATAACGGCCGGTAATTACTATTCCGGCTACAATCACGAAAACGAATCGGCAAAAGCCGGCTATTATCAGGTTTACCTTGAACGTTACGGTGTCAATGCTGAAATGACTACCACTGCGCGTTGCGCATATCATAAATTCACATACCGCAACGGAGATAGCAAAAAGCTGTTACTTAACCTGTCGCGGATGAATAGCACACGTGCCGGAAGAGCGAAATGGGCATTCAAACAGGAAGATGAGAACACTTTTTCCGGCTCCCAGAATGATATTTACTTTTATGCGTTGGCCAATCATAAAATCGAAAGCGTTGATTCAGTCACAAACGACATGGATAAAATAACTGTCATTAATTTTGCCGGCGGGAAGAATCCGCTTGAACTGAAAATTGGTTTTTCGTTTGTAAGTGTTGAAAAGGCAAAGAAAAATTTAGAAACGGAAATAAAGGATAAAAGCTTCGAACAGGTAGTAGAAGAAGCAGACCAAACCTGGGAGGCATTGCTATCGAAAATCCGGGTAACAGGCGGAACAGAAAAGGAAAAAACCACATTCTATTCGTGTCTGTATAGGGCGTTGCAGTGGCCGGCGCTCCGTAGCGACGCCGATGGCGAATTTACCGATCCGCACGGCAAGGTAGTCAACAAAGGGTTTCATTATTACGCCGCTAATAATATCTGGGATGCCGGCAGGAATAAAACGGTGCTGATGGGCATGTTAGAGCCAGAAGTAACCAATGATGTAATCAGTTCCGATATTGAAAGGGCAAAAAGTGCCGGTTTCCTGTCAAGAGGCTTTCACGGCGACTTTAACTTACCGTTCATTACCGGAATGTATCTTCGCGGCCTTCGTGGTTTTGACGTCGACACCGCCTACCATTATATGTTGCGCAACGCTACCGTAGCAAGCGAAGGCAGAAACGGAAGAGAGTATCTTGACGAATATAACAAAAGGGGATGGATTGCCGAAAATTATGTTAAAAAGCCAACTGTGATGACCGAAAAAGACGAAGCGAAGGCGGCAGTGTCGAAAACACTCGAATATGCCTATAGCGATTATGCCGTTGCACTCTTAGCCAAAGAATTGGGCGATATGGACAACTATCGCTTGATGATGCAACGCTCTGGTAATTACAAAAACGCATTCGACCCGTCGACAGGCTTCATGCGTGGAATGTGGGAGAACGGCGAATGGGTAACACCCTTCGACCCTGGGTATCCGTATTATGTTTTCATGTACCGCGAAGCCAATGGGTGGCAAATGACTTTTTTCGTTCCGCAAGATCCGGAAGGGCTTATAAGTCTTTATCCCAGCAAAGAGGCTTTTGAACAAAAACTCGATTCATTATTTACCGTTCCTTTTGGCGGATATGAAGGAGATAACTTTACCGGATGGTTCGGGCAGTATTGCGCCGGTAATCAGCCCTCCCAAGGGATAGCCTATATGTACTATTTCATTGATAAACAAGAAAAATGTCAGGAAAAGTTAGACATTCTTATGAACAAATATTACAATATGGGGAAGGAAGGACTGGCCTATGCGGGAATGGACGACGACGGCGGATTGTCGGCATGGTATGTGTTAAATGCGATTGGATTGTACCCCTTCTCTCCTGCCGATCCAGACTATGTTATTACGGTTCCCATTTTCGACAAGGTTGTTTTTAATATGAATAATACTCCGTTTACCATCTGTAAAGTAAACAAGGGAAGAAAGATTAGTAACATCACATACGATGGAAAAGAAATAAAAGGATATTTCATATCGCATGATGAGTTGAAAAAAGGGAAAGGGCTGGTGATCACGACTGAATAATAATTTTCAATTTTACTGTCATGAATAAATTAACATTTACTCCCGTCCTGCTTGTTTTGGCATTGCTCATCGGTTGTCCGTCTACTCCCAAGCGGCTTACCGGTTATGTGAATCCTCTTTTCGGCACAGCCACGTTGTGGGACAGCATTGATCTCGGGTACAAACCTACCCACAGAGCCTGGGGAGCAGAAGTGTTTCCCGGCGCATCGCTACCTAATGCCATGGTACAGGTTACTCCTGTAACCCTGTTTGGCAGTGGGGCGGGCTATCAGTACGAAGACACGGTTATCTTCGCTTTCTTTCATACCAGTATGGGGCATTGGAATTTAGGACACGTACCTATCCTGCCTTTTACAGGGGAAATTACAGCAGATAATTACCAATCAGGCTACAATCATGAAAACGAATCGGCAAGCCCCGGCTATTACAGGGTTTTTCTTGAACGTTACAACATCAATGCCGAAATAACTTCCACTCTGCGTTGTGCATTTCATAAATATACATATCGCAGCGGGGATGAAAAAAGGCTTTTACTCAATCTATCACGTACAAATAGCCGGCGAGCCGGGTCAATCTGGGATTTTAAACAGGTTGATAAAAATACATTTTCCGGCTCCCAGGGCGCCCGCGAAGCAATCTACTTTTATGCGGTGGCAAACCACGACATTAAAAGCGTTGATTCAATCAGTAACGACAGGGAAAAAATTACTGTCATCCATTTTTCCGACCGGAAAAGTCCCTTGGAATTGAAAATAGGCTTTTCGTTTGTAAGTGTAGAAAAGGCAAAGAAAAACCTGGAAGCGGAGATGATAAATAAAAGCTTCGCGCAGGTACTTAATGAAGCAGATCGGGCATGGGATGCGTTGTTGTCGAAAATACAGGTAACAGGCGGAACAGAAAAACAGAAAGGAATATTCTATTCATGCCTGTATCGTTCGTTTTTGTGGCCTGCAATCCGTAGTGATATTGACGGCGAATTTACCGATTTTCAGGGCAATACTGTAAACAAAGGGTTTCATTACTACACTACTCCCGCGCTCTGGGACGATTATAGAAACAAGTTGATATTGTTGGGTATGTTGTCGCCCGACGTGGCTAACGATGTAATCAGCTCTCTCATCGAAAGAGCAAAATACACTCGTTTTATGCCGATATACTTCCACGGCGATCATGCTTCACCATTTATTACCGGTTCATACCTGCGGGGGTTGCGCGGTTTTGATGTTGATAGCGCCTACTATTTCATGTTACGCAATGCTACTGTCGAAAACCCCAGGGCAAGGCTATACCTCGACGAATACATCGAAAAAGGTTGGATTGCCGAGAATGATGTTAAAAATCCCACAACTCAAACTGAAGTGGACGAAGCGAAAGCGGCAGTAACCAAAACGCTTGAATATGCCTACGACGATTATGCGGTGGCGCTTCTGGCCAAAGAGTTAGGCGATATAGACAATTATAATAGGTTGATGCAACGATCGGGCAATTATAAAAATGTGTTCGATCCATCAACAGGTTTCATGCGTGGGCGTTTGGAAAGCGGTGAATGGCGGGAACCTTTCGACCCCGGCTATCCCTATTATGTTTTCATGTACCGCGAAGCTAACGCATGGCAGTCAACCTTCTTTGCACCGCACGATCCCGAAGGACTGGTAGCCCTTTATCCCAGTAAGAAAGCATTCGAACAAAAAGTCGATTCGATGTTCATCATTCCGTGGGGAGGATACGAAGCGTATAATCTCACCACGTTTATTGGGCAGTATTGCCCGGGCAATCAGCCTTCCCAAGGTATACCATACATGTACTATTTTGTTGACAAACAGGATAAAGCCCAAGCAGTGATAGATACTATTATGAACCATTACTACGCCATGGGTAAGGAAGGTTTAGCGTATGCCGGAATGGATGATTCCGGCGGATTGTCGGCATGGTACGTGCTCAATGCCATCGGATTGTATACTCTTTCGCCTGCCGACCCGGAATATATAATTACGGTTCCCATTTTCGACCGCGTTATTTTTACTATAAATGATAAGCCGTTTTTCATCCGTAAAGTAAACAAGGGAAGAAAAATCAATAACATCACATACGATGGGAAAGAAATAAAAGAATATTTCATATCGCATGATGAGTTGAAAAGAGGTAAGGAACTTGTGATCACGACCGAATAACAAACAACCGGCGTTTAAAAATATGAGGTTGCCTCAAAAGCCAGGCAGCCTCTTTTTTTGCACCTTGTCCAGGCAAAAAGGAAAAAACTTGTAAGTATATTACAATGAAATACAGTTGATTTTAAATCAGGTTTAGAAATTTAATAATATATAACATGTCTAAAAAGTTAAAACTTTAATGTAGAATAAGAAAAAATAAATATCTTAGTTGGGAAAACAGGAAGCAATTTGCCTGCAACTGAATAGTTATAAAAGTTTAGATGACTTCATTGGATACAAAACAAATACAAGCAGAGCACTTATGGGACTTCTCTTTAAATGATGAGGTTGCCTTTCGGAAGATGTTTGAATATTATTATGCAAGCCTGTGTATATATGCCAAACGTTATGTACAGGAACTGGAAATACGAGAAGATCTCATACAGGATGTATTCTGCTCTTTATGGATTAACAGAAAAAGGATTGACTATTCTGTTCCTATATCAAATTATCTTATGACTAGCGTAAAAAATCACTGTCTGAATTATTTACGGAAAGTAGCGAAGCAGGGATTTAATGATGCGGCAGATATAGAAAAACTTCCTGTTTATGCCGAAGAGAGCGACCATTTATTCTTATTACATGAGTTGGAAGAACTGTTTAACCGTGCCTTGGCAAGCCTGCGCAAAGAATACCGTATAGCTTTCGAAATGTCCCGAATGGAAGATAAATCGACCACGGAGATTGCTGAGACATTAGGAGTATCCGTTCGTACTGTAGAAAGATACCGTAATAAAGCGATAGAGATACTAAGAACGGAACTGAAAGATTACGTTCTCTTACTTACTGTTATTTATAGTTTAACACATTAAAAAGGGGAGAGAAAATAAGGGGAAGGAAAGGATGCCGGGCCGTTTTACAATATGCTACCGTTAAGGCTTACCCGCTGACAGATGTTAAGGAATTTGCGTTTTCAGCTAACGGGCGTTTGGTACAGACAGGAGGAATCTGCGGACGATTTCGATTGTCTTCGTAATCAAATGAGTTGGTATTGCCTGTTTTGCGGGAAGGTTCCGGGAAAACATGACGGACTCTTGAGGAAAGGATTTCGATGCTTTTGCAAAGTCATTGGGATGCCTTTACAAAAGCATCCCAATGACTTGCTGAAGACATCGAAATGAAAAAACGGAAGGCCCGGAAACGCCCGGAAAAGTGGCTTCCGGGAGGCTCGGAACGGCGCTGGAATAACTATTTTCACCAGCTGTTTTTATTGAGCAAATAGATAGCAAATGGATGATTTTTGCTTTATTTTATATCTATATAGTATTAATAGGTGTGCATATAGTCAATGATTCATTTCTTTTCGTATTATTTTATCAAAAGGCAAGTACCAAATACAGCGTGTTTTTGGAGTTGTCCCTGATTGGAGTACAAATATACGCGAAACAGGGATGGGGTAAAATGACATAATGCCAAACTATCAAAAGGTACATGGGGGTTGCTATTTCGAAATAATTGGTTATTTTTGTGATAAATTCAATAACTCTTCTTACAATGAAAATCAATTTTATTATCTTATTAAATATCCTTGCTTTGGTGGCTTGTGCGTCAACGAACAACCCCGTAATCAGCGCGGCAAACTGGGGATCGGTTGATTCAAAACCGGTATATCTTTTTACATTGATCAATTCCAATGGGGTGACGGCTAAAATCACCAATTATGGTGGTATTGTTGTAGAATTTAATGCGCCAGACAGGAATGGGTATATGGAAAACATCGTACTTGGCTTGGGAACTTTAGACGATTACCTGGCCGGCCATCCGGCCTTTGGCTGTATTGTAGGACGTTATATTAATCGTATCGGCGGGGCGAAGTTTACCCTCGACAACACGGAATACGTTCTGGCTACCAACTCGCTCGGCAAGCACAGTATCCACGGTGGAAGAAGGAATTTCAGCAGTAAGGTATGGGATGCAACAACCTCAAGCAACGAACAATCGGCTACGTTATCGCTTTCTTATATATCTGCCGACATGGAAGAAGGTTATCCGGGCAACCTGACTGTGAAAGTGGATTACGTGTTGAACAATGATAATGAATTACAGATACACTACGCTGCTGCCACTGATAAGCCCACCGTGTTAAATCTCTCCAATCATAGTTATTTTAATCTCACGAATTGTAAAGAAAATGTACTCGGCCACCAGGTTATAATTTACGCCGATGCTTATACACCGGTGGATGATGAACTGATTCCTACGGGAGAAATTGTCCGGGTGGAAGGTACGCCATACGACCTGCGTCAATGGACCGTCATCAGCGATCGCTTAACCGACCTGCCTAAAGGCTATGACAATAACTTTTGTATAAAAGGAATACCCGGCCATCCGGTGTTGGCTGCCGAAATGTACGAACCGAAAAGCGGCCGTTTGTTACAAACCTATACTACCGAACCCGGTATTGGGTTTTATACCGCCTATGGATTGAATTGCAGGAATAAAAGTCCACAGGTCGTTGCCTATACTTCATCCATGGGCGCCTGCTTTGAAGCGCAACATTATCCCGATTCGCCCAATAAACCCAATTTTCCGTCAACGACGCTGAGGCCTGGCGAAACATATATGCAACTGACCATATATAAAGTGGGAGTAAGGCCGTAAGATAACAAACTGCGATGATATGAATAAACAAACCCTCAAGCCCATACCTTCACAAGGGAGAATCAATGCTTTTGACTTTTTAAGGTCGCTTATGATTTTCTTTGTCATCGTGTTACATGTCAGTATGACCTATATGCTTAACACCCCTTCCTGGTGGTATGTTATCAGTAAGGAGACAAGCCCGGTATTTTTAGCAATCGTTAATGTATTAGACATATTTATGATGCCTGTACTTTTTTTTATTTCCGGTTATTTTACGCCCGCTTCTTATTTACGAAAGGGAACCGTTGGATTTCTGAAAGATAAAATCAGGCATATCCTTTTCCCCTGGCTATTGGGGATTATCGTTATCGTTCCTTTATTCTATTTGTCTTTAGGGAAATCAATGGGGGATGTGATTAGGATGGTAGACGACGATTTTCTTTATTTATTTATTCAGCAGGGGCATTTATGGTACTTGGGCGTCCTTTTCCTTTTTCTTTTTGCTTATGCTTTTGTTGCTTATTTCAGGCCTCCGGATAGTGTACGCATTACTGCATCAGAAAAAAAAAATATATTGTTGTTGCTTGTGTGCATGGTTGTTTCTGCAATTTGCGCCTGTCTGTCTGTTACCTGTATGGCTCCTTTTGACAACTGGCTGCGCTTTGCCTCCGTTTTTATGTTGAAACCGGCTAAGGTAATTACTTATCTATGCCTGTTTATGCTGGGAACTTATGCCTGGCAAACAAACTGGTTTATCAAAGGCGGGTGGATGCCCCGGATAAACAGATGGCGCATATTGGCAATAAGTACAGCGACTTGTTATATGGTGTTGAAGCTGCTTATTATTCCCGTTTATTATTTTCCGCTATCAGATAAACTTATCCCTGTCTTTGATGCAATATGCTCTTTTACAACACTTATGTATGCATTATTGACGGGTATAAAATTGCAGGCAAGACGCATAGCCGTTTGGGGGGCGAATCTGTCTCCCTATTCGTATGGTATATACTGGGTACATATACCGCCAATGATTTTGTATTTGCATCTGATAAATGAAGCCGACTTTCCGATTCTTATAAAATGGATTTCGGGCATGGCGGTGACTTGTGTTTTTTCCTGGTTAATCAGTAAATATGTATTGAAAAAAGTACCCCTGCTTAAAAATATGTTCTGATTATTTGTTGCCGTCCATCTGTTTTTTCTGGAAATAAAAGATGATATACGTCAATAAACATACCAGAATTTCCGATAGAGGAAGGCTGGCCCATACCCCGTTTACCCCCCAGTATAGAGGCAATAAATAAATTAACGGGATGAAAAACGCCTGCCTGATTACGCTTAAAGCGGCTGATTTAATGGCAATTCCGATATGCTGGAAAAATCCGCCCATCAACAATTGACAACCGGCCAAAGGCAATGTTACGGTCAAGACAAAGAGCGCTTTTGAAGCTTCTTCAATTAATTCAGGATTCGGATTAAATATCTGCACCATCTCTTTTGAAGCGAATATACCTAATAATAAAGCAACAACGCCAATACCAAAAGCCACTTTGAACGCATAATAAAGCGTTTGAAACATTCGCGTATAGTTTTGCGCTCCAAAATTATATCCGATAATCGGCTGTATCCCCTGCGATATCCCTATAAAGATCATAATAAACACATAATGAAACCGGCTGGCCACAATATATCCTTCCAAAGAAACGGGCGTACTATAGGCTATAAGTTGCGTGTTGGTAAAAAAGACAATGAGCGAAGTCATCGCTGTAATCAGGAAAGGAGCGAATCCTATATTCACGATTTGATAAAGTATTTTGGCGCGTAACCGCAGATTCTGCATCTTAACAGGGAAAAAACTGCTTTCCCTGCTAAAATAAGGGATTATGATACAGGCGGAAAGGATAGTAGACAAAAGGGTGGCGCCTCCGGCTCCTTTCATCCCCCATTTGAAAACAAAAATAAAGAGAGGAGCTAAGATGAAATTGAACACTACGCTGCTGGCCATTATATACATTGACTTTTTAGGAAACCCGATTGCTTTCACGATATTAATAAAGGTAGTACCCATATTGAGCAACAGGCTGGCCGGTAAAAAACATACGAGAAAATCTTCGGCAAATTGATACGTCTCCTCCGTAGCTCCCATCCAATAAAGAATGGGTTCCATAAACACGTATGTAATAATAACAGGAATAATGGATATAATGAAAGTAAAAAGAAGCGATGTACCCATTACCCGCACGACCATTTCTTTATTATCGAGTCCAAGATAGATAGAGATACGGCTTGACGTGCCAACGCCTATCAATGTACCTAATGCTGCCAACAGGTTCATAATGGGCAAAAGGATGCCGAGGGCTCCAAGGGCATGGTCTCCCAGACCGGGCCCATATCCGATAAAGACGCTATCAATAATATAATAAATAGCCAATGTAAGCGTTCCGGCTACAGACGGCAAGGCATATTGCCAAAAAAGCGGCTGAATTTTTTTATCCCGTAGTTCGAGTATTTCTTTCATTCGTTAAAATTTAATGGGAACTCCATTATAAAAGTCCAGTATTTTTGTTCGCAGGATGTAATCATATTTAGCCTGTATCTGTTCCGACTGGCTTTGCAAAAGCCTTGTCTTTACCTCATCATATTCGAATGGCGTTAACTTGGCCTGCTCATAACGAAGCTGTGCATGCCGGAACGATTCGGACGTAAACTTTACCGCATCGTTCGACGCCTTGTATTTCTCATGCGCGGCAACGGCGTTCTTATGTGCGGTTTGAATTTCTTTATAGAGTGTTTTCTTTATATCTTCCAGCATCAATTGCCTGTCTTGCATATCCAGCCTGGCAAGGCGTACTTTATTGCGCGTTTCAAAGCGGTTGAAAACCGGAATACTCAGCCTCAATCCAATCAGCATATAATCATTATTTTTCAACTGGTCGCCAAACGATTCGTTTGCCTTTATCAGTTGATTGGTTGCCGGATTAATTATGTCTTTGGCATTGTATTTATAAAGGTAACCGGTTCCCCCTTCAAATACAAGGCTCAGATTGGGCATGTAACCGGCTTGCGCTACTTTCAGCGCTTTCCCGGCGCTTGCAATTCTATATTCCTGCTCTTTTACTACGGGCTTACTGCTTACTGCATTCTCGAATATCAATTGTGTCGGTTGAGTCTTACGAAACATATCCTCTATTAGCTTCTCGCTGAGTGGGGGCGCTTTTACATCAAACCGGCTTTCGCGTTCCAGTTCAAGAACCTGCGCCAAATCAAGCAAAGCCAGTTCCAGATTATTTTGCGCCTCAATTACCGCTACTTTATCTTTAGCCAACTGTGCTTCCATATCATACAGGTTGATGGCAGGTACGCTTCCGGCCTCGTTCAGAAGCGCTGTTTTCCTCAGCTGAGTTTGCGTCAATGTCAGATGTTCTTCATTTATCGTAACAAGTTCCCTGTTGAATAATACCTGCAAAAATAAAGATGTGATATGGATGGAAAGATTATCTTTTGCCTTTTCCAGGTTTTGAGTAGCCGCTTCCAGTTCTAATTTTGTCCGCGCTATTTCATTCGGGATACGAAAACCTGTAAAAACAGGGATTGAACTGCTTGCCCCCAGTCCTGTTTTAGATAAAGATTCGTCCAAGTCCGGATAGGTTTGCGAGCGTCCGAAACTCCAATCCTGGATGATTGCCGCATTAAGATCGGGCAGGCGACTGTTTTGGGCCGTATTCTGTTGCACTTCCGCTACCTTCCGTTGAACCTTTAGCCGTTGTATATTTATATTATGTTCAATGGCATATTGAATACACTCTTCCAATGTCCATTTCTTATAATTCGTGCGCGGACGGGTATTTACGCTTCTGTTTCCTCTTCCCTCGGTTTGTGCAAGCGTTTCTTCCGCCGGATATATAAGGAAAAGAGACAGTATTACATATAAGTATCTTTTTATTTTCATAGGATTAATCTACTAATTGAAGCCCTCTTACTTTTTCTTTTACCGATAACCCTTTTTTAATTTCGATATAAACGCCGTCCGACAATCCCACTCTAACCTGTCTTTTCTCAAAAACCTGTTCCTTCCCCTGCGCTTTCAATACATAGACGAATGTCTTGCCTTCACTGAACTCTACAGAAGATTCGGGGATTATAATGACATTCCTTGCCTGTTTGATAAGAACTTCGGCATTAGCGCTATAGTCTGCCCTGATTAGAACAGAGTCGGGAGTGCGCAGGGCTGCTTTGATCTCATATAATACGGTTCCGTTCTCTTTTTTCCCTTCCGGTGCAATGTATTCGATATAGGCCCGGAACACCTTGTTGCTGATAGCTCCTATTTTTATTTTTACAGGCATATTGTTTTTAAGCAGGTGAACTTCCGTCTCATCCACATTACCCTTGAATATCAGGTCGCTCATATCGGCCACGGCAGCGATGGTAGTACCCTCGTTAAAAACGTTAGACTGGATAACATAATCACCTTCTTTAATAGGAAGGTTCAGTATCGTTCCGGAAGCGGTAGACCGGATTTGCGTATTGCTTATTCCCGAAAAACTTTTAGCAACGCCATAAGTTACAATCTCCAATGCGTCTTTGGCATTTCTCTGTTCTTCCACGGCTTTCCGGTAAGAGGCTTCAGACAATTCAAATTCGTTTCGGGATATTACTTCGTTCCTGTATAGCATCTGTTGGCGTGCGAAGTCTATCTCTGCCTGGCTCAGGTTTATTTCAGCAACCCTTAATCTGGATTCCGCTGCATTTAATTCGCCCATTTCTGTTGTAACCTTTACATGGGCGATAATCTCTCCTTTCTGGATACTTTCACCGGCTTCTTTTCTTACGTCATTAATAATTCCCGATATTTGTGGCTTGATTAATATCTTATTCCGGGGTTCTATATTACCGGTGGCTACAACCGTATTTTCCACAGTACCTATTTTAGGCGTAACAATCTCGTAGGATACAATTTCCGCGCGGGATTCGTCCCATAAGAATTTGAAAGTTGCAAGAACTATAATCAGTAATATGGTAAATATGATAATTCGGCCTACTTTTCTCATAAATAAACAGGGTTTATTTTGTTTGTCTTCTTATTCTTCTCTGATAGCGTCGATTGCTTTAATACTCAAAGCTCTCGTTGCCGGTATTATTCCTGCCAACATTCCGCTGATTAACAATATAACAAGAGATAAAATCCCTATCTTGAATGTAATCATAGGATGTAAGATGAACATATTTTCTTGTTTTTGCACCCACACCAAATCCGCTATATGCAAAGCATAAATACCGGCACATAGCCCCCAAACGCCTGAAATCAATGTCAGAACGATACTTTCCCACATGATTTGGCTGATTATTTTATTAGGTTTAGCTCCAATAGCCCTTCGGACGCCGATTTCCCTTGTCCTTTCTTTTACGGTTATCAGCATAATATTGCATACGCCCACGATACCGGCTACAAGCGTTCCCAGCCCCACAATCCAGATTAAAATAGATACTCCGCTAAAAAGGTTCATATACATGGTGTATTCGTTTTCCATATTAAAACTCCAAATGGCTTTATAATCATCCGGATGTATATGATTGATACTTTTCAGTACCTGTTTTATTCTGTCTTCTATATAATTTGCCCGGACATTATCCTGTGATATGGCTGCTATAAAATGGATAATATCGCCCTGGTTATTTATTTGTTGTAATGTAGTGAAAGGAAGGAGTACCGAACTCTCCAGTTTATCCCCAATACTAATGTCTGACACTCCATTTGTTACTCCCACAATCTGATAATAAACGCCATTAACCCGGATATCCTGCCCTATGGGATTCTCTTTTCTTGGAAATATTTTATCAAATACCTTTTTACCAATAACACATACTTTTCTTTTTTTTTCAATATCTATATCATTAATAAAACGCCCGTAAGACAGGCGTTGGCTTTCAACCTGCGCATAGTTGGGATAAAGGCCTTTCACATGAAAAGCGCCGCTCTGGTCTTTATATACAATATTATTATTAAACATTTGCCCCCACAATACAGGAGACAGGAATTTTATTTCGGGAATCGAATCCATAAGGATTGTAATGTCTTTATTCCGTATATCCCATGCCCTCCCTTTCTGAAGCCCTTTATAAGGTATGGCAGTAGGAGCGGAACCGAGAAAGCAAGAGTTGGTAGCGAATCCTTTCACTCCTTTCATAACGCCTCGTTCCAGCCCATCCCCCGATCCGATCATTACAACTAACGTGAAAATACCCCAAAATACCCCGAATGCAGTAAGAAGGCTTCTTACCTTATTCCGGGTAATCGTTATCCATATTTCCTGTATTTTGTCTAAATCGAACATATTATTCTGCTCTTATCGCTTCTACTGCGGGTATTTTCACGGCCAATCGCGCCGGAAAATAACCGGCCAGCACTCCCGCTATTATTAAACTAATCATTGCTCCTATTGCTGTAGAAACATTAATCGATGGATTCTCGAAAATAGCCAGTGATGCTATTGCCGTATTGTTCTCAAGAAACCAGTTAAATACTTTGCTAAGCCCTATCCCTACGAATAATCCCAGATAACCGAACATGGCCGTGATAACAATCGATTCTATTACAATATTCATAAGTATGGAGTAAGGCTTGGCGCCTAACGCTTTTCTGATTCCAAATTCCCGTGTACGTTCCCGTACCGTAATAAGCATGATATTACTGATACCTACAATCCCTGCAAACAGGGTTCCAACCCCGATAACCCATATAAAAACATTTACGGCATTAAATATTCCCAATGTCTGCAAGTAAGTATCCAGCCTGTCGGAAAAGTCAACAGCCTGCTCGTCCTGGGAATCGAATTGATGCAGAGCGCCCAATCTGGCTCTCAGGTCTTTAATAAATTGTTCGTTACCTTTTTTAGTATCAAGATTCTTTACCGTAAAAGCAAGGCTTGTGAACCCCCAACCTCCATAAAATAACAGTTGCGATGTAGAGAAAGGAATATAAGCCTTTTCGATATTGGTAGACAATGTTTCGTTGAAAACGCCTACGACTGTAAAACGAAGTTTATTTATAATAATATCTTCTCCAACAGGATTTCTATCCTGATATAATACCTCTTTCAGGCGTTGATTGATGACTGCGGTTTTTCGTCGTTTATTTATATCCAGGTCACTGATAAACCTCCCTTGTTTATCTTTTATTTTTATCCCGTTGATATGCTTGTATTCAGGATATACGCCTACCAATGTTACGGAAGTATAATCTCTTTTATAACTTGCCGTAGCAACGGTATTAATACAGGGAGAGATAAATTCTTTCTGAAGTATTTGATTATTAATTAAGTCAAAGTCTTTTTCATCCAATTCAACCTGCCGGTTATCGGGAAGCCCGTTGAAAGGAATAGATGTGGTACGCCCGAAAATAGAAATACTATTGACTTCCCTGCTGCCAAAGGTTGTCATTACTCCATTCTTTGCGCCATTGCTTGAAGCCAATAAAATAATGAACATAAAAATACTCCACGAAATAGAAAAACCCGTAAGAAAGGTTCTTAATTTATTCTTTCTTATCGAAGAAAATATTTCTGTCCAGTTATCTAAATCAAACATACAAGCAAATTATAATTCCATTTGATATAACTATAAAAATCCTGTTATTTTATCGACAATCCATTCCGGGTTCTGGATAGGAATACTATGGTTACCCTTTCCATAGTGCAAAGATGACTTTTTTATATGTTGATGCAAAAATTTTGCGGCATTTTTACACTCTGTTTGTGTGGCATACAATAAAAGAGTTTCATTTTTAACAGGATTCTCTGCTATTTTATCGAACAGATCCGAATCCCGGCTTAAATCGTCCTTCAATGTTGTATGTTCAAACAGGAATTGAACCTGCCGGTGTGTTTTATTGATTTTCCTCCGGCTCGGTATTATACCGGTTGATACGGATAAACTTTCCAGATATTGATCTAAAAACAGTTTATTATAGCTTTCCAATAAAGGTCTTGATTGCCCGTCATTCAGATTGGGCGTTTCAATAATAATCAGTTTATCAATCGTTTCAGGATGGTGAACGGCCATATACAAAGCGATTAATCCTCCATAACTATAACCGGTTAAATGCACCCTCGGTAAACGAAGCTCAGATAAAATACCCAGCAAGTCTTCCGACATCGATTGTAAATCATAACCCGAACAGGCTGTTTCGCTCAACCCATGCCCTTTCAGGTCATAAAGTACAATATGATATTTCTTAGCCAACGTTTGCGCAATGGAAAAATAATAAACAGACAGATTTGTAAACAGACCATGAATCATTACAACTGTTTCTGTTGCACTTTCATTCAGTTCCAGTATATTGAAATTATTGTTATTAATTCGAATCATTACTGTTTACTATATAATCCACCACCTGTCCTACAGATAAATTATACAACTCCTGAAATTTCATTTTAGATATCCATGAAATGAAATCAATTTCATGCCCATACTTCTGTTTTACTTTTTCTGCAAAGGCAACAATTTCTATGCTATCCATTTCCAGGTCTTTTGTAAAAATACTTTTCCGGGATATCCCGATTTCTTCAATGACGCCATCTCCGATAATATCAGCAACAAATATACTTAATTGTTTAAATACTATTTCACTTTGTTGCGTTCTATCTAATTTTTTTGTGTCCATGCTACAATGTATTTTTCTTTGTGTTTAACCGTACGAACCTCTTGTTGGGTGATAAATAGAGAATCTCCTTCTATTCTTTCGATTTCATATTTCTTAGGATTGCCTTCCAAACCTACTCCCAACATTTTCCCATAAGCTTCCTTGGCCGTCCAGAACCGGGTAGTCCATTCCGATTGTTCCCTATCCTTCAGCAATGCCAACTCTCCTTCGGTGAACGACAAATTCATGAAATCCGGCGACCTTTCTTCTATCAATTCTATATCGATACCAACCGGCTTTTCCGAAGCGAGTGCAACCGATTCGTTTCCTTTATGGGAAAGAGAGATTTCCAGCCCCTTCAATTCATCCAATCCTTTAGCAAACGGTTTGCCCTTTTCATCATGATCTATTGTTATTTCAATGGGGTATATTCTTTTTCCGTATTTCTTCATAAGATAGGTGCGGATTGCATCTTTAATGGCGATACGGCTGATCGTATAAGGCCTGCGCTTGTTTAGTAACAGCCCCTTCAGGTGATCCTTTTCTTCGCGGTTCAAATACCTTTTCTCAATAAACGGCCAGCTACCTGTTTTAGAATAAGCAAGGTTGAAATAGGTGACAGGAGTTCCTTTCAGTTGTTTACCCAACCAATTATCAAGCGGTTTGCTTACGCTATTCCACAAAGCATCATCCATTTCAAAACGCCTGTTCAGCCAATTCTCAGCAATGCACCATACCTTACCATTACGTTTGAGTATCATATTCCCATTGATGAAATCATCGTTTATTTCAGTAACGGCCAATGTAAAATCAAAGATACCGCTTTGATCATGAAAATCCTGATAAAAAGTAATTTTGCCAACGCTTACCGGGAAACAAATATTATTTTCCTTAACGGTTATCCGTAGATAGATACAGATTAATTGTCCCAACGTATCCAGTAGAGAAGCTTTTCCCCCGGCAGCTTTCACGACTGCTTTCATCCCGCGTTCATTAACTTCTGTAACTTTCTCGATTCCCTGATAGTTAGGCCCGTGAAACATCAATTCTTCATAAATGAAGTGGTGTGTAGGCGGTTCCTGCGTTTTTTTGCCTAAATCAATTTCGCCTGTATATTTCTGCGGCGGAGCGGGGTATTCGTCTGCCAGCATAACCTCTGTGGTAATAACGTTTTTCATTTCCAGCTTCATCAGGTTGTTTGATATCCAACGGCCCTCGGTTTGCAGCTTAAATTCGTGAAAAACATTCATCCATTGAAAAATGCTGAATGAAGATAGCCCTGTTACTTTCCGGGTTGGAGCATGTTTCCCGGCAATTTCCATCATCATCTCGATGCTCATCGTCATTGGGATTACTACATCAAGGTCTTCTATCACAGTCCAGTAACCGGGTTGTTTTACAACGGTATGATCCGTTATATAAGGATAATCCCGGGTAGTGATTATTATTTCTTCCTTGAATGTTTGTTTTGCCGTACCGATGTTTTTTGCCTGCACCGGCTGAACTTTCTTTTCTTTCGTTTGAGAGATACCACTTGTCAGATTGAATTTTTGTTCCAATGATTTTACTTCGTTCATGATATCAAGCATTTCTTTCTGCGCTAAAGACATCTCACGGATATTCTCATTTACTTTCTGCGTCAGCGGTTGACAGGTGTTCTCGCTTTCTTCACAGGAAGAAAAATCCACTTTGCTTTGTTTCTTCAATACTTCTTTAATTAGCGGAAATTCTGTAACGAAAGGAGCAAAATCAAGTTCTAATTCCTGTCCTATCACTTTGGCTACTTCTCCACTTCTGATAAACAGTACATCTACTTCTTTTCCTTCGATAAACAGAAGGGCGAGTACCCGCCTAAATTGTTCAATACCCGATCTGCCCGGATTATAGGTAGAAATGGCGCTATACTTTTTGTTGTGTAAAATATCGTCGACAAAACCATTCAGGGGGCCTGCTCCTAATTGAATAAAGACACGCGCTTTTTCCTCAGCATATAACTTACTGATCAATTCCCTGAAACGAACGGGCGAAGTAAGGTGCTTAATGGTAAGTTTCCTGTATTCGCTCATTTCGGTAGGATATTGTTCCAATGATGTTGCCGACCAGATAGGAATAACAGGTTTTTTCAATTCTTCTATTTGATCCAGACAGTAATCCAATATAGAGAGATGCTTCTCCAGAAACGGCGTATGATAACCCGATTTATAAGGTAGTTCCTGATTAAATATTTGATTCTTTTTCAGTCGTTTGCACATCTCGTCTACAGCTTCGCGCTTTCCGCACATCAATACCTGCGTATTGCAATTATCATTTGATAAATACAATTCGGGAATGTCTTTTATTATCGGTTCCAGCGTTTTATATCCGCAACCTACAGCTACAAAATAAACATCTTCAAACCAGGAATCGTAATCATCGTTCGGCCCTTGTGAATTTTCATCAAGTTCCAGATTCAAGTCTCTTACCCATGCTTTCATCATGGATTTCACATTCTCGTCTGTCACCAATCCGGATGCTTTTCCTGCATGCCATTCTCCGATACTGTGCCCGGCATTCATGTCCGGGATTATCCTTAGTTTTTTCAGGGAAGTATCCAGCAGGTTATTAATATGGTAGAGTTTTAACGACTGGTTCAACAAACCTTGTTCCGCCATGTCGTGCGGGCGTTCCAACTCGAAATAGTCGGCAACCGTGTTGACTTCCACATCCATCTCCATATTGAATCCCGAAAAGAGGAAAGCCAGTTTACCCTCCTTTTCAAGCAGAGGTTCATTTGAAAACCAGATATCCATCCGTCCTTTCCAGGGCGTATCCTTTTCAACAATAGACCGGGCTTTTTTAATCCGCTCGTCGTTAATATCGAAAATAACAAGCCTGTACCTGCCTTCAATTCCCGCCCAGTACCTCCGGTCAATCTTATCCAGTAATTCTTCTTTTGTATGCGCTGCAACAAGACATGCCGGTTTGAACGACCGTTTAATGGTTATTTTACTGTCGGGGACAAGATTTTCAGGCGTGTTATCATAAGCCGTCATAATTACATGGGAGTTTATACCTCCAAAACCGAAAGCATTGACGCCTGCCACCAAAGGATATTTATCTTCTTCCCAGTCAATCGCTGTTTGAGGGAGTTCGAAGCGTGAATCAATAAGGGCTTTTGCCGGTCGTTCGGCATGCAGGGTGGGCGGTATCCGACGGTGAAACAACGCGAGCGCCACTTTTATCATACCTGCCATACCTGCTGCCGGCATCGTATGCCCTATATTAGACTTAACAGAACCCAACCATATTTTATTTAATGAGGTATCTTTGCCGAAAAACTCGTTCAACGTATTGATCTCTACTTTATCGCCGGCAATGGTAGCCGTTCCGTGCGCTTCAATCAGCCCGACACGTTTGGGATCCATGTCTACTTTTCCCCACGCTTTAGCCAACGTTAACTGTTGCCCGACCGTATTGGGCGCCATCACGCTTACACCCGCCCCATCACTGAAGACGGCCGAAGCTTTAATCAAGGCATATATCCTGTCGTTGTCCTCAATAGCCTTTTTTAATGTTTTAAGTACGAGTACGCCGCCGCCTTCGCTTGGTATCAGCCCGTCGGCGTCTTCACTGAATGGAGAAATAACGCCTTTATGCGATATAGCCCCCAACATATTGAACGAAGCCTGGAACATTGCGCTTTGAGCTGTATGCAAACCGGCTGCAAGGGCGATATCGCATTGTCCGCTAAGAAGCAATTCGCTGGCATGATTGATAGCAATAGCCGAGCTGGCGCATGCGCCGTCTACCGTATAAGCCGGCCCGTGCATGTTCAGTTTATTTGTTACCAAAGCAGCAATCAGGTTAGGCATTAATGCGATAGCGGTATCCGGTTTGATTTCTCCTTTCTGCGCCTGGTAAGCTTTTCTTATTTTATCCAGGTCTTCGTGGGAAATAGTAGGGATACATGCTTTCACTACTTCAGCTACCTGCACGCTCGTATTAATAATGTCTATATTCCGCATGGAAGACAGGTTTCCGAAGTTTCCTTTTCCTATGATTACGCAACCGTTTTCCAACGAAATGTTTTTCTTTGTCACTCCTGCATCTTCTAATGCATCGAAAACCAATTTCAGCATGAACAACTGTTCCGGCTCCATTCCCTTGGCTGCGATTGGAAGAAATCCGTATTTCAACGGGTCTATCGCCGGAATATCCAGAAAGCCTCCCTTGTTACAATAGAAACGGTCATAAGCGCCTTCTTCCTTTTGGAAATACATCGGATCGATACGGGAGGAGGGGGCTTCGATGATGGAATCTACTCCGTTTGCCAGATTATACCAGTATTGATCAATATTCTGTGCACCGGGAAAGATACACGACATACCAACGATGGCAATATCCTTATCTGTTTGATTATCTTGTATCATTATTAATTATGCCTGTCCTTTCAAGAAATTTTCGATAGTTGATGCATTACCTCCCATGGCTAAAACAGCAGGTTCTTTTCCATATTTCAATTCTTTTACGAAGAACGCTCCACCTTCTTTAAGCGGAATCATGCCTACTCCTCTTTTTCTAAATTCGCTTTCAAGTAATTCCGAAACCATACCGGCTCCCTTCCACGGCCCCCAATTGAAAGACAATATCCGCGTAAAATACTTTTTCTCAAGTAAAATGATGGATAGCAAATCAAATACACTGTTACCCGCAGCATAGTCGCATTGTCCTCTGTTCCCGAAAGCGGAAGATACGCTGCTGAATAGTACCAGGAATTTAAGATTAGGCAATAATGCGCTTACAATTACTTCCAGCGGATTGACTTTTGTTTGATATACATTTTCGAACGATTCCCATGTTTTGTCGGTAAATAACTTATCGTCTAATACGCCTGCTGCATGGATAACGCCATCTATTTTACCATATTCTTCCAGAAGGGCCGTTATAAACACGCTAAATTCTTCGTTGTTTTTGGCATCTACCGTTTTGTAGACAGCCTTTCCGCCTGCTGTTTTTATTTTTTCCAAAGCCTTGCCTATCTGTTTCGACTTGAATATTACCTGCACTCTTTTTTCAATACTGGCCGGCGCTTTCATGTTTTCTTCCGTAATGAGGTATTTTCTTATCTCTTCTTTTGTTTGTAACGATACATATTTCTCCGCATCTTCCAGTTGAGAAGAACGCCCTGCCAGGATATATGTACATGGATAATCAAGCGACAATTGAGATACTAATTCGGGCGTGATACCCTGCGCTCCTCCTAAGACGAGGACAACTGAATTTTCATCTATATCCAGCAGGGGCTCCCCATCCACATTTACTTCTTCGGCTTTTACGTCGAACTGGAAACGTTCACTGTCTTTGTAGATAACTTCCGGGAAGTTCTCTTTTACGGATAGTTCGTCAAGAACAAGCTGAGGCAATGTGGCTATATCGAAAGGAGTATGAGAATCGACAACTCTGAAATTGATTTCAGGATATTCGTGTGGCAGGCTCTTGATAAACCCCGGGAATCCCTGGATATTTGAAAGGTCTTTTATCTCGTCTTCATTCAATACATCCGACGTCAGGTCGCTGAAAGAAAATATTCCTTTCAACCGGTTCATATCCGCCGCCTTAAGAAAATTGAATAAATGTTCAACCGTGTAACGCCCGGGCGACGAAGAAACATTCATAAAGATCAACCCATCGTAAGCAGATAAATCGTTTGTTTCTTTTGTGATTATATCCACTTTTGCACCTTGCGCCTCTATCAATTCTTTTATTGCGGCAGCACAGGAATTTTCTCCTGCATCATCGGTTAAAGCAAAATAGCGGCCATCGATAGAAAGCGTGTTTTCTTTTGACACGGGCGCTTCTTTCAGTTTAAAGCACAGCCTTGCCAATTCACCTTCATCTACCGGAAGGGCAGCAGTATCTATTGTTCCTGTTTCTTCCGTATTCTTTTCTCCGGTTGTTTGTTCTTCTTTAGCAGGAAGTGAATCGAAATTTATTTGTCCGATTTCTTCTATCCATGCAATCATATTTCTTAATGTCTTAATGGCAGCCATCTTTTCGATGATACCTTCTATTTCGGCAAGCCTTTCGGGGAATGTAAGTTTCTCTCTCAAGCCTCCGATGATTTCCATGCGCTTGATGGAATCGATACTTAAATCAGCTTCCATATCCATGTCCATATCCAGCATTTCCGATGGATATCCGGTTTTATCGCTAACAACTTCCAATACAATCTCTTTCAACTGATCGGTTGTCAGCGAAGCTATATCTAATGTAGCCGCTGTGCCTTCGGGCAGTTGTTTGGTTTCGTTTTCTGCAATTACTTCCTGGTGGTTTTCTTCTATGATTACCGGGGTTTGGTAACGCGGGGCGGATATGCGTGGAGCTGGTTCGTATTGGCCGAAATAACCTAACATAACATCCCGTTGATTTTGGATCATTTCGCGTTGGTTTTCAATCATTTTTTTTAAACTATCTAAGTATTCCAACATTATTTTGCCGGAGTTTGCATTACTGCTTATTATATCTTTTCCCATATTTGTACTGAATATTTTTGTTATTGGATAAATTTCTCCCGACAGCATTTTCTTGTCCGAAGGAATAGCATTCTGCCCATTAATGAACCATATTGTAGCTTTCTTCTTATACTGTTCAATGTTACCGGTATCAATAGTTGAAACCGTACGGCCTTCAAATAACTTTTCGAGGTTAAATTCTTTTCCCGTTGCTAAATACTGCCCGAGCGCTTTTAATAAGCAGGTAATTCCATCATTGCCGTTATTTTCGGTTTGTATGGCAACAATATCATCACCCAGCGTATGTTGGGCAAGGCCTGTCAGCACCCTTCCAGGGCCTGTTTCCACGAAAATACGGGCGCCTGAGGTATACATGTTCTCTAATTGTTTTGAGAACAATACGGGTTTTACCAGATGTTCCGCCAGCCGTTCTTTTATTTCCGCTATCGTATCGGGGTATACTTCCGCTGTTGTGTTAGACCATACCTTGATTGTTGGTTTTTCGAAAGAAATATTCTTCAGCGCATAGGCATATAATTCTTTAGACTTTGCTAATAGCGGGCTATGGAAGGCGCATGCTACATTTATTTCTTTACAGGCAATACCTTTTTCTGTTACTTTCTTAATAAATCCAGTCAGGCCGTTGGAAGTTCCCGCCAGCACAATCTGTTTGGGAGAATTGTAATTAACGGCCCATACTTCTGTTTCGCCGGCAAGCAAGTCTTTCAGTTCTTCTTCGGAGACATTACTGATAGCCGCCATCTTTCCCTGGTCTTCTTCTATTGCATTTAAGATAGCTTGCGCTCTCTCACGGCTCAGCGAAACTAAGTTTTCAGCATCGAAAGCGCCGGCAAAACACAAAGCCGCAACTTCTCCGTAGCTATGTCCGGCAACCATATCCGGCTTTATTCCCAGAGAGTACAGGTATTCGGCAATGGCGAAATCAACTATCCCCAATAACGGTTGTGCATTACGGGTATCGGTAATCGTTGCTTGTTGTTTTTTCTTTTCTTTTTCGTCAAATGCTTTTTTAGGGAAAATAATTTCTTCATACTGTGGATTCTCTTTCAGCAAACGGCGCATTGATGGGATAGCGGTAAACAAGCCCGAAGCCATATAGATACGCTGGCTACCCTGGCCGGAGAATAAAAAGGCAACCTGCCCTTCCTTCTGATTTCTGTAAAATACATTAAAATCCTGCTTATCGTCTTTGGCGATATCTATTTTCTTTAAAAGCTCTCCGGCGCTGTCGGCTACTATTGAAACCTGGATGTTTTCTTTGCTGTATACAGCCAGCGTGTAAGCTATATCTCTCAATGCTATGTTATTGTTCAAAGCCAACAAATCCTTTATTTTCTGCATTTGCTGTTTAGCGTCATCCATTGTTTCCCCCCTGAACACGAATAGTTCGGACGGCCATACTTCTAACGGCGTATTCCCGTTGGTTTTATTTTCAGGATCATTTTCAATTACGATATGAAAATTCGTGCCTCCGAAACCAAAAGCGCTCACCCCGGCAATCCGTTTTTCTTTTTCCCATAATACCGGGTTCGTATTGAACACGAATGGGTTTATTTTTTCATTATAATAGTTATTTGGCTGGTTCATGTGTGAAATCGGGGGAATAATCCCTTGCTGTACGGCCAGGGTGGCTTTGATTAAAGCGGCCATACCGGCGGCGCATTTGGTATGCCCTATCTGGGTTTTGACAGAACCTAAATAGGTTTGTTTGTTGAGCGCCCCGGCGTCTAAGAATATATCGGTAAGAGCTGACAATTCCGTTTTGTCGCCAACAACGGTTCCTGTGCCATGCGCTTCCACAAACCCCGCCTGCGAGGGTAATATGCCGGCGCGGCGATAAGTTCTTGCCAGCGCATTGGCCTGTCCTTTATTATTTGGCGCGGTTAATCCGAGGCTTCGTCCGTCGCTGCTTCCTTCAATCGCTTTGATTACGGCGTATATCTTATTGCCATCCCGCCTGGCGTCTTTGAGCCTTTTTAATACAACGACTCCGATGCCTTCGCCTAATACGATGCCATCGGCTTCATTGGAAAAAGAAGCGGGGCGTCCTTTTTTAGACAGAGCGTAGGTGGAAGAAAACATCAGGAAGTCATTGATCCCATTATGGAAGTCTGCGCCTCCTGCTATGACCATATCAGACCGGTTGGATATAAGTTCCTGGCAAGCTACGTCCATTGCGGCCAATGAAGAAGCGCAGGCTGCGTCTACGGTATAATTGCGCCCTCCCAGGTTTAACCTGTTGGCAATACGCCCGGCAATAACATTGGACAATACTCCGGGGAATGAATCTTCCGTTAATTTAGGCAAGGCTTCGTCTATCTCGCTGGGTAAATAGCCAAACAGTTGCATAAGCCCTGACCTGATACTATACGTATATGCCAAATCCGTAGCGCCTTCCGCTCCGAAGAAAACAGATGTGTTATCTAAGTCTACGGCCGATAAATCGGTATACCCGGCGTCTTCCAGTGCACGTTTGGCAACATAAAGGCTCAACAACTGAACCGGCTCTATGGATGAAAGTGATTGCGGAGTAATGCCAAACTCCAACGGATCAAAATCGATGGCAGGAATAAACCCTCCCCATTTGGAGGCAGAGTAGTCAGTATCTCTGATATCCGGCTTATAAAATACATCTTTATTCCACCGGGTATCGGGGACTTCCGTTATTGTGTCTTTACCGATGAGAAGATTTTTCCAATATTCATTTTTGTTCTTTGCGCCGGGGAAGATACATTCCATTCCTACAATGGCAATATCCATGGGAGACGCCAGGTTATGGGGTATATCAATATCTTTAAGTTGGCTGATCAATTGGTTGTTGTCAACCGAAACCTGTTGATGAAGCGTTTTCACAGAGATTGTCTTTTGAAGCAAACCGGTTACTTCGCCGGTCATATAAAGCCCTTTTTCGAGCTGTTCGTCATCGGAGAGCTTTACCAGTTCGCCGTTTCTCCGTTCCACCCCTTTTGCTGCAATACGCGAGCGCCCCAGATTCAGTTCTTCCAGCTTCATCCAGACGTCTTTGGCATCTGTGCCTTCCGAAAGCATTTTCTGTTTTTCCTGTAAGAAAGATGCTGTATAGGGAGTGGCTACGGCGCGGGTTTCTTGTCCCAAAGCCGTTTCCAGCAAAATCGTTTCATTTTTTTCAATAAGTTGTTTCTGGTATTCGCTTTGGATGGCGCCGGATGTAAGCGCTTCTTTTGTATAGAGATAGGAAGTACCCATCTGAATCCCTACTTTTATTCCTTTTGCCGCCAGCGTAGCCGCCATAATACTTACGAATGCAGACGAAAGGCTGTCATGAATCCCTCCGGCGAATAAAACGCTGATGGCTGATTTATTATCTTCTTTCAGCAAACGGTTTATCTGTTTCTCCCAAAGCGTCAGGCTCATGACAGGGCCTACATGTCCCCCGCTTTCCCGTCCTTCAAAAATAAACTGTTTCGCGCCTTCCTTCAGATACATATCCAACAGGTTTGTTGATGGCACGTGTAAAAAAACTTTTATACCTTCCTTCTCAAAAGGAGCGGCTAAAGACGGACGTCCGCCGGCGATAAGCGCCACGTTAGGTTTGGTTTCCAATATGTACTTCGTTTGCTCTTCCAGCATTTGGGGCGAAGTAAAACCTAAGATTCCTACCCCCCAGGGTTTGTCTCCCAACAGTTGCGATGTTTCTTTCAGGAGATTCCGGCAAGATTCTCCCGTCATCAGGCTTAATGCCAGGAAAGGCATAGCGCCTTCGGCGGCTATATCGTTAATAAATTGCGGTGTATCACTGATACGGGCCATGGGGCCTTGGATAACAGGATATTTTATACCTAAATCTTTGGCAAATTCACTGTTTTCACCAATAACAGGTACTGATTTTGCCTGGTGAAGATGTCCGTAAGCAGCCTCATGGATTGCAAATACCAGGTTTTTAAGATTTTTGTATTGCGCCAGATAGTCAACAGACAAGGTTATATCCTGCCCCATGGGAAGATAATTCCCGGAGAGGTCATATCCTCCCAGAAACGGATACAAATCATCTACTTTAGGAGTATCGGGAAGTTTAGGCGAGTTTGTTCTACGCAAAACCCTGAAACCGTCGATCACAACCGTTTCATTCCCATTTAATTTTTTGCAAACCTGTTTAAGTTCCGCCGGGGCGCTACATTCGGGGAAAACGGCCACTTGCGAATCAAGCACAACACCCTGAGCCCCTAAAGCAAAGAAAGCGGCAGACGTATGTACTCCGGCGCCTCCCTGAACATACAGTTTTACGTGGCTCTTTTTACATAGGCCGATTACTTTCTGAAAAAAGATGAAGGAAGACTCCCTTGCTATTTTTCCGGCGCCCTCATTTCCTTTGATAATAATCGAAGAAACACCGTCGCTGATCAGCGTTGAGACATCTTCCGGCGAATACGCCTGATATAAAAGCTCAACACCTTTACGCACAGGCAGCCGGCTGCCGGCGGGTAAAATAACTTTAGTCACATTCTGTGGTAGCTCCAAGCCTTCTAATCCGGGAGAAATATAAACTCCGAAAGGTTGGTCTGTTTTTTCCGATAATTCTTTTAAAGCATTATCAGACGCTTTTTTTGATTGGTTTAAATGTAATACCGGAAACGCCCCTGCTTCAATTGTTTTCAAAGCCAGCTTTACGTCTGGTATTTCAAAAGGAGAAAACACCAATACATCTTTTGTCCAAGATTTCATCTCTTTTTATTAGGTTAAGTTCTTATCTTTATCTGTTAGTCTGTCAAATCATTCGCATGTAAAAGCTGTAAATTAAGATTTGTCTGCACAATGCATGCTATATACATATAGCAGGTTTCATATAAAAAGTTTGTTCTATTTGTTTAATAAAATTGGATACAAAGTTAGTTTGTTTTTGTATTAATGCAAATATTTAAAAACAGGAATATCTCAGAACGCAGAATAAAAAGGAGCCCCCTAAGGCAACATTCTATTTTAAATGTCCGTTTTTTGCAAGATCGACTTGATTCAATATGTTGACGGATTTTACTATTATTATTGTATCGCAAACATTAATGTATGTAACATTAACAACATTTTCATGCTTCTCTTATCAAATGTCCGAATAAAGAAAAAAAGTAATGTAAGCGTCCAATGCAGAATTTTCTTATAGTTTCCGTTTTATTGTAAAACAAATCGCCAAATATTATATTTTATTAACAAAAAAAGGTATTTACACCATCTGCCTGATTTTTTGTATTGATTGTGTATTTGCAGCTTTAACTTAATACAGGGTTAGGAGGAAAAATGAGGAGGAAGAAAGGACGCCGGGCCGTTTTACAATATGCTACCGTTAAGGCTTACCCGCTGACAGATATTAAGGAATTTGCGTTTTCTGCTAACGGGCGTTTTGTACAGACGGGAGCAATCTGCGGACGATTCCGATTGTCTTCGTAATTAAATGAACCGGTATTACCTGTTTGGCGGGAGGGTTCCGGGAAAACATGACGGACTCTTCAGGAAAGGATTATGATGCCTTTGCAAAGGCATTGGGATGTCTTTACAAAAGCATCGAAATGACTTGCTGGAGACATCCCAATGAAAAAACGGAAGGCCCGGAAACGCCCGGAAACGTGGCTTCCGGAGGCCCGGAACGGCGCTGGAATAACTGTTTTCACCCGCCGTTTTTATTGAGCAAACAGATAGTAAACGGCTGCTTTTTGCCCTGTTTTTATATCTGTACAGGATTAATTGGCGCGCATATAGTCAATAATTCCTTTCATTTCGTGTTATTTTATCAAAAGGCAAGCGTCAAATACAGCGTGTTTTCGGGAGTTATCCCGGACTGGGATACAAATAAGCGAAGCAGGCAGGGGGGTAAAATAGCAAAATGTAAAAATAGCAAAATGTAATCCTTTAAAAAAAGAAAGAGCGCCTTGAACAGACGCTCTCTTTTCTTTTATTTCGTTGCCGCTTCGGGTAGATAGTTGTCGTTTTCTTCTTCATCGTCAGGCGGAGCCGGTTTGACAAAGAATGCGCTTAATTCAAACAGGAAATAAAGCGGGATAAAAACAATCATCAGGGTGAAAGGGTCTCCACTGGGTGTGATAAACGCCGCTAAGACAAGTAAAACGACCACCGCATGACGGCGGTACTTCTGGAATAAGGAACGGTTTACCAAACCTAATTGCGATAACAGCCAGGATAGTAAAGGCATTTCAAACATGATACCCATAATAAATATCAACATCAGGAAATTATCCATATAGGATTCCAGCGATACCTGTTCTGTTATAGATTCACTTATCTGATAGGTTGCCAGGAAACGTAGCGTAACAGGGAATACCATAAAGTAGCCCACAGCGCAACCTACGAAAAACATTCCCGTACCAAAAAGAAATACCCAACGTACGCTATTCTTCTCATTCTCATATAAGGCCGGGCGGATAAACTTCCATACCTCATACATTAGATAAGGGAACGTAAGCACCAATGCCAGCCAGAAAGAGGTAGTCATGTGGGTAAAGAACTGCGAAGCTAACTTTATATTAAAAATATGTATCCAAAAGCTGGTGTCACAGAAATCACTCACAATGCCAAAGAAAGAAGCAGCCTTACAAAATAGCTGGTAGGTTATAAAATTACCCCTTGTAGGCGCCATAATCACGCCGTCGAATATACCATACTCTCCCCGCATAAAGGCAAAGAGGGCTATCATAAAGATAAAAAGTGCAGCTAAAGAGCGAAAAATGGTCCAGCGAAGATCTTCCAGGTGATCCCAGAACGACATTTCATTCTGTTCCATCTTATTTATTTCTTAGTAGTATCCGTATCGTCTAACTTGATGTCGTCTTCCAGTCCTTTTACACCGTCTTTGAAATTTTTAACCCCTTTTCCGATGCCTTTCATTAATTCGGGTATCTTTTTACCGCCGAAAAGTAACAATACAATAATAGCGATGATAATAATTTCGCCTGTCCCTAAGTTTCCGAGAAATAATAAATGATTCATAATATAAAAATTATTTGTTAGTAATCCAGTTGTTTAGGGAGGCAAATATACAATATGTAATGTAAACGAAGCAGATAATTCGATTTTTATTACCTTTGCGCCGTCTTAAAAATCTGAAATTAGAAAAAGATTAGAAATATGAAAGCGTATGTATTTCCTGGGCAAGGCGCCCAGTTTGCAGGAATGGGAAAAGAACTTTATGAAAACAACTCCCAGGCAAATGAATTATTCAAAATGGCAAATGAAATCCTTGGTTTCAGCATCACCGGTATAATGTTTGAAGGAACAGACGAAGGCCTGAAACAAACAAAGGTTACACAGCCTGCCATTTTCTTACATTCCGTTATATTAGCCAAGACCTTGGGCGAACAGTTTAAACCGGATATGGCTGCAGGGCATTCCTTAGGAGAATTTTCAGCCTTAGTGGCAGCCGGGGCGCTTTCTTTTGAAGATGGCCTTGCCCTTGTATCCAAACGAGCCATGGCCATGCAGAAAGCATGCGAAGCAACGCCATCCGCCATGGCAGCCATTATAGGTTTACCGGATGCAAAAGTGGAAGAAATCTGCGCCGGCATCAATGACGAAATTGTAGTCCCCGCCAATTATAACAGCGCCGGGCAGATTGTGATATCTGGAACAATACCGGGAGTTGATAAAGCTTGTGAACAACTGTTGGCCGCCGGAGCCAAACGCGCTTTGAAACTAAACGTGGGCGGCGCTTTCCATTCTCCATTAATGGAACCGGCGCGGGAAGAATTGGCAAAAGCGATTGAAGATACTACATTTAATAAACCAATATGCCCTGTCTATCAAAATGTAGACGCCCGCCCGCAAACAGCCCCCGATACAATCAAAACAAATCTAATCTCCCAATTAACATCTCCCGTCCGCTGGACGCAAATCGTTGAAAACATGATTGCCGGCGGAGCAACCCATTTCATAGAATTAGGCCCCGGCACAGTGCTGCAAGGCTTAATTAAGAAAGTAAATAAAGAGGTGATAACGGAGTCAAGGAGTTGAGAAGACGGTAGCCTGCCGCTTTCAACCGGACTTGATCCTTACCAATAATATAAGGAAACTTTCACATTTTTATCCTTCTGTGCGATTATCCGTTTTTATCATGTATATTTGCAACAGTGAATAAGTAATGAAAGACGACAATGAACTACACTAACTATCTGTATATAGCCATTCGTGCGGCAGTAGACGCAGGTAAGTCCATTATGGATATTTATACATGTCCGGATTCAGGGTTTGGCGTTGAACTAAAAAAAGACAACTCTCCCTTGACCCGTGCCGATAAAGCTGCGAATGAAATCATTGTAAAAGCGCTGTCTTCTACTCCGTTTCCTATTCTGAGCGAAGAGGGTAAAATGATTCCTTATAAAGAGCGTTCCAAATGGAAAACGCTTTGGATAGTAGACCCTTTAGACGGAACCAAAGAGTTTATTAAACGTAATGGAGAGTTTACGGTAAACATAGCGCTTGTGGTTGATCATAATCCGGTATTGGGTGTTGTTTTTATTCCGGTCAGGAAGGAATTGTATTTCTCTTCCGAATCAATCGGCGCTTATAAGCTGGCAGGTATTGATTATTCAAACCGGTTTTCGATGGATGAACTGATAAGGGAGGCTATCCGCTTACCCCTGTCGCGCGGGCATCAGGGTATTGTGGTTGTTTCTTCACGTTCGCACCAGACCGACGAGACGTTGGCTTATATCGATAACCTGTGCAAAAAGGGACAGCCGGTTACAAGAATCAATAGCGGGAGCAGCCTGAAGATTTGTCTGGTAGCCGAAGGTTCGGCGGATGTATACCCCCGTTTTGCACCTACAATGGAATGGGATACGGCTGCCGGCCATGCTATCGCTAAAGCCGCCGGCTGTGAGATTTACCATATTGACGAAAAAACACCTTTGCGATATAACAAACAGATATTGACAAATCAATGGTTCATCGTTAAACCAATTTATTCCAAATACTGACGACGGTTTTCGATATTCTTTTTTTACTTTTGCAATTTATCTCTTGAAGATTATTGAAGAAGTCTGTAAAGCATGAATTTTGAAATTATATTTGTGTTATCGGCTTTGGCCGGAATGATTGCTGCGTTGATATGGGATAAAATGCGTCCGGGCATGGTTTTAACATCTGTCGTTGTATTATTCCTGTGTGCAGGTATACTAACGCCGGAGGAAATGCTTGAAGGATTCAGCAATAAGGGAATGATTACCGTTGCCATGCTTTTCCTTGTAAGCGAAGGAATCCGTCAAAGCGGCACGCTGTCGCAATTATTCAAAAAGCTCCTCCCTAAAGGAAAAACAACTGTTGTCAGGTCGCAGATGAGGCTGCTTCCCGTCCTGGCGGGGATGTCGGCCTTCCTGAACAATACCCCTATGGTTGTTATCTTCGCTCCTATTATTAAAAGATGGGCGGAGGGTATCCATTTGCCTCCTGCAAAGTTCTTGATACCATTAACCTATGCCGTTAGCCTGGGAGGGATTTGTACCTTGATAGGAACTTCCACCAACCTGGTGGTAAACGGTATGATAATGGAAGCCGGATATGAAGGGCTATCCATGTTTGAGATAGCTAAAATTGGCGTGCCTGTGGCCCTGGCAGGTATCCTTTTCCTGCTATTCTTTTCCAATAAACTATTGCCGGAATCGAGGGAAAGCAGAGAAGATGAGCCTGCCGGCAAAGACCGGGAAGGAGGCCTTCACTGCATCGAAGCGGTCTTAGGCCCGCGATTCCCGGGTATTAATAAAAAGTTAGGCGAATTTGACTTTACCCGTCATTACGGAGCAATCGTTAAGGGAGTTAAGACAGGAGGACAATATGTTGCCGGCAATCCGGATGAGGTTATCTTGCAGGAAGGAGACACCCTGGTGTTATGGGCCGACGATTCCTTTATCCCTGCCTGGGGCGAATCGAGAGTCTTCCTTACATTAGCTAATGGAAAAGAAGAAGAGGCGCCTGCCCCGGATAAAAAAAGATGGCTTGCCCTGGGGCTCTTTATTTTCATGATAACGGGCGCTACCATAGGAGAACTGCCGGTAGTGAAAGAAACATGGCCGGAGGTAAAGCTCGACATGTTCTTCTTTGTGTGTATCACTACGGTTATAATGGCCTGCACAAACATATTCCCGGCGAGGAAATACACCAAATACATCTCGTGGGATATATTGATTACGATAGCCTGCGCCTTTGCTATCAGTAAAGCGATTGAAAATTCGGGCCTGGCTGCCGTTTCCGCTAAATTTATTATTGATATGTCTGCCACTGCGGGAGCTTACGCCTTGCTGGCTATGACTTTTATACTTACGGCGTTATTCTCACAAATCATTACGAACAATGCGGCGGCGGCGCTAAGTTTCCCGGTGGCGCTGTCTGTGGCTACACAACTGGGGGTTAACCCGGCGCCGTTTTTTATCGTTACATGCGTGGCTGCTTCTACCAGTTTCTGTACGCCGATATGTTATCAAACCAATATGATTGTACAGGGGCTTGGAGGGTATTCTTTTATGGACTTTGTAAAGACAGGGCTTCCTTTAACGATCGTTGTTTTCCTTACAACTATATTTCTTACGCCGTTAATCTGGCCTTTTTAAATATGAACCGGATGAATAAAAACATACTATTGACGCCTGTCTTTAACAAAATGCTTTCGAGGAAAGAGAAAGAACAGTTGCTGCAACAACGCAGCCTTATGATTTGGCTTACCGGACTGAGCGGCTCCGGGAAAAGTACGCTGGCTATTGCCTTGGAAAAAGAACTTCACAGCCGGGGCTTGCTCTGTTGCATACTGGATGGCGATAATATCCGGAGCGGCATAAATAACAACCTGGGCTTTTCGGCGGAAGACAGGATAGAGAATATCCGGCGGATAGCCGAGATTGGGAAATTATTTATGAATACCGGCGTGATAACGATAGCCGCTTTTATAAGCCCCGAAACGGCCATGCGCGAAATGGCCGCTTCTATTATAGGGAAAGATGATTTTTTAGAGATATACATAAGTACTCCTTTGGATACGTGCGAACGGCGCGACGTGAAAGGCCTCTATGCCAAAGCGCGCAAAGGGGAGATAAAAGACTTTACCGGGGTATCGGCTCCGTTTGAGCCGCCTGTTAATCCGGCATTGGCGATAGATACCTCCCGCCTGAGGGTGGAAGAAGCTGTAAACATGTTATTAGAAGTTGTTTTATCAAAAATAAGAGTTGAAAATTGAACGCTGAACATTACCCGTTAACTCATCTTCGTGAATTAGAAGCCGAGTCTATCCATATTATCCGCGAAGTAGCTGCCGAATTTGAGCGTCCGGTGATGCTTTACTCCATTGGGAAAGATTCGTCGGTAATGGTTCGTTTGGCCGAGAAAGCTTTTGCCCCGGGCAAGGCGCCCTTTCCTTTGATGCACATAGACTCTATGTGGAAATTCAGGGAAATGATAGAGTTTCGCGATTCGTATACAAAGAAATTCGGCTGGGAGCTGATCGTTGAGTCTAACAGGGAGGCTTACAGAGCCGGGGTAGGCCCCTTTACGCATGGCAGTAAAGTGCATACCGACCTGATGAAGACCAAAGCATTACTGGACGCGCTGAACAAGTATGCGTTCAACGCCGCTTTCGGGGGCGCGCGCCGGGATGAAGAAAAGAGCCGCGCCAAGGAACGGATATTTTCTTTCCGCGACAAATTCCATCAATGGGACCCCAAGAACCAGCGCCCGGAGTTGTGGGATATTTATAACACCCGTATTCATAAAGGAGAAAGTATCCGTGTGTTTCCCTTATCCAATTGGACGGAATTAGACGTGTGGCAATATATCCGCATGGAGAAGATACCCATTGTTCCCTTATATTTCGCCAGGGAACGCCCGGTTGTGGAAATAGACGGCAATCTTATCCTGGCAGACGACGACCGTATGCCGGAAGAATATCGCAAAAAAGCTAAAATGATGAATGTCCGTTTCCGCACATTGGGTTGTTACCCCCTCACGGGAGCCGTAAGAAGCGCCGCCGGAACGATAGAACAGATTGTGGAGGAAATGATGACAACTACAAAGAGCGAACGTACCACCCGCGTAATAGACTTCGACCAGGAAGGAAGCATGGAGCAAAAGAAACGGGAGGGGTATTTTTAATATGATGGATGCTATAGGGGAATATCTTGAGAAAGACGAACAGAAAGACCTGCTTCGCCTCCTTACGGCCGGCTCTGTAGACGACGGGAAGTCTACGCTTATCGGAAGATTATTATTCGACAGCAGGAAGATATACGAAGACCAGCTTGACGCTCTCCGGCGCGACAGTAAACGCATGGGCAATGCCGGCGCCCATATCGATTATGCCTTATTGCTCGATGGCCTGAAGGCCGAACGCGAACAGGGTATTACGATTGACGTAGCCTACCGGTATTTCAGTACGAATAGCCGTAAATTCATTATTGCCGATGCGCCGGGGCACGAACAATATACCCGCAACATGATAACAGGCGGCTCAACGGCCAACCTGGTCATTATCCTGGTCGACGCCCGCACAGGGGTGGTTACCCAGACGCGCCGGCATACCTTCCTGGCCTCCCTCCTGGGAATCAAGCACGTGGTATTGGCCGTCAATAAGATGGATTTGGTTGATTTCAACCGGGAGGTATTCGATAAGACAGTAGCCGCTTACAGGCATTTTGCCGGATCGTTAGGGATGCCCGGCATCACCAGCATCCCGTTGTCTGCTTTAGAGGGAGACAATGTAGTTGTTAAGAGCAAACGCACGCCCTGGTATGAGGGGCTGCCTTTATTGGAACATCTCGAAAGCGTACCGGTAGAGCCAGACAGGAACTATGCCGGTTTCCGTTACCCGGTGCAATACGTGTTGCGCCCCGGCCAGCATTTCAGGGGATTCTGCGGCAAGGTGGCCGGCGGCATTGTCCGTAAAGGGGATACGGTTATGGCCCTGCCCTCGGGGAAGATTTCTAAAGTGAGCCGCATTGTAACCTGCGATGGCGACCTGGATTACGCTTTCCCTCCCCTGAGCGTCACCCTCACGCTGGAAGACGAAATAGACGTGTCGCGCGGCGAGATGCTGGTACACCCGGACAACCTGCCTGAGGTAAATCGTAACCTCGAAGCCATGCTTGTATGGATGGACGAAGAGCCGATGGATATTTCCACCCCATTCTATATAAAACATACAACCAATACCACAAGGGCCCGCATAGACAGCGTTCGCTATAAAATAGATGTAAATACAATGAAGCCATCCCAGGCCAGCCTGCTTGCACTGAATGAAATAGGGCATGTGTATCTTACTGCCGGCAGAGAATTGTTTTTCGACCCCTATCAGACAAACAAACAGACGGGCGCTTTTATTTTAATAAACCCTGTTACGAATAACACATCGGCCGTAGGGATGATTATCGGAAAGATTGATGTAAAAGATATGCACCGCCAAGACGCATTAGCCGTCTTGGACCTGAAACAAATGGGTATCGACCGCAAGCATTATCCTGCAATAGAAAAAATCACGGAAGAACTCAGACGCCAGGGAGTGGAAATAAAGCTGATTTTAGATTAACCGCTTAATAATCCCTCGCGCAGACAGCCATTTTCTATCCCAAACCATCGCCAGCTACAAAACTTATCCGAAATATTATATGTAAATAAAGATGTCCGCTCATCCTTACTGTAATATTTCTATGAAAATAAGCCCGGCGCTCATTCTTACTGTAATATTTCTATGAAAATAAGCCCGGCGTTCATTCTTACTGTAATAGTTCTATGAAAATAAGCCCGGCGCTCATTCTTACTGTAATAGTTCTATGAAAATAAGCCCGGCGCTCATTCTTACTGTAATATTTATATGAAAATAAGAATGGATGCTAATCTTATTTTCATATAAGTATTAGAATAAGCCGGTCTGTTTTTCGTCCCCTTCAATAATTATATACTATCTTTGCAGCATTGATTCTTATTTATCTATCTATGGATTTTCAGAAGTTACCCGTTACGCCGCTTATCGGAGCCAATCCGGCAACATTCCACGCCATTACAGAAGGAAGGGTTATCGATAAAAGGTTCCGCAAAAAATATCTTTTAACCCGGACAGGCTCGCAACTGCTAAGCCTGCATCTGCCCATTGAAAGGAAACGACTCCGCACATTAGACGAAAAGCCCCTGGAGACAGACCCCTTTTTTATCCTGGGGCATTGGCGCTGCGGCACTACCTTTGTACATAACGTCTTTGCCTGCGATAAACATTTTGGCTATAACACCACCTATCAAACGGTATTTCCCCACCTGATGCTTTCCGGGCAACCTTTTATCAAGAAATGTTTCTCCCTGCTGATGCCTCGCTCACGCCCTGCAGACAATCTTGAACTGGCCGTAGATTTACCGCAGGAAGAAGAGTTTGCCCTTTCCAATATGATGCCTTACAGTTATTATAATTTCTGGTATCTGCCTAAGCATACGATGGAGTATGCAGAACGCTTCCTGCTGTTTAACACCATTACCGAAGAAGAGCGC
>JAIRKZ010000079.1 GCA_031259845.1 Tannerellaceae bacterium | reverse complement strand
TAGAAGACGGACATTTTTCGTTTCTTCTGCCTCATCTGCTTTTCCTGTTCCTTTCTCTGTTCCTTCTCCCTTCGTCGCCGTTCGGCGCGGCTAAGGTGTTCCTCCTTCTCTTTCTCTTCTCCGGATTCGGAGCGCAGCGGGGTATTAACACAGAGGTGGCAGGGGATCACAGGGGGAT
Organism: Tannerellaceae bacterium; assembly: GCA_031259845.1. Classification (GTDB taxonomy): domain Bacteria; phylum Bacteroidota; class Bacteroidia; order Bacteroidales; family Tannerellaceae; genus DFXE01. Next base: position 14,972 of record JAIRKZ010000079.1, on the reverse strand, counting down.
TACCATTCACCACTTTACCGTTTACATACAAAAGGATGTTGGATACGGAAGTGCGCAGGGGTAATCCCGCCTGTATCGCTTCGATCCGGATAAGCTGGGAAATTCCGTCTCCCTGCACCCCTGCGTTCAGATCCATATTTATTTCTTCCCTCTTTTCCTCCCGCTCTTCCTTCCTTTCCTCCCGCTCTTCCGTGCGGAGCGAAGCGACCACTTCTTCCCGTACGTCCGTAACGGTTCCTTCACGTATCGGGCGAAGCACGGCGTCCAGCACCGCCTGGTTGGCGCCTTTCAGCTCTTTCCGGTCGAAAGAGGAGAGGTAGACGCGGGTCGTCTTCTCCGTTGTGTGACCCATGGCCTGGCTCACGAGCGATACCCCAACCCCGTTGTGATGCGCAAGCGTGGCCCAAGTATGCCGGGTCACGTAAGAGGTAAGGTTATCGGAGAGGCCCAGGTGGGCCGCCAGCGTCTTCAACTGCTTGTTGAACAGATGCAGGGCGCTCTGGTACTGCCGGTAACCGTCTTCACCGGAAAGGGTGATCACCGGAAGCAGGTAACGCGCCTCACTCCCGCTGCCGATCAGCCGGGAGAGGTACTCCCTGGCCTCGTCCAGCACATACACGGTCACCTGCGTACCCGTCTTGCGGCGGGTGTAGGCCAGCAGGTCGCCCCTGCTCAAATAGAGCAGATCCACGAAGGAGATGCCCTGGAGGCAGAGCGAAGCCATGAACATGTCCCGGCAACGCTCCAACCGCGGACAGGAGGAGAGGTCGGCGGCAGGGAGGCGGGCGACGGCCCCGGCGGAAAGGGCGCGCTTCTGCGTGGGCGTATGCCCGGTAAAAAGGGGGGAGAAAAGCCCGGGGACGGCCGGCAATATGCCCGCATTAACGGCAGCGCCGTGGACGGAACGCAACGTGTTTATGTAGAAAGATACCGTGTTCCGGCAAAGGCCGTCCATGAGCAGGTGTTCCTGGAAATCGCTCAGGAAACGGGGCGCGAAAACTGTGTCCAGCGAGAGATGAACATCACCGGAAAACGACTTCACCCGGTGAAGCGTGGAACGATAAACGCCACGCTTCCGGTAATGACCGGCGGAACAGGCCCCGGCGGAAAGGGAGGATACAAATTCATCCATTTCCGTTTGTTGTTTTAAGTTCATAATTTATAGTTTATAGTTTATAATTTCGGGGACAAGATAAGGAAAAAAAGAGGAAAATATAAGGTTTGAACACAGAGACACAAAGGCGCAGAGAAAAATACGGGTACAATAAGCAGTTTTATGGAATGGGGACGCGGATGACGCGGAAATTGCGACAGATGAACGCAAATGAACGCATTTTTATCCATCTGTGTGATAATCCATTTTTATCATGTATATTTGTACGGGCGCTATATCCGGTACATAATACCTAATATCATGAAAAAACTTATATCTATTACCACGTTATGGGTTGTTCTACTTTCCTGCTTTCAGCAGGCAAAAGCCCAAATCGGAAAGTTTTATTCCACTGACCGTGAACTATCGAACAGCCTTATCAATCATGTCTACCAGGATAAGAGAGGATTTATCTGGATCTCGACTGAGGACGGACTGAATAAGTTTGATGGGAACAAGTTCGCGATATACAAGCAAAACCCAAACGACACGGCAAGTCTGGCCATCAGTTACATAAGGTCCGTATTTGAAGATAGCCGCGATCGTTTCTGGGTACTGGGACTGGATGTGGTACAGCTATACGAACGGGATACGGATTCGTTCCAAGTGATTCCTTTTCAACTCAACGGCGGAGTAATGGCTCCACATACCACGGCAATCATCGAACGGAAGAACAAAGAGATATGGATCAGTACGCTGGGACAAGGGGTAATGAAACTCGAAAACAAACAATTTATACCTATTGAAGAGGTAAACAGGATCATTGAGACCCACTTTATAGAGATGATCTATGAAGACCTGGAACAAAACATCTGGATCAACACAAAAGATAAAGGACTTTTCCTGTATTCGCCAACCACTCAGGAGGTTCGCAGGTTTACGGCTCAGAAACAACTAACCTCGGAAACTATTTCTTCATTCACCGAGAACAAAACGGGGCAGTTGTTCATTGGTACGCTCAACGGCGGACTGATGCGCTTGAACAGAAGCAAGATGACTTTCGAACCGATTCCTTATCATAATAAAACGGACCTGAACATAAAAACGCTGATGACCGACAACCAAAACAGGCTATATATCGGAACGGAAGGAAACGGCGTGAAACAACTGGACAAGGAGAATAACCGGATCATAGATTGTAATATCAACATCGGGGTCTTCGACTTAAGCTCTTCGAAAATACATTCCATACTGGAAGACAAGAAAGGAAATCTATGGTTCGGGATCTTTCAGAAGGGGCTCGTTTTTGTGCCTTCCATGCAAAACAAGTTCAATTATTACGGTTATAAATCGTTTAATAAGAACAGCATCGGGTCAGACTGCATCATGTCGATATGGCAAGACAAGAAGGGTACGATCTGGGTAGGTACGGACAATGACGGATTGTATGCCATTGATGACGACGGAAACCGATTGGCGCACTTTAAAGAGAAAGACAATAATGGTTCTGCCCCACTGAGTATTATGTGTATTCTTGAAGACTCCCAAGGGCGGTTATGGGTAGGTTCGTATTTCAATGGATTAGCCATCATCGACAAGACGACCGGAAGAAGTAAATACGTCAGGGAGTTGTCCGGAAAGGAAAATAAAGGGCGTAATGAAAGAATATTCTGTCTGGTTGAGGACCGGAACAAGCATATCTGGGTAGGAACATACGGCTCGGGAGTCTACAAGATGTCTTTATCACAGCAGATATTGGCGCAATATAAGTCTGAGAATACCGAAGGTGACAATTGGAACTCCGGCCAACTATGCAACGATTGGATAAACTGTATCATTCAAGACCGTGACGGGTTGCTTTGGATTGGAACTTGCAATGGGCTTAGTTGCTTGGATCCGGAAACGGAAACGTTTATGAGTTTCCCGGAAAAAGGCAATCCGCTGACCAGAGCGTTTGTACACACGATATTGGAAGACAGAAATGGTTTTCTTTGGATTGGAACATCCGAAGGATTATATCGCTTTGATAAAAAGGAAAAGATACCGGTTCTATATAATATTGAGAAAGGATTGCCGAGTAACGTGATATGCGGCGTTGTTGAAGATAATAGCGGCAATCTTTGGATCAGTACACACCAGGGAATATCTAAATTGATCATGAGCGCCAACACGTTCGTTAATTACTATGCGTCGGACGGTCTGCATGGCAATGAGTTCACCCGTGGAGCCTATTTCCAAGACCGGCGGGGAAAGATCTATTTCGGAGGAACAAGCGGGATCTCCAGTTTCTTCCCGAATGAAATAACAACGCAAAAAAAGAGACTGAAAGTGGAGATCACCGATCTCATGCTGGCCAACCGCTCCATCCGGAAAGGAGATAAGTCGGGGGGAAACGTTATCACGGACACGCTGGTAATGGATGCCATGCAGTTTACATTGGCGCACGACCACAGTTCTTTCAGCCTTGATTTCTCTACGATGGAGTTCTCCACTCCCGAAAAAATAATTTATCAGTATAAGCTGGAAGGGTTGGATAATGATTGGGTAAGCACAAATCCCGGAACGAACCGGGTGACCTACACCAACCTGCCTTCCGGGAAATATACCTTCCTGGTACGGGCCAAAGAGGACGAAAACCTGTCGGACATCCGTAACGTAATGATCATCATTACCCCGCCTTGGTACCAAACGGGATGGGCCATCCTGGGGTGGACACTTATTTTATGCGCCATTATATATAGTATAATAATGTATTTGCTTTCGCGCATACGACACAAACAGGAGTTAATGGAAATCATACACCAGGAAGAGATAAACGAAGCGAAGTTACAATTCTTCATCAACATATCGCACGAGATCCGCACTCCACTGACGTTGATCATCAGCCCATTGGAAAAGCTGATTGCCGAAGCCGGCGATGAGTTCCTGCCCACTTACCGGATGATCTACCGGAATGCGCAACGCATCCTTCGCCTCATCAACCAGTTAATGGATATCCGGAAACTGGACAAAGGGCAGATGAAACTCAAATTCCGGGAAACAGACATCGTTGGGTTTGTAAACGACCTGGTTCAAACCTTTGATTATCAGGCGCACAAAAAGAATATCAAATTCACTTTCGAGCATGAAGATAAAGAACTGAAAGCGTGGGTGGATATGAATAATTTCGATAAAGTACTGATGAATGTATTCTCCAATGCTTTCAAATACACGCCAAACAACGGGGAAATTGTAGTCCGGCTTACACAAGGAACAGACAACAGCGCCCGTGGGCCACTAAGAACATACGTTGAGATCACCGTAACCGATACGGGGATCGGCATCAATAAGGATGAAATGGAACGCATCTTCGAACGCTTCTATCAGGTTAATAATGAACTGAGTAAATCGATCTCAGGAACCGGGATCGGATTACACCTGTCCCGCTCATTAGTGAAGTTACATCACGGCGAGATAAAAGCCGAAAACAGGGAAGACCGTACGGGAGCCAGGTTCATTATACGTTTGCCGATGAGACCCGACCATTTGAAAGCGGAAGAACTGGAAGACCAGGAAAACGTAGCGGCAGGCCTCAAGCTCCGGGAAAAGAATGATTCGCAAATCCTGTTGGCAACAGACGACGGGCAGGTTGAAAACAAAAAGAGCAGGATAAAAACCAAATACCGGGTGCTCATAGCCGAAGACGACGACGAGATACGCCAATACATCAGCCATGAACTGGGCGCAGAGTTCCATGTCAGCGGGTGCAACAATGGTAAGGAAGCGCTGGATATTATACTACGCGAAAAGACCGACTTGATCATCAGTGACATCATGATGCCCGAAATGGATGGTATCACTCTCTGTAAGAAGATGAAGCAGAACATCAACATCAGCCATATTCCGATAATCATGCTGACGGCAAAGTCAAAGGCTGAAGACCGCATAGAAGGGCTGGAAGTCGGCGCCGACGCCTATCTCGTCAAGCCGTTCAATACGGAGGTGCTGCGCACAACGGTGTTCAACCTTATTAATAACCGCGAACGATTGAAGGGACAACGATCCAGCGAATTGATCATTGAAGAAAAAGTAGATAAGATCGAACGGAAGTCGAACAATGAAGTCCTGATGAACAAGATCATGAAGATCATTAACGAGCGCATCTCCGACCCTACGCTGAATGTCGAAACACTGGCCACCAGTATCGGGTTGAGCCGGGTTCACATGCACCGTAAGCTAAAAGAACTGACCAATCAGTCTACAAAGAATTTCATCCGGAATGTCCGCCTGAAACAGGCTGCGGCCCTACTGACCGAAAACGACCTTACCGTTTCGGAAGTTACTTATGCCACAGGCTTTATCAGCATCTCCCACTTTTCGAACTCTTTCAAAGAATTTTATGGAGTATCGCCAACCGAATATAAGGAAATGGGAGGTATTGCAGAATAAAGAGGCTATATTTGTTACCAAATAAAAAACGTAGCGTTATGAAAACAACCCGCTTGTTCCGTATCTTACTCATTACAGGATGTGTAGTCTGTAGTTGTAAAGAGAAAACAACTAAAGAGGCCGTATTTCACTGGTTTGAATATCAGGGACAAGACCCCTGGTTCGAGAAAGACATGAATTCGGAAAAGGAATTTTTTAACCCGGTCGTTAGCGGATTCTACCCCGATCCCAGCATCTGCCGTAAAGGAGAAGACTATTATATGGTGCATTCCACCTTTTCCTATTTCCCCGGCATACCGTTACTGCATAGCCGTGACCTGGTTGACTGGCAACAGATCGGGAATGTTCTCGACCGCCCTTCACAACTAAATTTACCCGGCGGTATCCGGTTAAGCGGCGGTATTTATGCTCCGGCAATTACATACAACGAAGCCAACGAAACATTCTATGTCATTACTACGGCAGTGGACGGTATGGGTAATTTCGTTGTTAAAACCAAAGACCCGCTAAAAGGATGGAGCGATCCGATTCGGCTTCCCAAAGTAGGTGGCATTGATCCTTCCCTGTTTTTCGATGACGGCGGCAAAGCATATATCGTTCATAATGACGGGCCGGAAAGTGAACCCGAATATAGCGGCCACCGAGCTATTTGGATTCATGATTATGATCCGGAAACCGATCAAACCTTTGGAGTCCCGAAAGTCATTGTCGATGGCGGAACAGATAAAAGCAAAAAACCGGTCTGGATTGAAGGCCCACATATCTATAAGATAAACAGTACGTATTACCTGATGGCTGCCGAAGGCGGAACAAGCATAGACCACTCGGAGGTAATCTTCACGTCCAACAACATAAAAGGCCCATATACTCCGGCAAAGGAAAACCCGATCCTGACACAGCGTGACTTACCGGAAAACCGCCCTGAAAAGGTGACCTGTACCGGACATGCCGATTTGATACAAACGCCGGCGGGAGACTGGTATGCCGTATTTTTAGCCTGCCGTCCATACGAAGGGGATATGTACAACACCGGCCGCGAAACCTTTTTATTACCTGTCACCTGGAAGAACGATATACCTGTTATCTTGCCCAAAGGAGATGCAGTACCCACTGTCGTTGCTCTGAAAAACCGGAAGCCGAATACTTCCGGTATCACAACCGAACCATTTACAGGGAATTTCACATGGAAAGATGAATTTAAAGCCGATAAGCTGGGTATGAGGTGGTTATTCATCCGTACGCCTCGACAACAATGGTGGCAGTTAACCGATCATGGCTTACGGATCACTCCGGATACAACGAGCGTTTATACATTGGGAAATCCGTCATTCATTGGCTACCGGCAACAACATACCAACTTTACAACGACCACGGGTTTGTCCTTCCGTCCGCAACATGAAAAAGAGTTGGCGGGATTGGTATGCTATCAAAACGAACGGTTCAATATTGTATTCGGCAAAACCCTACGCGAGGGCAAAGAGTGTCTCATTGTCGTCCGAACGAATAATGGCAACCAACAGGAGACAATATACCCATTGAGCGGTAAAAAAACGAATCCGCTCCAATTACGGATAACAGCCAAAGGCGCATTGTACAGCTTCTATTACCTGAATGAGAACAATGAATGGATACCGGTAGCAACCGATGTAGACGGAAGCATATTGAGTACGAAAAAGGCGGGTGGGTTCACGGGAGCAACCATCGGCATGTACGCAGTGAAATGAAAATGAACCATGAAATGAATTAGTTTTATAACTTTATCGGATCACCGTTTTCCCAATTTCCCGAAGAACTTTACTTCGCAAGAACGGAATACACAACAGCCCGATGATAATACCGTTTCCTATCAATAGAAAATCAATATTCACCACATCGCCCAAAGGTCCGAAAATCAACATTCCCGCAGGCATAACCAGTGTGGCGACCATACCGAAAACGCCAAAAAACCTGCCCATGTATTCGGGCGCAACTTTGGTCTGGAAAATCGTCATCTCGGAAGAAGAATACAAAGGCATAGACAATCCGAGAAAAAACATCGCCGCCGAATACCACCAAAAATTATCAAATACGCCCAGCAGGATAATCCCAATGCTATGTAGCATGCAAGCCAATGCCATGGAATAGATTTTATTACGAAAACCACCCCAAAAGCCGATAGCAATGCCCCCCAGCATCATTCCTGCCGAAAAGGCGATTTCTATCGCAGTCAGCCGCCAAACTTCCGCGCCAAAATTGCGCGTAACCTGCAAAGGCGTCAGGAAAGCCGCCGGCGAAATCATTACATATAAAACAATGGTAATCAGAATCAACTGCTTGATAAACTTTTCCGACCAAATATACCGGACTCCTTCCTTGAAGTCGTGAAAATAACTTTTAGCAGAAAGATTTATTCCGGTAACGGTTTGTTTTTCGGGCGTTTTTACAAAGAAATACAAGATTGTGATTCCCACGACAGCCGTGATCACATCAATAAAAAATACGGTTTGAAACGGCATGAATGTCAGCAAAGCGCCACTAACCATTGGAGAAACGATTTGAATGAACGACTGGATGCTGCTGTTGACGCCGTTTACCTTGGTAAGATACTCAGACGGCGTGATTTGTGGAATAAACGCGTTGACCGCCGGCATTTGTATCCCTTGTCCCAGAGCACGCACGGCGGAGCAGACGAGCAGTAACCAAATAGATTCGTATCCAAGCATGTAAACCACAGCAACGGTTAAAGTTGCCAACGCAATACCGCCATCGGCAAGGTTTATCAGTTTTTTGCGGTTGTAGCGGTCAGACCACACGCCCCCAAAAGGCGACATGAAAAACATCGGCAGAATGCCGACCATAACATAAAGCGTCATTGCCACACCCGATCGCGTAGCCAGCATAATATGCCACATAATAGCATATTGCACCAGCATGGAGCCGAACAGTGTAATTGCCTGTCCGGTCAAAAATAACGAAACGTTCTGTTTCCAGTTTATTTGTTTCACTTATTTGTTCATAATATTTTATTATTTCGGGCGATAGTGGACATTCTCTTTAAATGACAACTTTTTAAAATATCTTTCTTTCCTGTGGAATACGGAATGCCGTGTACAACTGGATGAACGACCCGATGCTCAGAGCCATCACCCACTCATTGTTATGCATAAAAAACATCAATGCACCGGCCACTACCAGAAACAAAGCTCCCAGGATCTGCTGCCGCCGTAATCGTTTGATATTCTTATTCGAACCGTGGTACGGCAAGTTGATCTGCGCCAATGCGAACATACAAGCGCCAATCGTATAAATATAGGGCGCCGGAGTCCATCCGGTAATAAAAACTGCTGCTCCAAGCAATGCCATAATACCACCAACGACGTATAACGCGGATACAATTTTATTCATTTTCAAATATGTAAATATCCTCATTCGGTTTCTTCATCCGGTACTTTTCGCGGGCAATCTGCTCGATCATCTCCGGATCGGTTACCAACTCATTGAGACGTTTCGTACTTTCTTCGTACTCTTTCCGATATTTCCCGATCTCTTTGTTGAGCATATTGATCTCCCATCTATACTGTATACGACGGATGATACTGTTTTCGTCCAGAAAACCAATAACCACACTGAAAACAAGTACCGTGATCAAGTACTTGTGTCTACTGATAAACGTCCAAACACTCAACAACTTATCCATATCTGCCTCAATTTGAGATTAATACCGCAAAACTAACCAAAAAAAACGGAGAATAAAAGCATTGGGAGCTAAGAAATCACAAAGACATACTTTAGGGGAAAAAACGCCCAACGCATTTGCCCAAATGCCCAACGCGTTTTGATTTTTGCGTTGATGTTTTCACCCAAATGCCCAACGCAAAAATCAAAATGCCCAACGCAAAAATCGAAGAGGTCAACGCAAAAATCAAGAAGCCCAACTAAAAAAGACAAACGGATAATATCTTCTGCCGGATTCCCGGCGGGCGCTTTGCCGGTTAGAAGAAGAACCTCATGATGTCGTTGAAATTTGCCCAGATCAGTAATCCAAAAAGTAGGGTCATTCCTGTGACTTGTGCATATTCCATGAATCTGTCGCTTGGTTTTCTGCGGGTAACGATCTCATAAAGCAGAAACAGTACATGTCCTCCATCCAACGCCGGAATAGGTAAGATATTCATAAAAGCAAGAATGATGGATAAGAGCGCCGTCATGTACCAGAATTTATGCCAGTCCCATTGAGCCGGAAATATGCTTCCGATCGTTCCGAACCCTCCCAATTGTTTGGCTCCTTCCTTTGAGAAAATGTGTTTCATGTCGCCCACATAACCTTTCAGCGTATTCACTCCCAGTATGACGCCCGCCGGGAAAGATTCAAAGAAACCGTATTTCACTTTTACAAAAGGCAATCCTTTTCTCTGGTCGATATATACACCAATTGTATACGCCGAATCAACTTCCAGGGAAGTGGTGTACGAAACGCCGTCCCTATAATATGCGAGAGTGATACGCCGGTAATCAACGCTATCATTTTCGGCAATAGCCGCTTGCGCTTTCAGCGCTTCCATTCTGTTTTGGTAACCCGGATGAGAAACAAGCTCGCCGTTTAACGCATAGATACTATCGCCTGCCTGAAGGCCTGCCATCATAGCCGGAGAGCCTTCATTTACAGAGCCGATAACAAAAGCCGGAATATAACGCGCAAAATAGATTGAATCACTCATCAGTTTTTGCATCATATCTTCCGGAATGTACACCGAGACCTCCTTGTCGCCACGTAGCACAGTTACCTGACGGGCATTGACCACCGAGCGAAGATCAAAACGCGTGAACTCTTTTCCATCGGCAGAAAGCATGATATCGCCATCCTGAAAACCTATACTTTTGGCTGTCTCATTAAACGCCATGCCATATTTCGCTTCTTTTGCCGGAATATACTCGTCGCCCCAGTGGAAAAGAATCATAGAATAGATAAACAACGCCAGCAGGAAATTGAACAGTACCCCGCCAACCATGATCAGCAAACGTTGCCAGGCCGGTTTAGAACGAAATTCCCAGGGTTGTTCGGGTTGCGCCATCTGCCCGATATCCATCGACTCGTCGATCATACCCGCAATCTTCACATACCCCCCCAATGGCAACCATCCAATCATATATGTCGTATCACTCTTCTTGGGTTTAAACTTAAACAGTGTAAACCAGGGATTGAAGAATAAACAAAACTTCTCCACCCGAGTCTTATAGAGGCGGGCAAAAAGAAAATGACCGATTTCGTGTACAATCACGAGTAAGGATAAGCTCATAATCAACTGGAGAGCGCGAATCAAAAATGTTTCCATCTATTTTTAAGTTTATTAGTTTTTAAGTTCTTCAAATGCCACCTGCCGCGCTTCGGAATCGGTCGCTACATAGTCATGGTATATCGGCGTTTTTACAAACGCTACTTTTGCCATCGTACGTTCTATCACGTCGCTCATCTCCAAGAAAGAGATCTTATCGCGCAGGAATGCGGCTACCGCAATCTCGTTAGCGGCATTTACAATACAAGGCATATTTCCACCCTGGCGCATGGCCTCATAAGCTAACGCCAAGTTACGGAACCGCGTCGTATCAGGCTGCTCAAACGTCAGGCCGACACATTTCGTAAAGTCTAACCGTTCAACAGACGAATAGATCCGGTCGGGATAAGAAAATGCGTACTGGATAGGCAAACGCATATCCGGCAGCCCCATTTGCGCTTTTATCGATCCGTCTTCAAATTGTACCATGGAGTGAATAACCGATTGCGGATGTACCACCACCTCAATCTGCCCGAGCTGCACTCCAAACAACCATTTGGCTTCGATCATTTCAAAGCCCTTGTTCATCATAGAAGCTGAGTCAATCGTGATCTTTGTTCCCATATTCCAATTGGGGTGTTTCAAAGCCTGAGCTTTTGTCACGGTTTGCAATTGTTCCATCGTATAATTACGGAACGGGCCGCCCGAAGCGGTAAGAATGATCTTCTCTATCTTATTCCCGATCTCTCCCGCCAAACACTGAAAAACAGCAGAATGTTCCGAATCGACAGGCAATATGAGAGTACGGTGTTCTTGCACCAATTCGTTAATCAACTCACCAGCTACGACAAGTGTTTCTTTATTTGCCAACGCAATCGCCTTTCCGGCGCGAATGGCGTTTATTGTGGGTTTCAATCCTGAATACCCCACCATGGCAATCAATACAATATGTATGGGTCGAGACTCAACAACCTGACAAATAGCGTCCATTCCGGCATATACCTTAACAGGTAAATCGCTTAACGCGTCACGCAGTTGCGTGTATTTATCTTCATTGGCTATGATGGCTACCTCAGGTTGGAATTTCCTTGCCTGTTCTATCAGGAGTTCGACTTTATTATTTGCTGTCAGTGCATAAACTTCATACAGGCCGGCATGCTCCTCGATCACCTGTAAAGCCTGAGAGCCAATAGAACCCGTTGAACCAAGTATAGCAATCTGTTTTTTCATCAGAATAGAATGTAGTTAACCGGATCGACCGGCCTACCTTTATGCCAGAGTTCAAAATGCAAATGCGGGCCGGTAGTCAGCGTACCGGTATTTCCAACCACTGCAATAACATCTCCGCCTTTAACCAGATTGCCCTCCTGCTTCAACAAAGCAGCGCAATGTTTGTAAACAGAAATAAATTCCTGGCTATGTTGTATGGCGATTACATATCCGACCTCTGCCGTATAACCACTAAATATCACTGTCCCATCTAATGTGGCAAGCACGCTCTCATTAGGACTGGCAGCAATATCGATGCCCAGGTGTTTACTGTCCACATCAAAATGCGAGGAGACGATTCCACGGGTTGGCGTATGGAAAATAAGACCGCCGACTTCGGCCTGAATATTGATTGTTGTCAGGTTATATTTTTCCGCTTCTTCGTACTGCCTGCGAAATTCCGCCTCACGTTCGGTACGTTCCATCAATGAATCTTCGCGTATTTCCGTCAGGTTAGCCATTGACGAAACAGTGTCCAACTGTATCACGCCTTTAAATATATCCTGTATATTCATCACATACAGGTTCTGGCGCTCGATGACTCCCATCAAAGAGTCTACACGCAAGGCATTATAAACGATCTGTGCACGCACTTCACTGTTCATATATCCGGGCAGATAGTTACGTAAAGGTGTGAATGTAAGGATGGATGCCGCAATAGCAAAAAGGATAAGAAATACAATAACCAGTATAGAAAGGCCGTTCAGCTTGGATATATAAAGCCCTCCCATCTCCTCCAGTGTGTTTTCGTTGGTTATGGATATTTTGTATTTGAACTTAAAACTACGCCAAAAGGCTTTATCAAATAGTTTTCCAGGCATCTTTTCTTATATAAGCATGCAAATGTAAGCAATTCACTTTACTTACCGATGATTTCTTCATGCTATTTAACAAACTACTTCAAAGAATCAACTTCTTTCGACCGGAACCGTTCGGCGTTAGGCCTGCATTGATATCCGTTCCCAACGGATTGGGAGACTTGCATTCTCCTTCCATAGTATGGCGCGATAGTCTCATGTCGCGCCGATATCTACTACTTTACATAGTAAAAAAGTTTTTTGCTGTGTAGGGAAAGAAGCTTCATCAGATTTCCTCTTCTACATTTCTCCCGAATATGCAACAAAAAAAGAGTAATAAAAAGAGAATACGCTCATGCGTGCGTACACATGTATCATTCATATATAGGAAGAAAAACGATGTAAGAAAAGAAGATAAGAAAAGGCGATGCTCATTAAACGATCGTTTAATGAGCGCAAATATATCCTATTTTTTAGAATACAACAAATTATCCGATAATTTTTTTCATGTTTCCCTTGAACTTTCTTGTTATCAGGTATTTACAGGGTTGTTTTTATACTAAATCAGTCGGCTTTCTTCCCCTGAACAGGACACGGACAGGCTTCCCAAAAAGCTGCTCATTAAACGATCGTTTAATGAGCAGTTTTTGTTCTTTCAGCGCGTTTGTATAGTGGGTTTTCAAACAGAATTAAAAACAGATATCATTCAAATTATTATTATTAATCATTAAAAATGTAAGTAGAGATGAAACAGAATGTTTTGTTATTGTTGGCTTTAGCGGCCTTGTTGGGTTGTTCGAAGTCTAATCTTCTTTGGGACGATGCGAATGGGTTGGCCATTCAGTTGTCCAGTCGTATAAATGACGTGGGTGTAACCCGTGGCGATGGTGTGATCGAGGCACCCGAAGCCGGGAGCACATTGGAGGTGGATATCTTCCGCGCGGATATGGCGTCTCCGAATGGGTCATACCCGGGTCAGTGGGAGGAGAAGGTTATTGGTTCCCTGGATTCCAATGAAGAAATGACCTTATACCCGACGCAGTATTATCTTCTCGATGCGGATCAGAAATCCCGGTTTGTCGGCGTGTATCCTCAGGGGGGAACGTATGACAAAGCTGCCCGGACCGTTACCTACGATTTGGATGGCGCTATGGATGTGATATGTAGCGATATCGCCGAAGGTTATAAAGGAGTCGGTACAAAACCTGAGTTGACGTTCAGCCATTTGCTGACCAAGATCCAGGTTTGGTTGCAGGTTCAGGATACTGACCCCGATGTGGTAGACGATATCATTTATTTTAGGGGCAAGGTATCGTCGATCAAGGTTGTCGATAAGAAGATCGGCGCTGTGGTGACGTTGCCGGAGTCAGACTTTGCTGGCAACCTGACGGACGCCAAGGGTACTATCGCAGCTACCGGTGCTCCGGACGATTTGGAGTTAACGGCCATAGATGGTAACCCTCTCCCTACACTGATGAGCGGTACCGCGACGCCTTTCGGTTACGCGATGTTTTTGCCTTCCGCAACCGAAGAGACGTTGACGTTGACCATCGGGTTTGAAGATGGCAAAACGGTAGATGTGGAGACCCCTACCGCTCAGAAGTATGAGGCCAGTAAGGGTTACAAGATCGTCGTCGCTTTCAAAAAAGCGGTACCGGTAGCGACCGTGCTCAAAGTGGGGCTTGCGTGGGATGATAATAGCGCCCCAGAGATAAACAATACCGCACCGACAGAAATGCCTGAGACGTATACTGTCGACGGTTTGAGTAATGCTTACATCGTCGCTCCCGGTGATGGGGTGGGGTTCCCCGTTTCTCGCGCTTACGTGTGGGACGATGCCGAAGGCGTTAAAGACTTTACCGACAAGTTGCGCGTGGATCCTACCGGAGCTGATTATACCGATAAGTTCGAGACGGAGATTGTCTGGGCCGATTTCGATACCGATACCGATGATCTTTTGACTCATAAGGTAACGGGTTTTGGTAAGGATGCCCTGGTGTTCATTAAGACGAAGGCCGGCGCTGAGGGTAATGCCGTGGTGGCGATAAAAAAGGATGGAACGGATGAGATCGTTTGGTCTTATCATATCTGGGTGACGGGTTATGATCCGAAAGCTTCTGACGCTACGTACCC
>JAIRKZ010000049.1 GCA_031259845.1 Tannerellaceae bacterium | reverse complement strand
CGTCCGGTTGTAGGCGAATCGGTTTTTACCCAATGCGCCGGTGTACATGCCGACGGCGACAGCAAAAGCAACTTGTATTACAACGAACTCCTCCCCGAACGCTTCGGACGCATAAGGGAATATGCGCTGGGGAAAACATCCGGGAAGGCCAATATCCGCAAAAACCTGGAAGCGCTGGGTATTGACATGGACGAAACAACGATGCGGAAGGTAACCGAACGCATCATCCAACTGGGCGACAAAAAAGAAATGGTAACCCAGGAAGACCTCCCTTACATCATCAGCGACGTACTGAACCAGGATACAAATGCCGAACCTCGCATCAGGATACTGAATTACTCCTTATCTTTGGCGCAGGGATTGCGTCCGGTAGCTACGCTGAAGATAGAGATCGATGGGCAGGCATACGAACAGTCGGCTTCCGGGGATGGACAATACGATGCTTTTATGGGCGCTCTCCGGAGAATTTACGTTCAACTGGGAAGACCTTTCCCGATGCTGACGAACTACTCCGTTTCCATTCCTCCCGGAGGACGTACCGATGCCCTGGTGCAGACGGTTATCAGTTGGAACTTCAGGGGCGTGGATTTCAAAACAAAAGGTCTCGACGGCGACCAGACCGAAGCGGCTATCCAAGCAACTATCAAAATGTTAAACAAAATAGAAGGATAAAACGTATGAACAAAAGATTAACAATCGCCCTTGTGGCGCACGACAGGCGGAAAGCCGACATGGTAGAATGGGCGTTGCACAATGCCGAATTCCTTTCGCGCCATCACCTGATCTGTACCGGGACAACCGGTGGACTGATTGCCAAAGCATTCAACGAAAAAGGCGTTCATGCCGAAATAACGTGCATGCACTCCGGTCCGCTGGGCGGAGATGCCGAAATTGCAGCCATGGTGGTGCGCAAACAAATCAGTCTGGCCATTTTCCTGATTGACGACCTGAACCCGCAGCCTCACGAAGCCGATATTCAAATGTTGCTCCGCCAGTGCCGAGTGCATAATGTGCCTATCGCCTGCAACCGTTACAGCGCCGACCTGATGATAACAAGCTCCCTGTGGGACGAAGAAGCCTACGTCCCTACCGAACCCCAGTACATTCATTTTAACCGGGAAGAATGAAACTGAACATAGCGCTGCTTCCGGGCGATGGCATCGGCCCGGAAATTATTGAACAGGGATTGAAATCCGTCAAAGCCGCATGTGCGAAATTCGGTCATGAACTCCATTATAAGGAAGCTTTGGCAGGAGCCGCCGCCATCGACGCTACAGGAGATCCCTATCCCGAAGAAACGCATCGCCTGTGTATGGAGAGCGATGCCGTTTTCTTCGGCGCCATCGGCCATCCGAAGTACGACAACGACCCGTCGGCCAGGGTGCGCCCCGAACAGGGCCTCCTTGCCATGCGCAAACGCCTGGGACTGTTTGCCAATATTCGTCCGGTAACTACCTTCCCTTCGCTCCTGCACCGCTCGCCGCTACGTAGCCATTTAGTGGAGGGTGCCGACTTCCTGTGTATCCGCGAACTGACCGGCGGCCTCTATTTCGGGCGTCCGCAAGGCCGCAGTGAAGACGGCAATACGGCATACGACACCTGTGTATATACCCGCCAGGAGATAGATCGCATCCTGCGCCTGGCCTACAGATATGCACAAAGGCGGCGCAGGAAACTGACGGTGGTAGACAAGGCCAACGTGCTAGCCACATCCCGCCTCTGGCGACAGGTAGCCCAGGAGATGGGAAAAGAATACCCGGAAGTGGAGACGGAATATATGTTTGTCGACAATGCCGCCATGCGACTCATCCAATGGCCTAAGAGTTTCGATGTAATGGTGACAGAGAATATGTTCGGCGACATCCTTACCGACGAGGCATCTGTCATTACCGGCTCGCTGGGCATGTTGCCGTCGGCCTCCATCGGTCTTCATACGTCGGTGTTCGAGCCTATCCACGGCTCCTACCCGCAGGCGGCCGGCAAGAACATAGCTAATCCCTTGGCCACTATCCTGAGCGCCGCCCTGATGTTTGAATCCGCCTTCCGTCTACCGGAAGAGGCCAAGGCTATCCGCCGGGCGGTGGATGCTGCGGTGGAATCCGGCATCGTAACCGAAGATATCGCCCATGAAGGGAGCCGGGCCTGCTCTACTTCCGAAGTAGGCGATTTTGTATGCTCGCAGATCTGAAATCTTCCATCTCCCACAAAAAGAGGCTGTCCGATAAAGTGCGGGCAGCCTCTGCATCTTCAGTACCGTTGTCGGATCCGGCCTTTTTTGCCTTTCGGCAAGTCCGAATCGAATTTGATTTGCCTTTGTATTTCGCGGGACAAGTCCGAATCCGGTTCGTCTGCGGGGGTTACATTCCGTTGCCTGTTACTTCCGGGAGTGTAATGGGTTTCCCATTATAAAAATCCAATATCCCGGTACGGAAAATGAAGTCGTACTTGGCTTGTGCCTGTTCGGAAAGGCTCTGGGCGTAGCGGGTTTTCGATTCGTTGTATTCGAACACCGTGCTGCGGCCTGTTGCATAGCGTTCTTCTGCGTATTTGAAGGCTTCACGGCCGGCTTCCGCCGATTGGGTGGCGGCAGTGTATTTTTCCTGTGCCGAGGTAGCGTTGAAGTAGGCTTGCTGTATCTCTTTGTAAAGAGTTTTCTTTGTGTTTTCCATCGCCAATTCCTGGGAAATGATGGCTACACGGGCCGAGCGCACACTGTTGCGTACTTCAAAGCGGTTGAAGATGGGAACAGTAAGGCTGAAGCCGATTGTTTTACGTTCGTTTTGCCTCAACTGGTCGTTGAAGCGCACATTGACAATGTCGCTGGCTCCGGAATAATAGTAATAGCCGTTGCTGTAACTCAGGTTGAGGTTCAATTGGGGATAATAACCTGCCTGCGTTACTTTGAGCATTTTTTTGCGGCTTCCGAGCAACCATTCCTGTTCCTTTATCTGTGGTTTGACGGCCACTGCATTCCAATAAACCAGTTCCGGCGAAAGGATGTCTGCGGTTTGCCGGCCTGCGGGTTCCTGCAGGTCGGGAACGGCAATATCAAAGCCGTCTCCGCCGCGTTCGAGTTCCAGCAGTTGAGCAAGGTTAAGCAAGGCCAGGGTCACATTATTCCGGGCTTCCGTACGTGTCACTTCATCTTTGGCCCGTTGCGCCTTGATGTCGTACAATTGGGAAAGCGGAACTTTGCCGGTATTTACCAAGGCCTCTGTTTGCGCTACCTGTTCGCTGGTCAGGGCAATATGCAGTTCGGCGATATGTAATATTTCTTTATAATAAAGCGCTTGCAGATAATAAGAAGCAATGCTGATGGCCAGGTCATCCTTCGCTTTATTGAATGATTCCACGGCAGCCCGAAGGTCCAGCTTGCGGGCAGCGATGGTGTTTGGTATCTTAAAGCCGTCGAAAAGGGGAATGCTTGCCTGTAGATAAGCCGAGGAGTTAGCCGAGTTCCTGTCCACAATCACTCCGTCTTTGGAAGGCGAACGTCCGAAGTCGAAGTTCTGTCCTAACCCGGCATTCAGGTTGGGTAACCAGCTATTCCTGGCGGTATTCATCTCTATTTCGCGGGATTCCTGTTCCAGGAGCTTTTGCTTGAGATCGATGTTGTTTTCGGTTGCATGGCGGATACATTCTTCCAGCGTCCACAGCCGGGTTTGCGCTCCGGCAGACAGCGTCCAGCAAAGGCAGATAGCGAGCAGATATCGTTTGATTTTCCTTTTCATGATTTTTTCCGATTTACTGGATTAGTTTGATTTCTTTTTCGGGTCGATAGCGGCGCCTCGTATCTTGTCATTTGCGGCGAGGCCTTATTTTATCTCTATCTTGATACCATCGGAAAGACCGGTCACTACCGGGTGGCGTTCAAAGACTTGCTCCGGATTTTCTTGTTTGACTATTTGCACAAAGGCCGAGTCTCCATGAAATTCGA
>JAIRKZ010000185.1 GCA_031259845.1 Tannerellaceae bacterium | reverse complement strand
GATTGGGGATAAACGTATCCGTCCGGAACAACGTTATGGATACGTACCGGATCATCCTGTTGTTTTATTGCTGACATAATGAAGAAGTATCCGTTAGTTCCCAGTCGTTTAATCATTCCACAATTGTGGAAAGATTAAACGACTGCAATGAAAGTATGAAATCTCTATGAAGCAGTCAATAAAATTATACGCCGTTAGCGAAACATAAACACCCACAACACAGAAAATTGTGGAATCAACCAATGAGCTACAGAGAACTTCTTTCTCTCCATTTTCCAATTCAATTAAAATCAATCGGCAACGAACCGGTGGTTCATCCTTGAACCGGATGCTTCCCTCTTTCCTGTAATCTTTTCCGGGAAGGGATGTGACCAGCCATGTGGGTTTTCCTTCAGCTATTGCCTGCAAGCGCATTTCAAATATTCGCTTAGGTTCACGCTGTACATTTCTATTTGATAACTACAGCTTGGCCAAGAATCCTTACCTAGTAGCTTTGATAGTTCACCTTTATTAGCCGGTTAATTCCTTACATTAATACAACAAACATAAGCAATTAACCTCTCTGATTTCCTAACTACCTACATTCTTTTGATTATTGTAGGTTCTTATGCTAACTTTACATAGATATTTACAACGTTTTTCTTTTTAAGAAAAATCTACTGCAAACTAAGGGATGCTTTTGCAAAGGCATCGTAATCTTTTCCTGAAGACTTCGTCATGTTTTTCCGGATCCCTCTCGCCAAACAGTCAATACCGGTTCATTTGATTACGAAAACAATCAAAATCCTCCTCCGATTCTCCCCTGTCCATACCAGGTGTCCGTTAGCAAAAAACGTAAATTCATTAAAATCTGTCAGTAAAAAAGCCTTAATGATAGCATATTGTAAATATGATTACGGGGAAAGTTGTGCAGGTGCAGGCAGGGTCTGTCTGTTCCTTAACGGAAATTTACGGATTATTATTGAATAAGACTATAACAGAATTTAATAGAAATACAATATAAGAAAGAGCACGCCTTATGGCCTTTCTCCCCCTTTCTTTCCCTTCTCCCTTTTCTCCTTTTAATTAATTTGTTATTTTTGCATTTTATTCTCAGGATAAGAAATAGTATGGATAAGATTGA
Organism: Tannerellaceae bacterium; assembly: GCA_031259845.1. Classification (GTDB taxonomy): domain Bacteria; phylum Bacteroidota; class Bacteroidia; order Bacteroidales; family Tannerellaceae; genus DFXE01. Next base: position 24,222 of record JAIRKZ010000185.1, on the reverse strand, counting down.
AAGTCCTATATACGGGCGGAATACGCTCGAATTTGTAACCGTTGTATTAGAATATTGTTCTTTGGTGGAAACGGCGGGCCGGTTTACAATACTTGAATTTGTAGATAAGGCGGCGAAGATGTTGCCACTGTTGTATCTGAAAGCTGCCCTGCTTCCCGAAGTATTGCCCGACGATGATATCGAACTCGAATATACCATAACGGAAGATATGTATGAATCGGTGCGCAGCCAGATAAGCGCCTTGCTGGGCGAACATGATACATATCTGGAAACATTTCATCCCGACATGCAATATAGCGATACCCCGATAGCTGCATTTATTTCGGAAAACCTGGCGGATGTTTACCAGGATGCCGGCAACTTTATTTCTTTGTTCAGGCAAGGGAACGAAGAAGTTATGCAAAGCGCCATGGCCGTGTGCAGGATAAATTTCTGCGAGTACTGGGGGCAGCGGTTGCTGAATGCACTGAAAGCTCTTCATGCCATACGTTACAGTGAAGAGGAATATTTAGAAACGAACGAAACAGAATGATACACTACACACAGTCAATAACGAAGGAACAAATAGCGGTTCTTCCGATAGAAGAATATAAAGGCCGGGTAATAATAATAGAGACGAAGAAAGATGCCGGCCGTGCGGTTGAATACTTATCGAAATACGAAAAGATAGGTTTTGATACGGAGACCCGCCCGAGCTTTACGAAAGGAAAGCGGTTTAAAATCGCTTTAATGCAAATAGCTACGGAAGATGTTTGTTTCCTGTTCCGGCTGAATAAGATAGGCATGCCAAAAGCGCTGGAAGGGTTTTTATCAAATAATACGATATTGAAGATAGGGCTTTCCCTGCGGGATGATTTTGGAGCGATAAGGAAACGGACGGATATCGAGCCGCACAATTTCCTCGATTTGCAAAGCTATGTAGGGCAGTTCGGGATTGAAGACGCCAGTCTGCAAAAGATATACGCTATCCTGTTCGGCAAGAAGATATCCAAGGGGCAACGCCTCTCGAACTGGGAAGCCGACAGATTGTCGGACTCACAGCAAAGATATGCGGCATTAGACGCCTGGGCATGCCTGAAAATATATAATAAACTAAAGCTGGATAATGGAGTATAGTAAAGTTGTTCTCAAGCCTAAAAAAGAAGAATCCCTTCTGCGTTTCCACCCCTGGATATTCTCCGGAGCGATACAATCCATCGAAGGCAAACCGGACGAAGGGGATATAGTGGAAGTTTACGGAGCCAACCAACGTTTTCTGGCCACCGGGCACTACCAGATAGGCAGTATTGCCATACGGATACTATCGTTCGAACAGGTGGATATTGATAACGTTTTCTGGCAGCGGCGGCTCCAGGCGGCTTATACATTACGCCTGTCATTAGGACTGGCCGGGGTAGGGGATAACAATACTTACCGCCTGGTGCATGGAGAAGGAGACAATCTGCCCGGATTAATTATCGACATGTATTCGCATACGGCAGTAATACAGGCCCACTCGGTAGGCATGCATTACGCACGCCGCCAGATAGCCGGAGCGCTGATACACGTTTTGGGCGGTACGGTACGGCATATTTATTATAAATCCGAAACAACCCTTCCTTTCAAAGCCAACCTGGATAATGAGAATGAATACCTGTATGGCGGCGAAACAGAAGAAGAGATGGCCGTGGAAAACGGCCTGAAATTTTATGTAGACCGGCAAAAAGGCCAGAAGACAGGCTTCTTTGTAGACCAACGCGACAACCGCACCCTCCTGGAACGCTATGCCAAAGACCGTTCGGTACTGAATATGTTTTGCTACACAGGCGGCTTCTCTTTCTACGCTATGCGGGGAGGAGCCCGGCTGGTTCATTCGGTAGACAGTTCGTCGAAAGCCATTCTTCTGACAAAGAAAAATGTAGAACTTAATTTCCCCGGCGATACCCGTCACGAAGCCTATGCAGAAGATGCCTTTAAGTATCTGGAAAAAATGGGATGCAATTATAACCTGATTGTATTAGACCCGCCGGCTTTTGCCAAACATAAGAACGTACTGAAAAATGCACTGCAAGGATACCGCAAACTCAACGCTATCGCCTTTGAAAAGATACAACCGGGCGGTATCCTTTTTACCTTCTCCTGTTCGCAGGTGGTAAGTAAGGAAAATTTCCGGTTGGCCGTTTTCAGCGCCGCCGCACAATCAGGCAGAAGCGTACGTATCCTCCACCAACTGACGCAGCCCGCCGACCACCCCGTCAACATCTACCACCCCGAAGGTGAATACCTCAAAGGCCTGGTATTATACGTAGAATAATAAAGAGCAACCAGTGATAATCCCTACTAACTAATCTCTAATAACTAAATGAAATGAATAATCAAATTTGGCTGATGACATCGGCATTCAAACCCTGCTCGCTGGAGGAAATTATCCCTAAAGCGAAAGAAACAGGCGTACAAGGATTGGAACTTTGTGTTTTCCCGCGCCACGGGCTGCGTAGCGACCATGTAGCGACTCACCTGGATTATGAAACCTTTGGCCCCGAAGAAGCCAAAAGGCTTCTGGAAAGATTCAATTACGAAGGATTGCGCTTTTCCATTGGTTCTTACGAGAACCTGATTGGCGGCCCGCCCGAAGTACGGCTCAAAAACCAGAACCATTTGCTGAAACTGATTCGTATAGCCCATCTGTGCGGAGGCGACGCCAATGATGTAAAAGTAGGCACGTTTGTAGGCTATAATGACGAGCTGGGCATACAAGACGGCGGCTTCGAGAAGAATCTGTATGAGTACCGGCGAATCTTCTCGCCGATTATCAACTATGCCGAAGAGTTGGGCGTAACCATTATCTACGAAAATTGCCCGATGGAAGGCTGGCGCTCGAAAACCTGGCCGTTTACATACAACAACCTGCCCTGTACGCTGGCGGCGCGTAAATTAATGTACGCGTTAATCCCCGGCAGAGCGCACGGCGAAACCTACGACCCTTCGCACGACATCTGGCAACATATCAATCCTGCCGACGTAATCAGGGCCACCGATATGAGCCGTTTACACCGCGTACACGTAAAGGCTACCCGTAATTTGGTAAATCCGGGAAGTATCTACTGGGGAGCGATGTATCCCAAACAGTATGTTAATCCTGATCTGGCCGCCCGGGCAGGCGTACCCATTGCAGAACATGATTGGGACAGGCATCCGTATGAAGCCATGCTGCCGGGCTTTGGCGGTTACGATAGCATGGACTGGCGAGACTTTCTCAATACGCTTATGCAGGCAGGCTTTGATAAACCGTTCGTTATTGAGAACGAAGCCTTGAACTCGGCGCATACAGGCAGTATCGGCGCAACGATGCAAGGGTTTAAGGCCGCTACGCTATGCCTGGCTCCCATCGTATGGCCGTTGAAGGGAGACGAAGGGTATGCTTACCACGATAACCGCCCGGCGTATATTACTGAAAACATAAAGGATATTCCGGTCCGGACGATGCAGGAGCTTGCCGCACACAACAAACCATAAAATTATAAAGGGAAAATTTCGTTATATCATAATACATTGTACCTTTGCAGGCATGTTTTTAACGGCAGATTTATAAATAAACATATTAAAACGTATTATTATGTCTAAAGTAACAGTTGTTGGCGCCGGTAATGTCGGCGCTACTTGTGCAAATGTTCTTGCCTTCAATGAAGTGGCAGACGAAGTTGTAATGCTTGACGTGAAAGAAGGCATATCCGAAGGGAAAGCTATGGATATGATGCAGACAGCCCAATTGTTAGGATTTGATTCCACATTAGTTGGCTGTACAAATGACTACGCTAAAACGGCCGGTTCCGACGTGATTGTAATTACCTCCGGAATACCCCGCAAACCGGGTATGACGCGCGAAGAGTTGATAGGCGTGAATGCAGGTATTGTAAAAAGTGTTGCAGGAAACGCATTGAAATATTCTCCTGATGCGATTCTGGTCGTTATCTCCAATCCGATGGATACAATGACGTACCTGGCCCTGAAATCATTAGGTTTGCCGAAGAACCGTATCATCGGTATGGGCGGCGCATTAGACAGCTCGCGTTTCAAATATTACTTATCCCAGGCCTTGGGTTGCAATGCCAATGAAGTGGAAGGTATCGTTATTGGCGGGCACGGCGATACTACGATGATTCCGTTGGTTCGTTTGGCTACCTATAAAGGTATCCCGGTAAGCCAATTGTTGAGCAGGGAGAAAGTAGAAGAAGTAGTAAAATCCACGATGGTAGGCGGCGCTACATTGACAGGCCTTTTGGGTACTTCCGCATGGTATGCGCCGGGCGCTGCCGGAGCTTTGGTGGTTGAATCAATTATCCACAACCAGAAGAAAATGATCCCCTGCTCTGTAGCTTTGGAAGGCGAATACGGCGAATCCGATATTTGTATCGGCGTACCGGTTATCTTGGGTAAGAACGGTATTGAAGAGATCGTTACATTAGAATTGAACGCAGAAGAAAAAGAACTCTTTGCCAAGAGCGCAGCGGCAGTTCATGCCACAAACGCTGTATTGAAAGAAATAAATGTTCTTTGATATTTAACAGAAAGGATAACATAAGGAGAGAGGGCTGGTATTTTATATCAGCCCCTTTTTTTATGCGTATCTGATAAAATAAAGCGTAATATGGTTGCCGGTTTAGCAATAAATTATAATTTTGTCTGAACATAACTTAAAGAACTACATGATATGGAAACAAAATTTACAATCTCAGAAGTGCTAAGAACCTCATGGGCCGCCCTTAAATCCCAAATCTGGATACTGGCAGGTTTATTTATAGGGTACACGATTTTATCCTTGGTAATTAATTTATTGTTTATCCCCGCCGCTATGACGTCGGTTGCGTTAAATATTATCGTGAACTTGATTTTTGTTGTGATATCCTTGATTTTTAGTTTGGGATATCTGAAGAACCTGTTTCAGACGCTCGACGGCGAAGAACCGCAATTCTCTGCTTACGGGCAACAGGCGCGCAAGATAGGAACCTATTTCGTTGCAAACCTACTATATGCTATCCTTGTAGTGATAGGAACGTTTCTTTTAATTATACCCGGCGTATATATAGCGCTGCGTTTGCAGTTTTACGGGCCGCTTATCGTTGAAGAAGACGCCGGTATTATAGATTCGCTACGGAAGAGTTGGGATATGACAAAAGACCAGGTGTGGCCCTTGTTTCTGTTGGCTTTGGTAATACTGGGAATATGTATAGTTGGCTTCATCCTGTTGGGAGTAGGGATATTCGTTGCTTACCCCCTCGTTATGCTAATGTGTTGCTGTGTATACAGGAAACTGAACTCTCCCCTGGTTTAGTCGTAACCACGGGGCTGGTTCAATTGAAAAGATAAAAAGAATAAGATTTGGACGATCGAATGAATGATAAAATCCCGGGGATGCTCTTTCCGGGATTTTATTTTATATATTTGCCGGCGTGTTCGTCCACAGAGTATATAAAATAACATTTGTACATGAATAAAACATACCGAATTAAGGATATTGCCAGGCTATCAGGCGTTTCAACGGGTACGGTAGACCGTATTTTACATAAAAGGGGAAAGGTTTCGTTAGAAGCGCAAGCCAAAGTAGAGAAAGTGCTCCGGGAAATCGATTACCAGCCCAATCTTATCGCCCGTTCGCTGGCGTTGAAAAAGAACTATAAGATTATAACCGTAACACCCTCCTTTGCCCAAGGCGAATACTGGGCAAAGTTTTCCGAAGGTATCGACAAAACCCAGCAGGAGTTGTTCAGCTATAATATAATGGTAGAACGTTTCTATTTTAACCAGTACGACAAAAGCAGTTTCGACGCATTAATTCCGCAGATAGAAGAATCCGGATGCCAGGGCGTTGTGATTGCCACCCTTTTCCAGGAGAGTGTAATAAACCTCGCTACCCGGTTAGACCGCCTGGCAATACCCTATGTATTGGTAGACGCTTATATTGAAAATACCCATTGCATCACGTATTACGGAACGCACTCATACGATTCGGGATACATTGCCGGGCGGTTAGTAATGAAGCAGATTAATAAGGAAGAAGACGATATAGTGGTTTTCCGTTTTATCCGTAAAGGAAATCAAGGCTCTACACAAGTGGCCAAACGTGAAGAAGGTTTTCGCGCCTATCTTTCCGGACAAGGTTATCCGGGAATGATACATACCGTACGGCTCTATGGAGAAAAGGAAGGGGATAATAAAGAACGGTTAGACACCTTTTTCAATAAGAACCGGCAGGTAAAAGCGGGAATCATATTCAATTCGCGCGCCTGCCTGCTTGGCGAATACTTTGAAGAATCAGGCCGGGCAAACCATTTTAAACTCATCGGCTATGATGTATTAGACGCCAATATAAAGTATCTGAAAAGCGGATTAATAACCCATCTGATAGCCCAACGCCCGGAAGTACAAGGCGTAAACAGTCTGAAAGCCCTCTTCCGCTACCTCGTATTGGAGATGAAAGACGAGCCGGTTAACTATATGCCTATCGACATCCTGATAAAAGAAAACATAATTTATTATAACAACTATATATAATGAATAATTTATTTAGCGTAAAAGACAAAGTGATTTTGCTGACAGGCGGAAGCGGAATATTGGGTTCATGTATGGCCAGGCACTTGGCAAAAGAAGGAGCGAAAACGGTAATTCTTGACAGAAATCAGGAAGCAGGCGATAAATTGGCTGCCGAAATCAAATCGGGTGGGGGAGAAGCCCTGTTCCTCCTGACGGATGTGCTGAACAGGGAGATGCTGGAACAAAACAAACAGGATATTCTCAAAGCATACGGACAAATCGACGTACTGGTCAATCTGGCGGGGGGCAACCAGGCGGGCGCTACAATCCCTCCCGATAAAACCGTTTTTGACTTGGACATAGATGCTTTCCGCGGCGTAGTGAACCTGAATTTGTTCGGCGCCGTACTCCCCACAATCGTATTTGCCGAAGTAATGGTAAAGCAAAAAAAGGGAAGTATCATCAATATCTCTTCCGAATCGGCCCTGCGCCCGCTAACCAGGGTAGTAGGCTATGGTTGCGCCAAAGCAGCCGTAAGTAACTTTACACAATACATGGCCGGCGAATTGGCTCTTAAATTCGGCGAAGGCTTACGTGTAAACGCAATGGCTCCGGGCTTTTTCCTGACGGAACAAAACCGTGCGTTAATGACAAACCCCGACGGCTCTCCTTCCGGGCGTTGCCAAACAGTTATGGCTCATACCCCGTTCGGCCGGTTAGGCCGGCCGGAAGAATTGTTAGGAACCCTTCAATGGCTGGCCAGCGATGCCTCGGCATTCGTAACAGGTACGGTAATCCCCGTAGACGGAGGATTTGATGCATTTTCAATTTAACAGTAATCAATAATCAGTAACAATATGTATTTATGCGAACAAACCTGGCGTTGGTATGGCCCCAATGACCCGGTAAGCCTATGGGATATTAAGCAAGCCGGAGCTACCGGCATTGTAACGGCTTTACATCATATCCCCAATGGCGAAATATGGACAAAGGAAGAAATTCGGAAACGAATCGGCATGATAGAAGAAACAGGGCTTCGCTGGAGCGTAGTAGAAAGTGTGCCGGTACATGAACATATTAAAACACAGACCGGTAATTTCCAACGTTATATCGACAACTATAAAGAATCTGTCCGCAATTTAGGCGCATGCGGCATAAAGGTTGTAACCTATAACTTTATGCCCGTGCTGGACTGGACGCGCACCGATTTGGCTTATACTTTACCGGATGGCTCGAAAGCCTTGCGGTTTGAAAGAGCCGCCTTTATGGCTTTCGACTTGTTTATTCTTCAACGCCCCGAAGCGGCGGCGGAATACACCGAAGAAGAAAAAAACAAAGCCAAAGCCCGCTACGACGCCATGACGGAGGCCGACAGACAACTGCTTACCCGCAATATGATAGCCGGATTGCCCGGTTCGGAAGAAAGTTTTACCATCGAACAATTCAGAAAGGAATTAAACCGCTATAAAGATATCGACGCCGACCGCTTACGTACCCATCTGATTTATTTTCTCCGTGAAATTGCCCCGGTAGCCGATGAAGCCGGCGTAAGGATGGTGATACACCCCGACGATCCTCCCTATTCAATCTTGGGATTGCCGCGTATTTTGAGTACGGAAGAAGATTTCCGGCAACTGATTGCCGCCGTGCCAAACCACAGCAACGGCCTGTGTCTATGCACCGGTTCGTTTGGCGTACGGAGCGACAACGACCTTGCCGGCATTATGGAACGTTATGGAGACCGGATTGATTTCGTACATTTCCGCAGCACCCAGCGCGACGCCGAAGGTAATTTTTATGAAGCCAATCACTTAGAAGGGGATGTAGACATGTATGGCGTAATGAAAGCTTTACTTGCCTTACAGCAACGACGGCGCTGTTCTATCGCCATGCGCCCCGACCATGGACACCAAATGATAGACGACCTCCGGAAAAAAACAAATCCCGGTTATTCCTGTATCGGACGCCTCCGCGGATTAGCCGAACTCCGCGGCTTGGAAGCAGGTATTGCCAAGTCTTTATATCCCCACTGAAAAATGTACCTGTTATAAATGGTGTTTATGGACAATACGAATGATTATTGTATTGAACGTTTATCAAAGCAAGGCATCAAACCGACGTCTACAAGGATACTGATACTGAAAACGATCCTGAAACGGAAAGCCGTGTTTAGCCTTGCCGATTTGGAAACGGAATTGCAAACAATAGATAAATCAACTATTTTCAGAACATTGATACTGTTTCTGAAACAACAGTTGATACACACAATAGATGATGGTTCCGGCTCATTAAAATACGCTGTATGCGAGGAGGGCTGCGATTGTTCCATTGAACGGCAGCATGTACACTTTTACTGTAAAGAATGTAAGAGAACTTTTTGCTTTCGCGAAACACAAGTCCCTCTGGTTGATATCCCCGAAGGCTTTTCGTCCGACAGTATCAATTATGTAATTAAAGGATTGTGTAGCCATTGCGAAAAATAGATGCTTGTGCAAGCGGCTTGAAGTAGCAGAAACGCAGTAAGCGCCCAGTGTTGATGTTCCAGTCCATATAAAAGAGTTTTTTTTCCAAACTCACCCGTATAAATTTATCTTCGCATATACCGGTTTACCGGGATTGAATCTATAAGGAATTTTGTCGTACACCCGATAACCAAATAGTAATACCGTTTTTCATCCCTTTTGATTAGATGAAATTCAATGGGGGCTTTATCTGATTTTTTTATATATTTGCGCAATTAATAAAAGAATGATGTTGAAGAGACTACATTATATATATGTTTTTAGTTTGATTGGAATACTTTCCGATTGTAGCTTGGTTCGTATTTCTATGCCTGATAACGTATCGAGGGTTTCCGTTGTATATCCGGCTTCCGATATTGATTTGCCTTCGGCCCGTTTTGCATTTTATTTGCCTCATATCGCTTTAACGGAATTGGAAACGCCTGCTTCGCCCCTGTTTGATATAACGGAGGATTTTTGTGCGTTTGATGTGAACCATATATCCGTGTCCGACCCTAAATTGTTTAAGAATGATAAAACGATGTCGATAGATCTGACGCGGATACGGAAAGGGGAGTATTCATTCCCTCTTCCGGGAGGCAAAGTCATTTCTTCTTATGCAGGCAGACGGAAAAATCATTCGGGAACCGATTTGAAAACCTTTGCGAATGATACGATACGCGCTGCCTTTGACGGTATTGTAAGAATGGCTAAACCTTATTATGCTTATGGCAATGTGATTGTTGTACGGCATTTTAATGGTTTGGAAACCGTATACAGCCATAATTCCAAACATTTAATAAAGCAGGGAGAATACGTAAAGGCCGGCGCGCCTATTGCTTTGGTAGGCAAGACAGGCAGGGCGACAACGGAACACTTGCATTTTGAAGTGCGGGTGAATGGGCAACACTTTAACCCCGAACTTCTGTTTGATATGAACGCTCAGGAATTACAATCCAAATGCCTGGTATGTACGCAGAGGAAAAACCGGATTATTATCTCTTCTATGGATACTCTCTCAAATCTGCCCATTATGTTGAATGCGTCTAATAGAACCGGATAAATTTTCTACCGGTTTATGCAGCGTTTGGGTTTATACTTACATCATACATCATGTAAGTATCGAATTGTGGATAAGATATATAGTTAAATAATATGTAAATCTTACGGCAATCGTGTATATTAATTATATTTGTAAATACGATATAAAGCGTTCTTGTAAATTAATGTTGTAATGTAATGATGCAGGCTTAAACCCTGTTTATATTGATGAGTCTAATAAAAAACGAAACAAAAGAGTAATTTATTAAAAAGAGAGGAGAAACGAATATGAAATTCATGAAATTAGCATCCTTGATATTATTGCTTCCGGCCATGTTCGGCGTTGATGCTGTTGCCCAGGAAGAATTCTTTGATGATGTATATTTCTCTTCAAACAAAAATAAAAAGAAAGAAAATGTAGAAGAGAAACAGGTTGTACAACAGAAAACAACCCAAAGTGTCGTTACCTATGCGGCGCCTTCCGATAAGCAGCCTGCCATGACGGCGGATAGTCGCGATATTGATGAATATAACCGTAGATATATGTCCATCGATTCGGAAGAACCTTATTATGATGATCCGGACGATGTTGTAGTAGTAGAAAAAGAAAAAACACGTAAATCCGATACGGAATATACGGAACGCATTATCCGTTACCATTCTCCCAGTAAAATAACCATAGCTGGGGCCGACCGGGTGGATTTGTACCTGAGCGACGGTTATTACGGATATGGATATGATACGGATTATTCGGACGGCGGGGCTAATGTAAGCTTTAATATTAATGTAGGTAACAGTTGGGGATGGGGGCCTTCCTATTATTATGGTTGGTATGATCCCTGGTATTATTCTTCCTGGTATGGCCCGTCCTGGAGTTGGAGATGGGGCGGTTTTTACGCCGGCTGGCATAATCCCTGGTATTACTCTTCCTGGTATGGCCCGTCTTGGGGCTGGGGAGGCGGCTATTATGGCAATTATTATGGTGGTTACTATGGCGGCTATTATGGGCATCATTATTATTATTCACGTCCTAATTACAGTTATTATAGCAACGGGCGGTCGTATACCGGAGGACGGAGAAGTTCAAGTAGCGCCGTTGGCAGTAGCCGTGTATCAAGCAGTAGAAGTTCAAGTGCAAGTAGCGGGCGGTCGTCTTCTTTACGGGCCGGTTCAAGCAGGAGCAGTTCTTCATCTGCTGTAAATAGTGGGCGTAGCGGTTCCGGTTCAAGCAGGAGCAGTTCGTCTTCTGCCACAATAGAGAGGAGTTCTACCAATAGCAGTAGCCGTGGAACTGTAAGTTCAAGCCGTACCCGGATTGCTCCGAACTCCGAAGTTTCATCAGGGCGTAGCAGTAGCAGCAGTAGCAGTCGTCAGTCTGTAGCTCCTTCCTCTTCCGGTTCAAATACAAGGAGTTCGGTTAGCTCTTCATCAGGCCGTTCTTCAAGTAGTTCAAGTTATTCAGCGCCTTCCAGATCCTCCTCCTCTTCCTCTTCAAGAAGCAGTAGCAGTATCGGTTCCTCCGGTAGTAGTAGCAGCCGTTCCAGCGCAGGAAGCAGTGGCGGTGGCGGCGGACGTTCCGGCGGCGGACGCGGCAGATGATACCGGTTTGATTGGAAAAACATAAAATACTGATTGATGATTGGTTGATAAAAGTATAACAGGATGAAAAAGATAATTCTAACAATTTCGGCGCTGGTACTGGTTAGCAGCGCTGTTTTTTCGCAAGGGCAATTGGATGCATATAAAATGGCTCAGCCTGATTTGTTCGGGACAGCCCGTTACATGAGTATGGGAGGAGCCTTCGGCGCGTTAGGCGGCGATATTTCCGTTATGAACGCTAATCCGGCAGGTTTAGCGGTTTATCGTAGTTCCGAATTTGTAACGACATTAAGCCTTAATTCAGCCTCGTCCGAAGCTAACTGGGAAGGATCGAAAGCTACCGGAAGCCGTACACGCATGTATTTCGACAATATTGCTTACGAAAGTTACTTCCCTACGGCGAACGACGAAGGTATTGTGGGTTGGAATGTAGGGTTTTCATATAACCGGTTGAAGAATTTCAATAGGAATTATTCGTTGAAAGGGAATGCCAATTCACTGTACTCCCTGTCTGATTATATGGCGGAAAGAGCTTATGGGCTTAATGTGGGTGATATAGAAGCTTCCGGGACATACGACCCTTACAATAATGAGAAGGTAGGCGATTGGCTTTCCGTGTTAGGATATAATTCTAAAGTTTTTAAAACGCTCGATGGTAAAAATGATGTATACAACAGCGCTTTTGGTGAAAATGACGGTAGCGGCAAATGGAATCCTTATCAGTTGAAAGGCGTTCAATTGGACGTTAGCGAACGGGGAGGGATAGACCAATACAATATCGCTTTCGGCTTGAATATATCTAATAAGCTGATGTTGGGCGCTACGGTTGCCATTACAGATATCAGTTACCATTATACTTCTTATTATGCAGAAGATTTTGAGAATACAAATTATCTGGAATTGGAAAACCGGTTGAATACGGAAGGTACCGGATATGGTTTTAATATGGGCGCTATTGTTCAACCGGCTGATTATTTTCGCTTAGGTGTAGCTTATAATTCGCCTACTTGGTATAAGACGACGGATTATTATAATGCTACGGCTACAGTAGAGTCTTATTTCTGGGATAAAAAACAGAATGGTCAGACGCCTGCTCAAGCCTATTCCGAGTATGAATTCCGTTCTCCCGACCGGTGGATATTCAGCGCGGCAGCCATTTTAGGAAAAACGGCTTTACTGAGTGTAGACTATGAATGGGCCGGTTATAAACGTATGAAGTTATATGATGGCGTTGGTAGAGAAAACCAGTATAGTAATACAACTATCCGTGATAATTTCAAGAATGCCGCTACGCTACGTATAGGGGCTGAGGTGAAAGTAACCCCGCAATTTGCAGTCAGGGCAGGCGCCGCCTGGGTGAACAATCCTATGAAAAGTGCATTAAAAGATGCTACGGAAGAAGTAAAAACAGTAGGGACAATCCCTAATTACACCATCGAAAATAGTATATCCAATTATACGATAGGTTTAGGCTACCGTTTTACGCCGAGCATCTATCTGGATTTGGCTTGTATACTCAAGACGCAAAAAGAAGACCTGTATGCTTTCTCCAAGATATTTGACAATGGAGAGTTGATTACAGATTCTAAACCGGCCTCCTTAAAGACAAACACAACGCGCGTAGCATTGACGTTCGGTTATAAGTTTTAATTAAATGCAAAATACTGTTTATGTCGAAAATCCCCCCTGTTTGTACTTGAAAGATACAGGCAGGGGGTATTTTTTGTTAAAAAGGACGAAAAGTATTTGTTTATGTGGAATACTTTTATTTATTTTGCTTTCAATAAATTTTATGTATAACGATTAAAACCCATTTTGCCTATAGCTAAACATTACTCTACGAAACTCAAACAACAGAAGTAATGAACATACTAAAAACGATGGCCGACGAGGAGTTGGTGGTTCTTTATGCTAAAGGTGAAAATGCTGCTTTCGATGTATTGTTGGATAGATATAAGAGCAGTATTCATTCCTACATATATTTTATAGTGCATAACAAAGACTTAACGGAAGATATCTTTCAGGAAACTTTCGTAAAGGTAATTATGACTATCAAACAGGGCCGTTATACAGAGAATGGTAAGTTTAAAGCCTGGATTACCCGTATTGCCCATAACCTGATTATTGATTACTTCCGCCAGGAACGGAGTGAAAATACCATATCGAATGATGATGTGGAAGTGGATTTATTCAACAATATAAAATTGTGCGATAGAACCATCGAAGATATGATTGTACGTAATCAGGTACTTTCCGATATAAAGAAATTGATACAACATTTGCCGGATAGCCAACGCGAAGTATTGGAAATGCGCTATTATCAGGATTTAAGTTTCAAAGAAATAGCAGATATCACGGGCGTAAGTATAAATACGGCATTGGGGCGAATGCGTTATGCTATTTTAAATATGCGCCGTTTAGCCGCTGAAAACCGAATGGAATTATCATTAACTTAAAACAAAAAAATATACTGTTTCATGCAATAAGCAGGTTATACTTGCGTTTTCTATTAAAACAATAAGAATGTATAGCCTATGAAGAATTTTTCTACACGATGCATGAATAAGTTTACAAACAAAATGGAACAAAACCAAACTACAGAAAAGAGTACGCCGCAAAAGAAGACGCTTGATTTTCTGATGCAATTTGCCCGGATTTATCATGTAGAACCGAATAGCAAGCAGGGACTCTGTGGTTTTGTTATGAATTAATAAAAAAGAAAGGGAATAGGATATGGCTTATTCTCTTTCTTTATTATGTAACTTTGTGAAAAATGCCGGAAATGAAACATAAAATAGCGCCATCTTTATTAGCCGCCGATTTTCTTCATCTGCAACAAGAAATAGAAATGATCAATAATAGCGAGGCCGACTGGCTCCATGCGGATGTGATGGATGGCGTGTTTGTTCCTAACATATCCTTTGGTTTTCCCATACTTGAAGCCGTAAAGCCCCTGTTGAAAAAGCCCTTGGATGTTCATCTGATGATCGTAGAGCCACAGAAATTTATTCGTGAGGTTGCAGCGGCCGGAGCTTATCTGATGAATGTCCATTACGAAGTATCCCCTCATTTACACCGTACGGTTTCTGCTATTAAAAAGGCGGATATGAAAGCCGGCGTTACACTGAATCCTCATACCCCCATTCATTTGCTGGAAGATATTATACAGGATATTGACATGGTACTTCTTATGTCGGTTAATCCCGGATTCGGAGGACAAAAATTTATAGAACATGCCGTTGAGAAAACAGCCCGCCTAAAAGATATGATTCTCAGGAAAGGCCTGCATACCTTAATAGAAGTAGATGGAGGAGTAAATAAGGAAACAGCCAAACGTTTGCTTACCGCAGGAGCAGATGTATTAGTTACCGGTAATTTCGTTTTTAAATCGCCTAACCCGATGCAGGTAATCAGAGAGCTGAAAGAGTTGACGGTTCAACGATGATACAGGAAATACAGAAGCGACCTTTCGTACGGCCTCTTTTTATATGGATAACGGGGATTGTTTTACAGTCATTTGTTCCGGTTGGCTTTTATTCTTTTGTATTATTGTTCTTCCCTGCTGTTATTCTGCTTGTATCTTATTTGTTGGGTAGTTGCTATCAGGCGGAACCTGTTTATAGCGGGCGTTGGGTTTGGGGAATGACGTTTGTCTCTCTCTTGCTTTTCCTGTCAGTTCAGATGACGGCTTATCATGAAAACAAGACCGTTCGTACTTCTCCTAACCGGTTGCAAGAATGGACGAAGACGATGCAACAACGCTTAGCAGAACCTTTTGACAGGCTTTCTTTGTCTGATTCGGAGAAATCCGTTTTGGCAGCAATCACATTAGGCGAAAGACAGTCGATGCCGAAAGTAGTCCGGACGCAGTTTTCCGTAACAGGCGTAGCCCACATATTATCTGTTAGCGGCTTTCACGTAGCGATTGTTTGTAGTTTTCTCTCCATGATATTCTCTTTTTTTTGCCGCGGTCGTGTAGGTAAATGGGTAAAATACGTATTGATCGTCGTATTATTGTGGATATTTACTGCCATAACGGGCTTGGCCGCGTCGTCCGTCAGGGCTGCGGTTATGTTGATGTTGTATCTTACCGGGAGGCAGTTGAGTTATAGGGGCGATGGATATAATACATTGGCGGCGTCGGCTTTTTGTATGTTGGCGTATAATCCGTTTTATTTATTCGATATAGGATTCCAGTTAAGCTATCTGGCTGTTTGGTCTATTTTGTTTTTACAGCCCCGGCTGAATAGCTTGCTTGTTGTAAAGAATCCGTTACTTTCGGCCCCTTGGGGATGTGTAACCGTTACGTTAGCTGCACAGGCGGGAGTTACTTTTTTATGTTTGTATTACTTTGGTTATTTTTCCGTAGTATTCTTATTTACCAATCTGCCGCTTACCTTAATAGCTACGCTGTTAATACCAGTGGCTTTGTTTTGGATTTTTCTTCCCCCTTCTTTTTTCCTTTCTGCCTGGTTACAGTTTTGTATAGAGAAGCTTACCCATAGTATGATGTGGGTTGTAGAAGCGTTTAGCCGTATTCCCGGTAGTACGCTTGATTTCCATTTCAGTTTTGTTATGATGTCGGTAAGTTATCTATCGCTATCGTTATCATTTATATACTTTGTTAATAAGCGTCCGTTATTCTTGATAAGCTCCCTGTTCTTGCTATTGTTTGTCTTGTTTTTGATGCTTATTGATAAGTATTGGCATATACGAATCTAAAAAAGTTGTACATTTGGAACCAATAATTATAATTTGATATGTTGACAAAGATTATCCGAGAAGAAGAAATTCAGAAAATAAAAAAGTATATAGAAAAAGGCGATAAGTTTGTTATTATAACACATATTACCCCTGACGGCGATGCTCTTGGCTCTTCTTTAGGATTATACCATTTCCTGAATGAGTTTGGGAAAGACAATGTTTCGGTTGTTGTACCGAATCATTTTCCTTCCTTTTATAAATGGATGCCGGGCGCCGAAGATATTGTTATCCATGATAAATACCCGGATTTTTCCGAACAGTTGATCCGGGCTTCTGATGTTATATTCTGCCTTGATTTTAATGACCTGAAGCGAATAGACAAATTAGCGTCTATTGTTGTTGCAGCGGATGGAAGGAAAATAATGATTGACCACCATCCGGCCCCGTCTGATTTTTGCAGGGTTGTTTTGTCTTATCCGGAAATATCCTCTACAAGCGAACTCATTTTCCGGTCTGTTTGCCGGATGGGTATGTATGAATTAATCAACAAGAAAGCCGCTGAATGTATCTATACCGGGATGATGACCGATACAGGTTCTTTTACCTATAATTCCAATCATCCGGAAATTTATACCATCATTAGCGAGTTGATTAAAAAGGGGATAGACAAGGATTTGATTTATCGCCGGGTAAACCAGGTTTATTCGGAATCCCGTTTACGTTTGATGGGTTTTTCCCTGTATGAGAAGATGCGGGTATTTCCTGATAAACATTCGGCATTGATTACCTTATCCCAGGAAGAGTTGCGGCGCTTCCGGTATGTGACGGGAGACACGGAAGGATTTGTAAACTTGCCTTTGAGTATTAACGGTATACAATTTTCAGTATTTATCCGCGAAGATAAAGACTACATAAAAGTTTCACTCCGGTCGGTCGGCAACTTTCCGTGTAATGAATTTGCTTCCCGGTATTTTAATGGAGGAGGGCATAAAAATGCTTCCGGAGGCGAGTATTTTGCTTCGTTAGAGGATGCTGTGAAAACGTTTGAGGAAGGCCTTAACGAATTAAATCCTAATAATTTTGAAGAAATAAAAAATATATCAAAGATTTAGTGAAGAATACATACCTTTGCTGCGTATTTTAATAAAGTAACAAATGAAGAAAAGTTTTAATATACTGATGATTTTGTGTGCTGTTTTATTCGTTTTGTCCTGCAATAATAACAGATCGTACACAGACATGTTGAAAGCCGAAAAGAAAGCCATAGACCGTCATATTAACGAACAGGGTTTTGAAATACTGAAAGACTATCCGGAAAATGGCGTTTTTGGTGAAAAACAGTTTGTCCTGTTAAGCAGCGGACTTTATTTGAATGTGGTAGATTCGGGAAATGGCAACCGCGCGGAGTACGGGACAAGCGTATTACTGAGAGCCAGCGGGAAAATGCTGTTGGATACAGTCACATTCAATGGCTTCGACCCAATGAGTACGATTCTTTCCTGGCCATTGGAATTCAAATATGGCAAATATAATTCCAATGATGTGTCGAGTTATTTTTTTAGTGAAGGCTTAATGAGCGTCCTGGAGTATGTAGGAGACAGTTCTGTCGTGAAATTGATAGTTCCTTTTAAGATAGGCAGCGCTAGTCAAAAAACAAGCGGTGACCCTATATACTATGATAAAGTGCGATATATTTTTGAAAAATAAGCTAAACGTATGACTTTGATTAAATCAATTTCCGGAATACGCGGAACTATTGGCGGTACGCCGGACGAAGGATTGAACCCGCTGGCTATTGTGAAGTTTGTAGCGGCTTACGCTACGTGTATACGGAAAAGCGCGAAAGCAACATCGAACAAAATTGTAGTGGGGAGGGATGCCCGCATTTCCGGCCCTATGGTAAAACAAATCGTTTTGGGAACGCTCACAGGAATGGGTTTTGATGTGGTGGATATTGACATGGCAACAACTCCTACAACGGAGGTTGCGGTAGTTATGGAAAAAGCCTGTGGAGGCATTATCCTGACAGCCAGCCATAATCCGAAACAGTGGAATGCGTTGAAACTGCTGAATGAACGCGGCGAATTTCTTAATGCCGCCGAAGGACAAGAGGTGTTAGACCTGGCTGCATCCGAAGACTTCCTGTTTGCAGATGTAGACCATTTAGGAAAGGTTATTGTGGATAACACGTATATGCAGAAGCATATTGAGAGCGTATTGAATCTTGAATTAGTAGACGTGGAAGCTGTTAAAGCCGCTGGTTTTCGTGTAGCCGTCGATGCGGTGAACTCAATAGGCGGAATTGTTATCCCGGAATTATTGTATGCCTTGGGTGTGAAGGAGGTTTTCAAACTGCATTGTGCACCTCATGGTAATTTTGCGCATAACCCGGAACCTTTACCGGAACATCTGACGGAGATTTCCGCATTAATGAAGCAGGCTAAAGCAGATGTAGGCTTTGTGGTAGACCCTGATGTAGACCGTCTTGCCATTGTTTGTGAAAACGGAGAGATGTTTGGGGAAGAATATACGCTGGTTGCCGTAAGCGATTATGTATTGGCGCATACGCCGGGCAATACGGTAAGCAACCTGAGTTCAAGCCGCGCTCTGAGGGATGTAACCCGCGCTCGCGGAGGAGAATACAATGCAGCGGCTGTAGGAGAAGTAAATGTTGTGGCCAGGATGAAAGAAACAAAGGCTGTAATAGGCGGCGAAGGTAATGGGGGCATTATCTATCCGGCCAGCCATTACGGACGCGACGCATTGGTGGGCATTGCCCTGTTCCTGACTCATCTGGCCAAAAAGAAAATGAAAGTAAGCGAACTGCGCGCCACCTATCCTCCTTATTTTATTTCTAAACAGAAAATAGAGCTTACTCCCGGCATACATGTAGACGCTATACTGGAAAAGGTAAAAGAAACATTTGCCTCATCCGGTATTACAGATATCGACGGGGTAAAAATAGACTTTCCCGATAAATGGGTACACCTGCGCAAAAGTAACACCGAACCGATTATCCGCATATACTCCGAAGCGCATACCATGCAGGAAGCGGAAGATTTGGGAGGGCAATTGATCCGTATAATTGATGGTATGTGCAGGGAGTAAGCAGGCGCTAATTTTTAAGGTTTTTATTTACAAAGAATACGATAAGCCCCAGGTTGACCACAATGATACCACCCATACCGGCAACGAACAGGGCCAGCCAGGGCTTATCGGGTTGTAATATAAAGTAAGCGATAACGCTCCCTGCAACGGCAAGGCCTGTTAACACAGCGAGTATACCAGTAATTACCTTTTTCTTGTTCATACGTATGTATTTATTCCAGTTTTTCTATTTGTTTTTCCGCCTCGTTCCGTAGCCGTTCGGCTTGCTTTTGCGCTTCTTCTACCAATTTCTTTCCGGCAGCCTGCGCGGCTGTTTTGGCGATGAAGTTGTTGCCGGCTTTCTCTACTAAGTTGTCGGCTTGCTTTTGCGCTTCCGCTACTAATTTCTTTGCAGCATCATCGGCTTCCTGCCGTAGCTTTTCGATTTGTTTCGCTTTTTCTTCGGATAAATCAACGGCTTCTTCGCTTCCGGTTAGCTTGCCTATCGCTTCTTCTACCATAGTGGTAGCTGCTTCTTTTGCGATTGATTTTAAATCGACGCCTATCTTGGGGCTGGTGAATGTACCGCCTATCGTAATGGGGAGGTCTTTGATATAATCATTCGCCATTATTTTAGGCAGAGTAACGATTCCTTTGTAATTGATACTTTGGTCGAGGCCTGTAGAGCCTTCTAATTTTAACGTTCCGCCGTTGCCTATATTCAGGCTGAAAGGTTTTGTATCAATTTTCCCGTCGCTGATGGTAAAAGGGAGGTTCAGGTCTTTTGCCGAGAATGATTTAAGCGCATCTGTTTTTAAGGCGGCTGATAAAGCATTCATGGCGGCTACATTCTCTACTTTTACGTCATTGGTCTGTAAGGCGCCGTTTCCGGTGAGGTGCGCCAATGTTTGCAGGATAGATTGGCCAAGCGAGGTATTGAAATTGAGGTTCATGGAATAGGAACCCAGGAGGTTTTCAAAGACGGGAGCGAATTTGCGGACAGACTCTACCGATTTGAATGTCTCGGCAAAAGAAACCTTCGATAAGTTCAAGCCGAAAGAAACCTTTGGATTTTCCGGATCGGATGTATCATAGGAGCCGTTTACTTTGCATGTCCCGCCCAATGCTTTGGCGCTTACGTCGTTCAGCTTCAATATACCGTTCCGAACCGACATATTCCCGTCCATACCGGAAATTGTTATTTGATCGTATACAATTTCTTTCAGTGAAGCGTTCAGGGCAAAGTCTACGTTCTTGGGAATAACGAAATGGCTTGGCGAGGCTGTTGCCGTACTGTCGCCGGGCGAGACAGTTTCCGATGGAGCGGCGTCGGCGGCGGCGTCGCCCAGAAAATCATTCGCATTCAGGTATGTTGATTGAATGTTCAGTTCACCTTTTATTGTTTGGTCTTTAAGCATGTAGGCGATAAAGTTTTCCAAGCGTCCGGTAGCCGATAAATCATTCTTACCGATGTTTATGCGTAATGAAGCCAGGTTTACGTAACGGGGCGTAAATTCGAGGCTTGCCTCTTGAACCAGCACATCCTGCATTTCCTTGGATTTATAAACTATATCGCTCACGCTGAGCGTTCCCGAAGCGGATACGTTTTCATACCGTTCCTTTTCTATATCCGACATGCGGGTGGCAAGATTCAGGTTGGCCTCGATTTTACCGTTTAATTCTGTTCCTGTTTCCAAGGGATATACCTCTTTAATCATGCCGAGGTCTATCGTTCCATTGGCATACATTTCCAGGCGCGGGTCGGTGGTCGGGGTTGTTACATGCAGATAACCGGTAAACGGGTTGCCTCCCAACGTAAAGCTGAATTTACTTATGTCTGTCACCGTATTATCCAATGAACCTCCTTTGCTTTGCAGCGCAATATGCAGGTTGATATTGTCTACCGGCTTGGGTAGGGAAGGATATTGGAACATTGCGTTGCCAACGCTGATCTTCATATCGAAGGCAGGATAATTTTCTCCTTTCATCGTACCTTTTACATATCCGTCGAGAGAGGCCGTACCGGAGGTTTTCACATCTTTAAAATCAGCCGTATACATGGCCGGTATCAACGACAGGAGGTCTTTGAACTGTGTTCCGGGCGCATTCAGTTTTAAATCGAAATCCATGCTGTCGTCGTCAGGCATGGCAAACGAACCTTCAATGGATGCTTTTAGTTCATTCAATTGTAGCTGGCTGTGAGTAAAGGTAAACTTCATTTGGTCAAAGGCGGCGCTGATTTGGGCATTTGCCATAGCTTTCACTTTATTCAGCCAGGGGATGCCGTCCATCTCAACCGTTACTTCGTCTATCGTACTGCCGGTGCGCAGGGTGGTTTGCGAAGCAGAAAAGTCTCCGGATAAATGGCCGTTCCATTTCGTCAGCGCTGCTTTTATCTTCGAGGCATCGTCCAGATAAGTAATATTACAATCGTTAACCGTTATTTTATCCAGGCTTAAATGGAAAGGCGTATCACCCTCCGCTTCGCCTGCGGTAGCGGTCTCTTTTACAATATCCCAGTTTGCCTTTCCGTTGGCTGCTACTTTAGCCATTACGCTCACACGGTCTAAATAAATACTGGAAACTTCATAATTGCCTTTAAATAAACTATACAGGTTGATGGTGAGGCTGGCCGCTTTTGCCTGTAATAGCGTATCTTTTTCGAAATCGCCAACGCCGGCTACCGTAGCATCATATAAAGAGAGCGTGGCGTGTGGAAAGTTTTTAAACAGGCTCAGCCCGAAACCGCCTATATCAACGGTTGCATTAACCTGTTGGTTTACAATCTTTACAACTGCCGTCTTAATGGTATCCTTAAATAAAAACGGTATGGCGACCATTAATCCGGTAATAACTACTAACAGGGCGCCCACTGCTATAAGCGCCTTTTTCAAACCTTTTGCCATAGGATTACGTATTTGTTTTTCTTTATTCCAGCGCTTCTGCCAGCTTGGCGTCTAATGCTTCGCCCCGCAGGTTTTTTGCAATGATAATGCCGTCTTTATCTACCAATACGGTGTGAGGTATGCTGTTTACGCCATATAAGGCGGCGCCTTCGCTTTTCCAGTATTGAAGGTCGGACATTTGTGGCCAGGTGATGTTCAATTCTTCGATGCCTTTTACCCAGGCGTCGCTGGTACGGTCTAATGATACGCCTACTATTTCAAAACCTTTCCCTTTATATTGTTTGTATAATGCGGCCAGGTGCGGAATATCTTTCCGGCATGGAGGGCACCATGAGGCCCAGAAATCAATCAGCGTAATCTTGCCTTTTCCTGCGTTATCGGATAGCCTGATAGCTTCCCCTGCGGGAGTTTTCATCTCAAAATCTGTAAATTTCTTACCGATACCCACTTTTTCCAATACCGCCAGGTGGTCAATCATTTTGTCGATGCCGGGCGCCTGTTTGAACGCATCTCCCGCTTGATTGATGATTTGGCGGCGGGTATCTTCATCCAGGGAATAACGGAAATCATATAAAAGTTTGGCGGAAGTCAGTTTGTTCGGATTATTTTGTATATACTTCTTAACGGCTTCGGAGGCTTTGCTTTCTATCTCGTCATATTTTTTTTCGGCGGCGCCAGCTATTGCTTCGTCGCCTGCGCCCATATCTTGCATTACCTGCTCCAGGGAAGAACGAATCTGTTTCATTTCTTTCTGGAGAGATGCCAGCGCATCGTTTTCGGGAGTTCCCGTAACGGTGGGGCTTTCGGACAAATCGATAACCAGCTTGCCGTTTTCAAGCGTGAAAGTAGCTGTGTAAGGAGCGTTTTCCCCTGCATTGGCCTGCTCAGGCTTCACTACCTCTTCATCAAAACGTATTACGCACAAGAGGGGCGTTGCCTGTTCTCCTTTGATGATGAATTTCCCGTTTTCAACGACGGCGCTATTTAAAGCCTCGCCGTTTTTGATACCATATTCATATAAATACACCGTTTGGCCATCCAATCCGGCATTGTCTGTTGTCCCGGTTATTACATATCCCGGCTGCCCGCCGCATGCAATCAACAAAAAGGCGCATAAGGCCATAAAAACTACCTTCTTCATAATCATTGTTTTATTAGTGAATATTCCTTTTTCATTTTAAATAACAGATGCTGATATTTATTGCCCCGAAATTAGCTAAAAGAATTCATATTCTGTGTTTCAAACAAACGAATCTTTTTTTATCATTTTGTTATTTTACCCCCTCCCTGTTTCGCTTATTTGTACGCTATCCGGGATAACTCCTGAAAACACGCTGTATTTGGTACTTGCCTTTTGATAAAATAACACAAAAAGAAAGGAAGCGTTAACTATATGCGCGCCAATTAACCCTATACAGATATAAAATAAAGCAAAAGGCGGCTATTTGCTATCTATCTGCCCAACAAAAACAGTGGGTAAAAATAGTTGTTCCAGCGCCGTTCCGGGCCTTTCTAAGCCACTTTTCCGGGCGTTTCCGGGCCTTCCGGTTTTTCATTGTGATGTCTCCGCCAAACCATTACAATGCTTTTGCAAAGACATCGTAATGCTTTTGCAAAGGCATCATAATCCTTTCTTCAAGACACGACCCCTATGTAAAATCAAGGAATTTGATAACCGTCTTTCGTTAAACTGAAAATTATAAAAAAGAATATAAGTTGTTGATTTACAATTGATTTTTATCACGTTTGATTTTTTCTTTTTCGTTAAACTGAAAAACAGAAAAATTAGAAAAGACCCCTAAGTGTGCATTAAAGTGTGCATTTTGAAAAACATTAGACCTTCCAGATTTCTATTCTTAGATGTAAAAATTAAA
>JAIRKZ010000176.1 GCA_031259845.1 Tannerellaceae bacterium | reverse complement strand
GCAAGGTACGGTAGAAATTGTTACCGACAATGAATTGCGGCAACGGGCATGGCAAAAAGGTTGGGAGATGTATTATCCGGCGGGCGACAGCGATTATACGCTTTTGCGATTTGTGCCTGAAAAATTGAAAATATACGCTGATTTTACGGTTACAATGGAAAAACTATCATAAAAGTTCAATGTTCTTTTTTTATCCATAAATGTATGAAATCCTCCTCTTCCTTGCGCCGGGCTGAGACGATGGCGGTTATTGGAATCCGATGCGGGAAAATAGTATCCTGAGCGTAACAGACGGCGAAGGGCATGATTTGCCGGACGGGAATAACGAGCCGCATTATTCCTGTTATTATATTAGAGTATAACAAATACGGACTGGATATCTATTTGCGTCCCGCAGACGCCATAGCGGGAAAATCTGCCATCATCATCGAATGGGAAGCCGGAGAGAAGCCCGACACGCTGGTTACACAATGGAATAAAGCTTTGGAACCAGTGGCAAGCCATATATATGAACGGGCAATTGCTACGGCTTACTCCTCTATCCAGCTGACGATTTCGGGAGCCGAAGGAAGGGTGCGCGGTTCATAAAAGCCGGCCCAGTTCCCGTTTTCGTCTATCAGGAACTTTTGGAAGTTCCAGGTAACTTCGGCGTCTTGCCTGCCGTTCTCGCTTTTCTTTGTCAGCCACTCGTACAGGGGCGCTATATCATCGCCTTTTACGGATATTTTGGCCATCATTGGAAATGTAACGCCATAGTTCAGGGTGCAAAATTGCTGTATCTCCTCATTTGTGCCGGGTTCCTGCCGCCCAAAGTTATTAGCCGGAAATCCGATAATGGCAAAATTTCCCTTGCCATACCTGTCGTATAACTCCTGCAACTGTTTATACTGCGGAGTAAGCCCGCACTTGGAGGCAACGTTCACTACCAGTAGTTTTTTCCCCTTAAACGCCGAGAGCGGAAGGGTTTTTCCATCAATGGTCTGCACGGTAAAGTCATAGAAATTTTTGTTCTGCTGTGCATAAACGGCAGCCGGCATAATAATTGCCAAAAGGAAGAGAATCCATGTTTTCATGAGAAATTGTTTTTTTATGATTAATACACATTCCGAAAAAGAAACACGATACGAAGCTATGAAAAAAAACAGTGCGAAACTCCTTGCAACGGATAATTTATATGGGCGCCTGTTATATTCATTACCGTTTTTTTTTGTTTCTTTGCATCCTGAATATCAAGGGGTGCTTGTTTCCCTTCGCTTACGGAGGATGTACAGGCTGAGATTATACCCATATTACCTGATGCGGATAATACCGACGAAGGGAAGAGGCGCAAACTGCGGCCGCGTTTGCCCGGTATATTTCTTCTACAACACACTCCTGTCCTATTCAAACAAAGATGTTTAATCAGTAAATTGACTAAGGATGAAAAGTGTACTTTTATTTATGGCGGCTTTGCTTTTACCGGCCGCCGCGTACGGCGATGAATGGCCGGCAGACTCTGTGAAAATTGCAAAAGACGTGTCGTTAGACGAAGTAGTGGTAACAGCCGTTAAGGCGGCCAAGGGTACGCCCGTTGCCTACAGCGACCTCTCGAAAGACGAATTGGCCAGGCGAAACGACGGGCAGGGGATACCGTATCTTATTTCGCAAACGCCCTCTGTTATCATGACTTCCGATGCCGGCACGGGGATTGGCTATTCGGGCTTCCGCATCCGCGGAACGGATGCAAACCGTATTAATATAACGGTGAATGGCGTCCCCGTAAACGATTCCGAATCGCATGGCGTCTTTTGGGTAAATATGCCCGACTTCGCTTCGTCTGTAGAAACCATCCAGGTTCAGCGGGGGGTGGGTACTTCCACCAACGGGGCGGCCGCCTTTGGCGCTACGGTAGCCATGCAAACCGAGAACGCATCAATGAAGCCCTATAGCCAATACGCCCTCTCGGCAGGCTCTTTCGGAACGGTGAAGCATCTGTTCAAGGGCGGCACGGGCTTGCTTTACAACCATCTGGTGTTCGACGCCCGTTATTCCAACATCCGCAGCGACGGCTTTATAGACAGGGCTTCGGCTGCGATGAGTTCTTATTTCCTGTCCGCCGCCTGGTATGGGGAAAACACGCTGCTTAAGTTCCAAACCTTCGGCAGCGCAGAAAATACCAGCCAGGCATGGACCGGCGTTCCTTCCGCCATGCTGAAACCTTCCGACCCGGCGGTAAAGCCCAATCGCACCTTCAACCCCTGCGGAGCGTATGAAGAAAACGGCGAAACCCGCTTCTATAACAACCAGACAGACAACTACCGGCAGGAGCATTACCACCTGATGGCCACCCGGCGCTTCGGCGCCTTCCGCACGATGAACCTCACCCTCCATTATACCCCCGGAAGCGGGTATTACGAAGATTATAAAGCCGGCGCCAAATTCAGCAGCTACAAACTGCCCAATTATACCGGCCCGGAAGGGGAGGAGGTGAAGAAAACGGATTTAGTACGCCGCAAATGGCTCGACAACGATTTCTACGGCGCCATTTACAGCGCCAGTTACAGGAGCGAAGAGCTACAGCTTACGGCAGGCGCGGCCGTCAACAGGTATGTGGGCCGCCATTTCGGGCGGGTGATATGGGCAAAATCGGCCAGCGCGCTGCCCGCTCCCGATTATGAGTATTACCGCAACAAAGGCGAAAAGCTGGACTACAGCGCTTACCTGAAAGCCAACTGGCTCTTCCTTCCCTGCCTGAACGGATATGCAGACCTCCAGTATCGCGGAATCGACTATAAAATAAATGGCAGCGACGACAAAGCCGGGGATAACGTGCATATAAGTAAAAAGTGGGCTTTCTTTAATCCGAAAGCAGGCTTGAACTACCAGGCTAAGGAACACAACGCCTTCGTTTCCTTCTCCGTGGCCAACCGCGAGCCGAACCGGGACAACTTTACCGAGGCCGGACGGGACGAACACCCCACCCACGAAACATTATACGACTACGAAGCCGGATACGGTTTCCGCCATAAAAGTTTCCATGCCGGAGCCAACCTCTATTATATGGACTACAACAACCAGTTAATCCTTACAGGCAAAATAAGCGAAATAGGCGAAGCGCTCACCTCCAATATAAAAGACAGCTACCGCATGGGCCTTGAAATAAACGCCGGAATCACCGTTGCACAGTGGCTTGGATGGAACGGCAATATATCCCTCAGCCGCAATAAGATAAAGAACTTCACCGAGTATGTAGACGATTGGGACAACGGCGGGCAAATCAATACCTGTATAGGAACTACAGACATCGCCTGTTCGCCGGGCGTGATAGCGAACAGCGCCGTCAGTATCCACTACAAAGATTTCTCGGCAAGCCTCCATTCGCAATACGTAGGCCGCCAGTATATGGATAATACATCGGCCAAAGACAGGTCTATAGACCCTTATTTTGTAAACAGCCTGCGGGTGGGATATATCTTCAAGCCGGCGTTTATGGAAGAAATAGCGCTCGACGTAACCCTGAACAACCTCTTCAACGAAGCCTACGAAACAAACGGCTGGGTGTATTCATATATAGAAGGCGGCCAGCGCAGGAAAGACGACGGCTACTTCACCCAGGCCGGCATTCATGCAATGACAAGGATAACCTTACGGTTTTAATACAACTGCCCCTATGCTGGAATATTTCGGAGTGGCAACAGGGTTGCTTTATATGGCGCTGGAGATAAAACAGCATCCGGCCTTATGGGTGGTAGGATTCGTCACCTCGCTGGTCTATGTGTTTGTTTTCTTCCTGGCCAAGCTCTATGCAGACATGGGTTTGCAGGCCTGGTACGTGCTGATGAGCGTTTATGGCTTCCGGCTGTGGACAAAAGCGGATTCTTCAGGGGAAGAATCCGCCCCGGCCCCCGGCGGGATTGTATACCGCCATGCAAACGCCCCGGCATTGCTCACAATCGTACTGGCGATAGCGGCCATCCATTTCAGCCTCTACGGCCTGCTGGTTGCATTTACAGATTCCCCAATCCCCCACGGCGATGCATTTATCACAGCCGTAGGGATTGTAGCCACCTGGATGCTCGCCCGCCGGATAATAGAACATTGGTATCTATGGATAATCGTAAATGCAGTATCTGTCTATATTTATTACCTGCGCGCTTTGTATCCCACCATGTTTCTCTATCTTTGCTACACCCTCCTGGCCGCTGCCGGTTTATATACATGGATAAAAAAAGGAACTGAACAGAGATGATAAAACAGTATAATTGCGTTATTGTAGCCAACGGAAGCTTTCCCGCCTCCCCCCTGCCTTTGCGGATGCTGGGCGAAGCCTCCCTTATCATAGCCTGCGACGGGGCGGCAGATACGCTCCACCGGCAAGGCTTTACCCCAAGCGCCGTAGTGGGCGATATGGACAGCCTGTCGCCCGAAATGCGCCGCTTATACGCCGGCCGCCTGTATCCCGGCGCCGACCAGGAAACGAACGACCTCACAAAAGCCGTCCGCCACGCCCAGGCCTCCGGCCAAAAGGAAGCGCTCATCGTAGGAGCCACCGGCATGCGCGAAGACCATACGTTAGGCAATATCTCCCTCCTGGCCGATTACGCCCCCCTGTTCAGCCGGATAGAAATGCTGACAGACCACGGCCTCTTCACCCCCCTCAGCCAAACAACAACCTTGAAAAGCGTCCCCGGCCAGCAAATCTCCTTATTCGCCTTACCCCCCGAAAGCAAAATAACCGCCGAACGCCTCCGCTGGCCCATCACAAACCGCATACTTACCTCCTGGTGGCAGGGAACCCTGAACGAAGCCCTGTCCGATACCTTCACCATCCGCCTGGAAGAAGGCGCACGCATAATCGTGTTCCGGGAGCTGGCGTCCCCAACTCCGTGCAACGAGGCCTCTCCTCTCCCCGGCGGGACGTAATATTGAAAAGCTCATTCTTGAAAAAATACATGAGTGGGTATCATTCTGATTGTCATACCATCCTTCTCAAATGTATCACTTTGGTTGAGGGTTACGATACTTCCTTCTTTTATACCAAGATTCTGCATGGCTACGAGTAGCCCGTCATACTCTCTTTCAAAATTCTCATCGTCTATGGTCAGGCATACCTGTATAGCTTCTTTTACCGCACTTTTTCCCATCCGGCGAGCTTGCTTGCAGAAACGAGATTTCCTGTACTGGTTATCAGGTATGCTGTTAACTGCCTCAATAAGATTACATCACGGATATTATGCCTGACAGCTATATCCCGCATTAATATATCATCTGCCAACGTATTCAGTACAACGCTTACTCTTTTACTGCAAATGGTTTGAGTAGAATAATCACTATTACTTATCATGGTTTTTTTAAATACATTTGCCGTAAATTTGGCTAATGGACGATAAACGTAAACGATATAACGGCTTCGGAGACTTCCTGCAAAAGGTATTCCCCTTTAAAGTGCAGAAGATATCTGTAAATGCAGGCTTTACATGCCCGAACCGCGACGGGGCGAAAGGCTGGGGGGGATGTACGTATTGTAACAATCAAACGTTCAGCCCCCAGTATTGCCATACGCAAAAAACGGTGGGCGAACAGTTGGAAGAAGGCATTCGCTTTTTTTCGTATAAATATCCCGGAATGAAATACCTGGCCTATTTCCAGGCCTATACGAATACGTATGACGAATTGGATTCGTTGCTTGAAAAGTACGAAGAAGCGCTCTCTTTCCCTGAAATAGCCGGATTAATCGTCGGGACGCGCCCGGACTGTATGCCTGATGAATTGCTGGATTATTTTGCCGGATTGGCGAAGAGGAAATTTGTATTGATAGAATACGGCCTGGAGAGTACCTTGGACAAGACCCTCGTCCGCATTAACCGGGGGCATACGCATGCGGAATCGGAAGACGCCATCCGGCGCACAGCCCAAAAGGGAATTTATACCGGCGCCCATTTAATCCTCGGATTACCCGGAGAAAGCAGAGACGAGATTTTACAGCATGCCGGCGCCTTATCCGCTTTGCCGCTGACAACCGTAAAATTACATCAGTTGCAATTAATCCGGCAAACGCGCATGGCCAAAGAGTTTGCCCGGTATCCCGAAAGATTCCATTTATATACGGTGGATGAATACATAGACCTGGTAATAGACTTTATAGAACGGCTAAACCCATCCGTCGCAGTGGAGAGGTTTGTATCCCAATCCCCCAAAGAACTGCTTATCGCGCCCGATTGGGGGCTGAAGAACCATGTATTTACAGCCAAAGCGGAAAGACGCCTCATCGAACGCAACACATGGCAGGGGCGGTTGTTTGCTGGCAGATAATCCCAAATGTCCATTAGCCGCTCAAATACAGCGCCGCACCTGTATGTTTCAAGGCTTGGACGATTGCCGCAGGGATGCGCTTAGCAGGATTGCTCCGCCAAGCGCAGGCATTGAAAGGGAAGTAGCCCGGAGCGGCGTATCCGCGCCCATCCCGAATCTGCCAACCCTCCGGGCTTCATTGTCGCCCCCTGGAGTTTGCGGGTCAGCCCTTGGCGCTTTCGGGTCAGCCCTTGGCGCTTTGCTGTCGACTGACGGAGCCTTGCTGTCGGTTCCTGGGGGGATGCGCCCAAGCCCCGGGATGAGAATTACGACAGCGGACGGGTTACCGGCGCCGGCGGGGCGCTCTCTTCAATAAGCCCGGGATAAGAGGGATTCTTAAGGCGCCCTTTTGGGATAAATATCGCGCGCCTCCCAGAAGAGTTGTATATGTCCGCGAACTTTGCTTAATTTGCTGTCTCATTACAATTTTTATATCAATTATATGGAAAAAAAGCATTCCTGGCAAGGATTAACGATGCAACAGGTGGAAGAAAGCCGTACCCTCTATGGCGAAAACGTGCTTACTCCTCCGGAGAAAACGTCACTGTGGAAACTCTTTTTTGAAAAATTCAACGATCCCATCATACGCATTCTTTTAGTAGCCTGGTTTCTTTCCATGCTTATTGCAGGCGTACACTGCTGGGGGCCGGAAGCCGGAGGGTTTAGCGCTTTCCTTGAGCCTGTAGGCATCTTTTTTGCCATTATACTGGCTACGGGAGTGGCTTTCGCCTTTGAGGTAAAAGCCAATAAAGCATTCGACATACTCAATACGGTAAACGACGACGCGCAGGTAAAAGTAATACGTGAAGGAAATATAAGCCAGATACCTAAGAAAGAAGTGGTAGTAGGCGATATTGTGCTGATAGAGGCGGGAGAAGAAATACCGGCAGACGGGCGTCTGCTCGAAGCCGTGTCGTTGCAAATAAACGAATCCACCCTCACGGGAGAACCCATTGCAGGCAAAACGACCCATGAGGAGTATTTCAATAAAGAAGCAACCTATCCCTCCAATATCGTGATGCGCGGAACAACCGTAGTAGACGGGCATGGAATAGTAGAAGTGGAAAAAACAGGAGACGCTACCGGTTATGGTAAAGTATATGAAGGCTCCCGGATAGACAATAACGTAGAGACCCCTTTGCAGATACAGTTAAAAGGGTTGGCCAATGTAATCAGCAAAGCCGGATATGCCATTGCCGGGCTTACTTTTGCCGCCTTATCCGTTAAGTTACTCTTGTCTTCGCCGGGCGTTCCCTTTTTCAACCTGGCGAGTGAGATATTGAATATTTTTATGATAGCGGTTACCTTGATCGTTGTGTCGGTACCCGAAGGATTACCCATGAGCGTTACGCTCAGCCTGGCTCTCAGTATGAACCGTATGTTGAAAACGAATAACCTGGTACGGAAAATGCACGCTTGCGAAACAATGGGCGCTACAACCATTATCTGCACCGACAAGACCGGCACATTAACCCGGAATCAAATGCAGGTATATCAAACGAATTTCTATAATTTAAAAGACCAAACGCTTGGCGACGACGAACTAAGCAACCTGATAAAAGAAGGGATAGCCGCGAACTCCACAGCATTCCTCGACTTTACGGAATCTCCAGTTAAAACGCTCGGCAATCCCACCGAAGCAGCCCTGCTATTATGGCTTAACGGTAAAAAAGCAGATTACCTTACGCTTAGGGAAAACGCCGAAGTATTGGAACAACTGACATTTTCTACCGAACGGAAATAT
Organism: Tannerellaceae bacterium; assembly: GCA_031259845.1. Lineage (GTDB taxonomy): Bacteria > Bacteroidota > Bacteroidia > Bacteroidales > Tannerellaceae > DFXE01. The sequence continues at coordinate 30,520 of JAIRKZ010000176.1, read as the reverse complement.
ATGGCTACATTGGTGCAGTCGCCCTTGCTAAACAAAAAAGTGCTCTATGTAAAAGGCGCCCCCGAAATTGTATTATCGCATTGCGGGCAGGTTGCCATGGATGGAACATACAAGCCGGTAGAAGCCTGCAAAGCGCAGATAGAAGCGCAGTTGCTGGCCTATCAAAACCAGGCCATGCGCACCTTGGGATTCGCCTTCCAGCTAATAGACGACGCCAATAAGGAAGCCCCTTTCTTTGCAGACGGCCGCTTACAAAACGCAAACCTGACCTATATCGGGATAGCTGCCATTTCCGACCCGGTGCGCCCGGATGTGCCGGAGGCTGTACAGTCGTGCCTCCATGCCGGTATCGACGTAAAGATCGTTACCGGAGATACGCCCGGCACAGCCAAAGAAATCGGTCGCCAGATAGGAATATGGAACGAAGGAGATACAGACTATAATATCATTGCCGGCCCGTCTTTTGAAGCGCTTAGCGATGAAGAAGCGTTAGAACGTATCATGGATTTGCATATTATGTGCCGCGCCCGCCCCACAGACAAACAGCGCTTGGTGCAATTGCTGCAAAAGAAAGGCGCCGTTGTAGCCGTTACGGGCGACGGCACCAATGATGCGCCGGCCCTGAAAGCCGCACAGGTAGGCCTGTCGATGGGCGACGGCACGTCTGTAGCCAAAGAAGCCAGCGACATAACCATCCTCGACAATTCGTTTGCCAGCATCACCCGCGCTGTGATGTGGGGACGTTCGTTATACAGGAACATACAAAAGTTTCTGCTTTTCCAGCTTACCATAAATGTTGCCGCCTGCCTGATTGTACTGATCGGTTCCCTGCTGGGGACGGAATCGCCGCTGACGGTTACTCAAATGCTTTGGGTAAACCTGATAATGGATACGTTTGCCGCCGCCGCTTTAGCCTCTCTTCCTCCCAATAAAAAGGTAATGGACCGGAAACCCCGCAAGAGCGGGCCGGATGGCGATTTTATCATATCGCGGCCCATGGCCTTTACTATATTTGTCGTTGGCCTGTTGTTCGTTATCGTATTATTAGGCGTTTTATTGTATTTCAACAGGGCAGACGGAGGTATTTCGGCCTATCATTTATCCATGTTTTTCACCCTGTTTGTCATGCTTCAGTTCTGGAACATGTTTAATGCAAAAGCTTTTGCCGGCAACAAATCGGCTTTTGCCAATCTGAAAGACAGCAAGACATTCCTCTTGGTCTCACTGCTGATTATAACAGGGCAATACCTGATTGTGACATTCGGCGGCGAAATGTTTAACGTTGTTCCGTTAAGCTGGCGGGATTGGGGCATCATTATCGCTTCCACGTCAGTCGTCTTATGGATAGGCGAGGGCATCCGTCTGGCAAAGAGGCTCGCCCGCAAATAAAACCAACCACAACTGTTTTATATGATTATGATACTTGTACAAAAAATGATACCGTTGTAATTATAAATATATCGGCAATTACATGAGACTAAAAAAATTCAATTAAGAAACTACCGAAATTTCGAAGAATATTCAATAGATTTTGGATGCGAGACGACAATATTTATCGGTAAGAATGGGATGGGTAAAACAAACTTGCTCACTCCAATTTCTCAATCACTAAGTTTCATCTTTGCAAAGAAAACAGGTGAAATACAGTATGAGTTTATAGCCAGCTCGGATGAGAAAGTGAAAAGTTTTGAATCTACTGATGCAAGATATTGCTATAAAGAAGAAAAAGGTGACTATAATTACCCTCTTATGATTAAAGTTAATGCTACTGAAGATAATAATGATATTGAATGGGAGTTTTATAAAGAAAATGACACATCGGGATTAGAAGATACAAAATATAAAAATGCGAATGAACAATTTTGGGGTTATCATATCGTTGATGGAAAAATAAATGAATTGCCTGTTTTTGTTTATTTTTATGATTCGTATCCTCATGTAACGGCAAAGATAGATCGTACTAAAATTCAGAAAAAAATGAATTCAGGCAATCCTATACCTCGTAATACCGCGTATTATAAATGGAATGATGAAAGAAATTGCACTGATCTATGGATACAATAAATGAGAAGATCATCAGTTTCTCTAAATCTATATCCCAATTAATTTGCACAGAAGATATAGAAGTTGAAAAATTAGAAGTTGAGGCACGAGGGAAAGATGATGTACTAATTGTATTGTTTAAAAATGGAAATCGAATGTCCTTTATTCAATTACCGCAAGGTTATAAACGAATCTTTTCAATCGTGTTTGATATTGCTAATCGTGCATATTTGCTTAATTCAAATTGTGATCCATCCGGTATTGTAATAATAGATGAGATAGAGCTGTATCTTCATCCTTCAATTGCCCAAGAAATTTTGACTGCATTAAAAGAAACTTATCCTAAAGTCCAATTCATTGTTTCTACTCATTCACCCTTAGTAATAGCTAACTTTAAAAAAGATGAAAATAATTTAATCTATAAATTGTATGATGAAAATAGAAAATATAAAAATGAAATAATTGAAAATTTATACGGAATAGATTATAATTCAGGATTAAGAGATTGGATGGATGTTCCATATAGAAAATCATATATTGAAAGTCTATTAGAATCATATAATTATTGGAAAGCTGCAAACGATGATGCTATGAAGGAGAAAATAAAGGATAAAATTAAAAAAGCTGTCGGGGGGAATAATATACTTTATAGATCCTTAAATTGATATAGAATGGAATATATTGACAAATCAGAATTTAAGGAAGAAGCAGAATTCATCATAAGTTCTTTTGATTTATTTGATTCTTTTAAAAGTGATAAAAATGATAAAGGAGAATGGTCGCGTACTTTATTAATTCAGAGATTAAGACAAGAGCAACACAATCGTTGTTGTTATTGTATGCGAAACATGGAAAATGAAAATGAACAAAAAACGTTGGAGCATATAATCCCTAAAAGTATTACTAAAAAAGACGATTTTAATAAATACCTGAATAGCGAAACAGTTTTAAATAGTTCCAATGTATGTCTTACAAAAGAATTCATTGACAAAAAAGAGAAAAAATTTCCTCCATTTCCACATTCTGTTGCGTATCAAAATTTAACTATTTCATGTAACGGTCAAGTCTCGAAAAAATATGGACTTATTGGGCTTTAACAAATGCAAAAGGGATGATTTTTTAAATATGTTAAAAAAGGAAATACCCGATGATGAATAGGAGATGCTTAACAATTCCAAAAATGATTTATATTGGGAACTATTGAAAAAATATGACTATTTTGGACTATTAAAAATTAAATCTCTTGCAAAGCAATTAACAAACTTAACAACGAAAGAAGTAATTGAACTTACTGAACTTACTGAAATTCTTAAATCAGAATGTAAAATGAATCCATGAGTAGTATAATCCGTTTTTTTTACTTTAGTTCCCAAATAATTGTGTAGATATGAATAGTTAAACACCAGGAAGCGCCTTGCAGAACGGGAAATACAGGATTGAAGCCGTGCTGGGACAGGGAGGGTTCGGCATCACGTACCGGGCTGTTATGCATGTGCAGCTTCAGGGTACGCTGGGTATTTCTACGAATCGGTGAAAGGAAACTACCGCCGATGATTGGATAAAGAAAGGCGTATCCGGGATTTATCTTAATGTCCCGGATTAGCTATGCGGCGGCAAGGGCCAGGATGCTGATTTTGATACCGGGCGCCGCCGATAAAGCTTTAGCGCATATAGAGAGCGTAGCGCCTGACGTTATCACGTCGTCTACCAGCAGGATGTGTTTTCCTGTTAAATCGTGCTTGTCGCTCAGGGCAAACAGCTGTTGTACATTTGTCCAGCGACTATACAGGGATTTGTTGGTTTGCGTACCGGAAGCCGTTTTACGTTGCAAGCTATTGGTGCAAACAGGGATAGGAACAACCGAAGCAAGTCCCTTGCAAATCCATTCCGACTGGTTGTATCCCCTTTCCCGCTGCCGTTTCTTGTGTAAGGGGACAGGAATCAGTAAATCAATCTCCTGATTTATATACGACTGGAGAGACAATCCCATCTGCCTCCCTAATTGATAGGCCAAGTCTTTATTATTATAGTATTTAAAAGAATGGATCAGTTTCTGTACTTTTGTCCCTTTTTCATAGTGCAACCAGGCTGTGGCGTTTACAATATCCGCCTTGCCGATGAATAACTGGGATACCGGATTGTTTTCATTGGTATGAAAGTTCGTTAGCGGCAAGTCGCAAAGACAGCCCAAGCAGATTTGTTTTTCTCCTTGTATAAGGGGCGTCTTGCATGATACGCAAAGCCGGGGGAAAAATAAATGGATAAAATTAGTCAAAATCTGCGTCGTAACCTGCATCTTCTTCTTCATAGTCGTTTCCTTTAAATAACAGGCGAAGACAGGAAACCGTTTCTTTGCTTTCGAAACCGCGCCCGGCGGCAAAGCGAAGCAGTTTATTAAAAATGTCTCTGTCGGTTGTTCCCTTTGTTGTTTTCTTTTTGGCTTTTAATAAGGCCAGGAGGATGGTTTGGTAGGTTTGCCGGTCGATACGTTCTAGCGCTTCCTTACGGATAGCCGGCGCTATCTCCCGTTTATTCAGTTCGTATGCTATTTTTATCCTTCCCCATTTGTTAAAGCGCAGTTTGTCATTTACAAAACTACAGGCGAAACGGTTTTCGTCAATAAACTTTTCTTTCAGCAAACGCGCCATAATACGTTCCTGTGCATCGGGAGGCAGCCCGGTAGCCGCTATTTTCTTCTGCACATCCAGCATACACCTTTCAGCCAGCGAACACCAGGCGGCCAGTTTGTGTAATAGTTCCGATTCGCTTTGTTGCTTCATCTCTCAGCCCGTATCATGCGGTCTTTCCCGGAAATATCCCGCCTGAGTTCTACCTTTTTATATCCTTCCCGTTGCAGGAGGCAAACCGTTTCATTGCCGCATTGCTCATTAATTTCAATGTACAGAGAACCGCCCTTGTTCAGTTTATCCCGGCCAAAGCAGGCAATTTTATGGTAAAACAGCAAGGGGACGTTATCCGGCACATATAAGGCCTGTTCCGGTTCATACAGCAATACATTCTTCCCCATCCGGTCTTTCTCCCTTTCCATTACATAAGGAGGATTACTTACAATCAGATCAAAAGTTCCCCGGATTTCTTCTTTCGCCCGTTCCGTAGAAAGTATATCGGTTTGAATAAATGATACAGCCGTATGGTTTGCCCGGTTATTCGCTCCGGCCGTTTGTAATGCTTCTTCGGAAATATCAACCGCCGCCACTTCTGCGTCAGGCAGGTATCGGCTTAAAGCAATGGCAATACATCCGCTCCCTGTTCCGATATCAAGCGCCCGCAGGCTTTTCCCGGTATATTCTTTTAGTATAAGGTCTACCAATTCTTCGGTTTCCGGGCGGGGAATCAGCACAGACGGATTAACAAGAAAGCGCAAACCGTAAAAAGTTGTTTCACCTAAAATGTATTGAATGGGTTCCCACTGCCGGAGGCGTTCTACAATCCGTTCGATTTCCTTTTTCTCCGTACCGGATAATTCCTTATTTTTGCACATCAAAAGTTGATGAGGCTGCAAACCGCATACATAATCCGCTATCAGGCGGATAAAACTCTTTATCTCTCCCGGAGGATACAGGTCTTTTAATGTATGATTAATATAAGCTATGGTTTCAGTCATATAATTAATTTGTGCAAATGTAATCAAAAGCATAGATATACAAAGCAGGCAGATGCAGGTAAACGAAAAATATATGGCGCGCTGTTTGGAACTGGCCCGTCATGGCACAGGAAAAGTAAACCCGAATCCGATGGTGGGTTCGGTTATCGTATATAAAGGAAAAATCATCGGCGAAGGCTATCACCGGGCCTATGGCGAAGCGCATGCGGAAGTAAACGCCATCGCCTCGGTAAAAGACGAGTCTCTACTGAAGGAATCGGCGCTTTATGTTAACCTGGAACCTTGCTCGCATTATGGGAAAACGCCTCCCTGTGCAGCCTTGATTATCCGGAAACAAATCCCGCGTGTTATCGTCGGATGTACAGACCCTTACCCGGAAGTGTCCGGAAGAGGCGTAAAAATGCTGCAACAGGCAGGCATAGAAGTCGTGACGGGAGTAATGGAAAAAGAATCATACGCCTTAAACAAGGTGTATATGACTTGCCAGCTGTTGAAACGCCCCTATATTTACTTGAAATGGGCGCAAAGCGCCGATGGGTTCATAGATAAAATACGTGAAGACGCCTCGGTAAAACCGGTTATACTCTCTTCGCCCGGCATGTTACAGACAGGCCATAAAAAACGGGCGGAGGTTGCAGCTATTATAGTAGGTACGCGTACCGCTTTATTAGATAATCCCTCGTTGACGGTAAGGCATTGGGCAGGAGCGTCGCCCGTAAGAGTGGTATTAGACAGGAACCTGACAATCCCCTCTCATTATCATTTGTTGGACGGTAGCCGGCCAACCCTCGTCTTTACACAAAGAACGAAAGGAAATGTTCCCAATGTCGACTATATCACGATCAATTATTCGGAAGATGTGCTAAGCCAGGTATTATCCCATTTATATTCCAGGCAGCTCAATTCTTTATTGGTGGAAGGCGGTTCCTTTTTGCTGAATCAATTCCTGCAAAGAGAACTCTGGGATGAAATACAAATAGAAACAGCCCCGCTGCTCTTAGGTAACGGCATTGTCGCGCCCGTTTTAGGCAATAGTCGCTTTTGACCTGTATATTTTATACTGTTATTGCATACTACCTTGCGATTACTTATTCATCATACCGCCAATAAAACAACAGGATGCGCTTACGTTTGGTTACTAAAATATTATAAATATTGTAATACTTTAGACGGAAAGCCAAAAATGTTTCTACTTTTGTCGTCTGATAAGTAATCAACTTATGTATTTTAATGAAAAATAGAACTGTATTATATATTACCGGATGTATTTTGTTGTTGATGACGTCGTGCTTAGGTTCGGATGATAATGCTTCTACAACTACCCTCCGGGATGCCCAGATAGCTACTTTCAGCCTGACGAACGACTCTGTTCCCGGCCTGAATAAAGTAAAATTTACGATATCCCAGTTAGACGGACTTATATTAAACATGGACTCCATGCCATACGGCACAGAGGTAGGACAGGTTCTTTGTAATATAACATTCGTTTCCTATGCCATCAATGCTGCCATAACGCCGGAGGCCCAGCCCGACACAACCTTTTCGTGGGTTGAAACAGACTCCGTTAATTTATCAAAGCCCATAAAAATTGTGGTTACGGCCGCCGACGGAGTTACCAAAAAAACATATAGGGCCCAATTGAACATACACCAGGTAAATCCGGATTCCCTCTCATGGGAACGCTATGCCGACAGTCCGGTGCCTGGGACAATCCGGGAACAAAAAGTAATTACATATTCATATAATAATGAAGATGCGTATTTTATGTACGCCGGAACTTCCGGGGATTACAAGCTATACTGTTCGCCTGTGGCAGACGCCAGGCGCTGGGAAGAATTACCCTTGTCGGGTTTAAGCGGGGACGACAAACTTATTTCACAGCTTACCGTTTTCGGATCGTCGGTATACATACCGTCGGAGTCTGGCGCCCTTTATTCTTCACAGGATGGCGTTCATTGGGAATTGGCAGGCAATACGCCTTCCGTCCGCTATCTGCTGGGAGCGTTAAGCGAAGGGCGTAATCAACGGCCTGTCCTTGCGGCTATTGTAGAAGATAATGGCCTGCTGTCTTTTGCCTGTATGAACGAAAACGGAGAATGGACGACGGGTGAAAATGTACACAGCAAATTCCCCCTGACAAACTTTGCCTCTTACTCATATATTAATATGTATCATGCGTATATAATACTTGTAGGAGGAAGAAACCGGGAAAATCAATTGACCAATACCACATGGGGCACGATGAATGGTAAGGATTGGGCATTACTTACGAATGAGGGAACCGGTTATTTTGAAGAAAGAGAAGGCTTGATGCTTACCAGATACGATGAAAAATTCTTCCTCACAGGCGGAATGAATGCGGAGGGAAAAGCATCTAAAGAGCTATATACTTCGATAGATCAGGGCGTCACCTGGGCGCTGCAAGACTCATTGGTGATATTCCCCGATGCGTATAATGCAAGAGGTTTTGCCTCTGTTCAGGTAGACAAAGATAACTATATGCTTATTTTCGGCGGAAAAACAAGCAATAATACATACCAATTAAATGAAATTTGGCGGGGGCGCATAAACCGGTTAGGTTTTTAATACAAAGAAGTTCTTTTGCTAAGTATAATTTTATGAGACTTTTAGCGTTAGAGAAAGAAGATGCGGTTAAGAACAATAAGGTATGACTTCAACTTTTTTCCAACGAATAGTCTTGATTTGTATACTTGCCGGATATTATCCTGTATTGCAGGCGCAAGAGTACAAATTTGAAATCGGAGGCATGGCCGGCGGCGCTTTTTATATGGGCGACGTGAACAAAAGCGCTCTCTTTAAAGGCGTAAACCCTGCTTTCGGAGGCGTATTCCGGTATAATGCCAATTTCAGATGGGCTGTAAAAGCGAATTTGATGTGGGGGCGCGTATCGGGGAGTACAAACGGACTCGACAATGTATTTCCGGATAATGCCCAAGCTTCTTTCGACAGGAATCTGTTTGAGTTGGGAGCCCAGATGGAGTTTAACTTCTTTGCCTATAGCGACAAGTTCTCGTATATGAATACGAAACGCTTTAGTCCTTACATTTTAGCAGGATTGGGCGTGACGGTGGCTCCCGGTAGCGGACAAACCTTTGCAGCCCCGAACGTTCCTGTAGGCATGGGCGTTAAATATAAATTGAGGGACCGGATTAATGTAGGATGCGAGTTTTCGTTTCGTAAATTGTTTGGCGATAATTTCGATGTAACAAACGATGACAACTCCATACTGGATGATCCATACCGTATAGAAGGCAGCCTGTTAAAGAACAAAGATTGGTATTCGTTTTTTTTGTTGTCTGTAACATGGGATTTCGGCCCGAGAAAGAGGCCTTGTAACAATATAAACAGTATATTTGGATTTTAGAGAATGAACAACGCATGTCGTTAAAAGAAAAAATAGACATAAATTATTTGCCGCAGCATGTTGCCATCATCATGGATGGTAATGGCAGATGGGCTAAATCTAAAGGAGAAGGCCGTAGCGCCGGACACAGGGAAGGCGTTGTATCTGTTCGTAAAATAGTAGAAGCCGCCACAGCCATTGGGTTAAAATATGTCACTGTTTATACGTTCTCCAATGAAAACTGGAATCGCCCCCGGGAGGAAGTCGCAGCGTTGATGGAATTATTAGTTGCCGCCATTCACCGGGAGACGCCCGACTTAATGAAGAATAATGTTTGCCTTAAAGCCATAGGCAATCTGAACCGCTTGCCGGAAAAAGCATATTCCACATTAATGGATTGCATTGAAGAGACCTCCGTTAATACCGGAACAACCCTTGTGCTGGCTCTTAGTTATTCTTCCAAATGGGAGCTTACGGAAGTAGTTCGGCAAATAGCTGCTGAAGCTGCAGAGAATAAAATAAATCCCAACGATATAACTGAGGCTACCGTCTCAGCCCGCCTTACGACCAAAGGTATTCCCGACCCGGATTTGCTGATCCGGACAGGGGGAGAAAAGAGAATCAGTAATTTCCTGCTATGGCAAATGTCGTACACGGAGTTTTATTTTACTGATACATATTGGCCGGATTTCAGAGAAGAAGAGTTCTATGGAGCTATCCTGTATTACCAGCAACGCGAACGCAGGTTTGGTAAGACAAGCGAACAATTAAATCTATAAAAACAATAGCTGTTAAATATGTGTAAGAGAATAGTGCTGTTTTTTATTTTCCTTGGCTTCTCCCTGGGGATGTACGCTCAGGAAATTACTGACACTACCCATGTTGATCCTCCGGCTGAAACGCCGGTTATTTCGTATACAATGTCTCCGAAAAAATATAAAATCGCCGATATTAAAGTAACAGGGGTTAAAAATTATGAAGATTTTGTATTGATCAACTTCTCCGGCTTATCGGTAGGAGACGCTGTTACCATACCGACCGGTGATGAAATAACAGGAGCCGTAAAACGTTTCTGGCGGCATGGATTATTTTCGGATGTTAAAATATTGGCAACAAAAATAGAAGGCGACAGTATATGGCTGGAGTATCAACTGAAACAACGCCCCCGCATTTCGCAGGTAAATTATAACGGAATAAAAAAAGGGGAACGGGAAGAGTTGGAAACAAGGTTAGGGCTCCGCAAAGGCTACCAGATTACGCCCAACCTGATGGACAGGGCAAAAATTGTTATCCGGAAATACTTCGACGGCAAAGGATTTAAAAATGTAACTATTGATATTGTACAGAAAGACGATTTGGCCAGCGAAGGCGAGGTTATACTGGATATTAATATAGATAAGAATGAAAAAACAAAGATAAACGCCATCTCCTTTACAGGCAACAGCGCGTTGAGCGATATCCAGTTGAAAAAAGCGATGAAGAAAACGAATGAAAAGTTTTCTCTGCCCAAACGCTTCCGTACAAGTATCCTGGAAATGTTCAGCACCAAGAAGTTTACCTCGGAAGAATATGAGAATGATAAGAAAAATATCATTGATAAATATAACGAATATGGTTACAGAGACGCTGTATTATTGTCGGATACCGTTTATAATTTCAATCAAAAGACGGTTAATATTGATATATCCTTAGATGAAGGGCAACAGTATTTCCTGAAAGATATCCGCTTTGTAGGCAATACGCAATACCCTACCGACTATCTGCAAGCTATTTTAAATATGAAGCCGGGCGAAATCTATAATCAAAAGAAATTGAACGAACGCCTGACAACAGCCGACGATGCCGTATCAAACGTTTATTTCAACAACGGATATTTATTCTTTGGAGCCGACTTGGTAGAGGTAGAGGTAGAGAACGACTCTATTTCGCTGGAAATCCGTATTCAGGAAGGGCCGCAGGCAACGATAAACCGGATTATTATCAATGGGAACGACCGCCTGTATGAGGATATTGTCCGCAGGGAGTTATACACCAAACCGGGTATGCTGTTCAGCCGCGAAGAGCTGATCCGTTCTGTGCGCGAATTGGCGCAAATGGGGCATTTCGACCCTGAAAACATGAACCCGCAGCCACTCCCCGATCCCGAAAACGGTACGGTAGACATACAGTATAACCTGGTATCAAAAGCAAACGACCAGGTTGAGTTTTCAGCCGGGTGGGGACAAACCGGCGTAATTGGCAAGTTAAGTCTCCGGTTTACGAACTTTTCCATGAAAAACTTTTTAAATCCCAAAAGTTACAAAGGTATTATTCCGCAAGGAGAAGGGCAAACCCTGACATTGAGCGGTCAGACGAACGGGCGCTATTACCAGGGCTACAGTATCTCTTTCCTTGACCCCTGGTTTGGAGGGAAAAGGCCTAATACGTTATCTGTTAGCGCTTATTTCTCCAAGCAAACCGGCGTCAACAGTAGCTTTTTAAGCAACAGTATGTACTCCAATCCCTATTATGGCTACGGAGGATATGGGTATGGCTCGGGATACGGATATAGCTCGGGATACAACTCGGGATACTATGACAACAGTTATGAGTTAGCGTACGATCCCGACCAGTCAATGATGATGCTCGGCGTTTCAGCAGGATATGGAAAGCGTTTAAACTGGCCCGACGACTATTTCCAGTTTATGGCAACCTTGAATTATCAGATGTATATTCAGAAGAATTGGGCCTATCTTTCCGCCTATTATACAAACGGTAAAAGCCATAATATCAACCTGGAATTATTGTTACAGCGTAGTTCTATCGACAACCCGTTATATACCCGCCGGGGTTCTCAGTTCGCTATCTCGGTAAGCGCCACTCCTCCTTATTCCCTGTGGGACGGTAAAGACTATGCTTCCATGAGCCCGTATGATGAGAGGATATATAAATTGATTGAATACCATAAATGGAAATTCAAGGCTAAGATATTCTCTCCATTAGCGCCTCTGACCGTAAAACGGACGCCTGTATTGATGTCGCGCGTTGAATATGGATTCCTGGGGCATTACAACAAATACAAAAAATCCCCCTTTGAAACCTTCTATATGGGAGGCGACGGTATGAGCGGATACTCCAGTTCCTATGGAATGGAAACAATTGGGTTGAGAGGATATGAAAATGGTAGTATTATCGGCGCTGACGGGCGCGGCTATGGTTACGCTTACTCCCGTCTGAGTATGGAATTCCGTTATCCGTTCTTGCTGGAACCTTCTTCCACCATTTATGGCCTGGCGTTTGTTGAAGCCGGTAATGCCTGGGTAGACTTGAAGAACTTCAACCCGTTTGCCTTGAAACGTTCTGCCGGCGCAGGGGTACGCATATTCCTGCCGATGATTGGTTTGATGGGGATTGACTGGGCTTATGGATTCGACAGAACAGACGGAACCCGTCAAAGAGGCGGAAGTAATTTCCACTTTATTATAGGGCAAGAATTTTAATTAACTTATTTTAGACGCTTCATTCTAAACCCAATGTTATATTTGTAGTCATAAAGAAAAACGCAAAAAGAATGAATATGAAAAAAATTATTGCCTTATGCAGCTTTTTGTTTATCTGCTCTTTTGCCGGAGTAGCTCAAAAGTTTGCATTAATTGATATGGAATATATCTTAAAGAATATTCCGGCCTACGAAATGACGAACGAACAGCTCAGCCAGATTTCCCAAAAATGGCAGAACGAAGTGGAAGCGATTCAGCAGGAAGCGCAAAATATGTATAAAACATATCAAAGCGAACTGGTATTCTTATCGGCTGAAATGAAGTCGAAACGTGAAGAAGAAATTGTAAAAAAGGAACAGGAAGCACAAGACCTGAAACGCAAATATTTCGGCGCCGACGGTGAATTATACAAAAAGCGGGAAAGCCTGATGAAGCCTATTCAGGACGAAATATATAATGCGGCGAAAGAAATTTCGGAAGATAAGGGATACCAGTTGATTGTGGATCGTGCATCCGCCATGAGTATTATTTTTGCATCTCCCAGGATTGACGTCAGCAATGAAATTCTCCTAAAATTAGGATATTCAAAATAAATGCTTACATTTGTGCGCTTTAGCATAAAAAACATCGTATTTAATAATTAATAATATATAAGAAAATGAAGAAACTTATTGTTTTATTGTTCATGATTCTTCCGTTGAGTGTTGTTGCTCAGGATATAAAAATCGCTTATGTGACCGTTCAGGAAATATTCACGTCAATGCCTGAATTACCTACTATTGAAAAACAACTGACGGATCTGAATGAGAAATATACTCAGGAACTGAAAGCCATGCAGGATGAATATCAGAAAAAGTATTCGGATTATGTGTCACAGCAGGATTCGTTAACGGAAAATATCAAATTGAGGAGAATGCAGGAAATAGAAGACATCCGCAACCGGATGGAAAATTTCGTTCCTATCGCACAACAAGATATGCAGAAAAAACAGGAAGAACTGTATAAACCTGTTCAGGAAAGAATACAAAATGCAATCAAAGCCGTAGGCGAAGAAAAGGGGTATACCTATATACTCGACCCGCAGGTATTTCTTTTTACCGGAAATAATGCAATCAATGCCACTCAGTTTGTAAGAGCCAAATTAGGTATTTAATAACGATCAGTGGTATGGTAAAGGATGCTTTTCAGAGGAAGGCATCCTTTGCCGTTTTATAACGAAAGCCAGATTCATGATGTTTTCACAAATGCCAGGCCCTGTCGGAATATTTGATTCCGGTTATGGAGGGCTAACAATCTTTGACAGGATACAAAAGGCGCTTCCCGGATATGATTATATCTACTTGGGGGATAATGCCCGCACACCGTATGGAACCCGCTCGTTTGAAGTTGTCTACCGGTTTACCCGCCAGGCTGTGGGTAAACTGTTCGAACAGGGTTGCCAATTGGTGATACTGGCCTGCAATACGGCTTCGGCAAAAGCGTTGCGAACCATACAGCAAAAAGATTTACCGCTATGGGATGCTTCGAGGAGGGTATTAGGCGTTATCCGCCCCACGGTAGAAGCGATAGATTGTATCAGCCGGACTAAGCATGTAGGCATACTGGCCACTTCCGGGACAATCTCGTCAGGCTCATATACCATTGAGATTGAAAAGCTGTATCCGCATATCAAAGTAACAGGCGAGGCTTGCCCGATGTGGGTTCCTTTGGTGGAAAACAATGAGTTTCATTCGCCGGGAGCAGACTATTTCGTCAAAAAACATATTGATCATATCCTTTCCATGGATGCGGATATCGACACGTTGACGCTGGCTTGTACGCATTATCCTTTATTGCAGGATAAGATTAAGGAGTTCCTTCCCGGAGGAATAACTTTGTTTTCACAGGGAGGAAGCGTGGCCGGGAGCCTTATGGATTATCTCAGGCGTCATCCCGAAATGGATAAGCGGCTGACAAAAAGAGGGACGACCCGTTTCCTGACAACAGAATCTGCCGGGAAGTTTTCCGAGACAGCTTCCATCTTCCTCCGCTATCCCATAGAAGTAGAACAAATAGCCATTGATTGACGCGTGAAACGGCCGGCTTTATTCCTGTTTATTTTCTTACTGGTCTGCACAGGCGGCAAGGCGGAAGATTTGGGCCGTTATTTTGCATCCAAAGGATTGGTAGACGTTTCCCGTATGGATACGTCTATCCGTGTTTTACTCAAATACGCTACAGCCGATAATCTGTTTAACGAAGCGGTTTACACAGGACTTAAAGGAGGGATATGGCTACATCCGGACGCCGCTTCTAAATTGATAAAGGCGCAAAGACTCTTGAAAGAAAAATACCCGGACTATTCGCTGATTGTTTACGACGCCGCCCGCCCGATGTCTGTACAGAAAAAGATGTGGAACCTGGTAAAGGGAACCCGCAAAACAAATTATGTAAGTAATCCCGCCAAAGGGGGAGGGCTGCATAATTACGGCATGGCCGTAGACGTAGCAATCGCCGGCCGGGATGGAAAACCACTCCCCATGGGAAGCCCTTTCGACCACTTTGGCGAGGAAGCCCATATAAACAACGAAGAAGCTCTGCTGCAATCGGGCAAAATATCCAGGGAAGCATACGGCAACCGCCGGCTGTTACGGCAGATAATGAGCCAGGCTGGTTTCCGGACAATCTTGTATGAATGGTGGCACTTCAATGCCTGTTCAAGGGAAGAAGCGAAAAAGAACTATGCGCTCATTGAATAGTAAAACGATTAGCGTCCCTACCCGTTTATTCCGGGATACAGGTGAGCCTGATTGCTGAAATTAACGTATATTTGAAGGCCGGATAGCTTATGAAACGCTTGCCCGGGCTTTATGAAACACTTTTAATATTATTCTTATGAGAAACATTCTGCTACCTATCTTCTTCCTTTACCTGGCAGTAGCGCCTTCTTTTGCTCAAACGGGAGCAAACAGGCTTGATTCGATTATCCCCACGCGCGGACTGGCTATTGCGGCTCCTTCGGTGCAGGGATTGCCTTTATTCCTCAAGTTTATTGAGGAAGAACTGGCGCCGGCGCATTTCAACCTGCTTATCCTGCGCGTGGACTGGAATTACAGCTACGCCTCTCATCCGGAACTGAAAGATTCTGATCCGCTGACCTTATCCGATGTGCGGAAAATAAGCGCCGTATGTAAGAAATACGGCATACGCGTTGCCCCGCAAATCAACCTGCTCGGACATCAGTCGTGGGCAAAAACTACGTATGCCTTGCTGCGCGAGTATCCCGAATTTGATGAAACGCCATACGTGAATACTGAAAACTATACCGGCTGGCCTAACCCCGACGGGCTTTACTGTAAGAGTTATTGCCCGCTGCATCCGGGGGTGCATAAAGTCGTTTTTGAGTTGATAGACGAACTGACTGCCGCCTTTGAAACGGATTTGTTTCACGCCGGCATGGATGAGGTGTTCTACATTGGCGACGACAAATGTCCGCGTTGCAGCGGACGCGACAAGGCGGAACTCTTTGCCGGGGAGGTAACGACCCTGTGCAATCACCTGGCGCTGACAGGGAAAAGGCTGATGATATGGGGAGATCGCCTGATAGACGGCAAAACAACCGGTATAGGCCTCTGGGAAGCCAGTATGAATAATACGCACAGGGCCATAGATATGATTCCCAAAGACGTCTTTATCTGCGACTGGCATTATGAGCGACCCGATCAGACGGCTGTTTATTTTGCCATGAAAGGTTTTGATGTAGCTACCTGCCCCTGGCGCAAACCTGAAATTGCGCTCATCCAGCTAAACGACATGATGCGTTTCCGTCAAAGCGCCACGCCGCAGATGATGCCGCACTTCCAGGGTATCATAGAAACGGTATGGTCGGGAACCGACGAATTTCTGAAAAACTACTACGATCCGGCAACCTGTACCCAGACGGTATCCGATGCCGTTACACTGAAAAAATTAATGGAAGTTTACAAACAAATGTCTTACTAATCCGGCATAAAACAACAGGGCGATTCGCTTACGTATACATATAGCGCTGTCTCATACGGATGTATTTATTCCGGGCTAAGATTAAAATAATGTATAAAGATTGTTTTATTTCATATTGTTTCATATTTTTGCATGGATAACATCCGTACACGAATGATTTTTAATAAAATTTGTGTATAAAAAAACAATACAAATAGTTGGTTATTATGAATAATTTTAAATCAATGCTTAAAATCCTATCCGTTTTACTGCTCATTGCCTGTTCCGGTTTCAGGCTGGAGGCACAAATGACGATAGGTCACGGGACAGTTCCCGCGGAGGCTGCACTTTTGCAGATTAAGGACAGAGAACCGGCTCCGGGAACGGCAGGCGTAACGGCCGGAACCGGCGGATTGCTTCTACCCCGGGTAGAGCTGAACAGTCTCACCGACTTTTCCCTCCCCGTCTCACTAACAACGGATGAACAGAAAGACCATGCCGGCCTGCTGGTGTATAATGTGAAAACAAACGGAAACCCGAGCCTTGCTAAAGGAATCTATCAATGGAGCGGAGAGAAATGGGAAGCGCTGAAAAAGATATCCAAAACAGAAGGAGCCTCTGTAAAGAAAGAAATCTATCAGGGGACGGCGGCAGATGCAAACCGCGTGATTTCCCTGGGAAATTTTGAATTCCGGATGACGGGGAACGGAAGTACCCCTACCCCCGAGTTCCGGCTGACGTCGGCTACTGATTCGGTGTATTGGCAGGTGAATGAATACCTGACCAGCGAACAGGCTTGTTCTCTTTTCTATCTGAAAATACAAAAGATAACTACCAATACCTGGACTTCATGCTTAAACGCATTGACAACCGGGGAAAGGGATGAGGTGTGGATAGCCAACCTGGCAGACGGCGGCAGCATGTACCGCGCTCAATTTATGGTATTAGGCAATACCTATGTGATGATTGCACAGAAATATTAACGAACATACGCAAAGAAAATGAAAACATATATCAAAATCAACGCTCTGTGGCTTCTTTTCGCCCTGTCTCCTGTCGCAGGATTGCAGGCGCAGGTATCCGTCGGCTCTTTGTTGCCCGCTGAGAAGGCCGCCCTGCTGCAAATCAAGGACTACGATGCGGCTGTTTCGGGCGGGGCTACCGCCAATGGCGGGCTTTTGCTTCCTCGCGTAGAATTAGAGGGTATCTCGGATGTAACCTTTATCCAGTCGCCGAACGCCGATCAGCGGTTAGACCTCACCGGCCTGCTGGTGTACAACGTAAAGACAAGCGGGGGGATGGAAAAGGGGATATACGAATGGGACGGCAGCAGTTGGAACCTGCTGGAAGCAGAGTCGAAACACGCCGGCTCGGTAACAACGACGAAAATAGAAGATGCGTCTACTCCCATAGCTGCGGGAAATTTCGAGTTCCAGATTGATCCCTCAACGAAACGGTCTCAATGCAGGCTTACCAAAGTTCCCTCCGGGAATGTTACTTATTATTATAACATCACCGGCCTATGGAGCACAGATAAATACAGTTACGCCAGCAGCAATATCTCGTTTACGACAACTAATTATGCCACCTGGCAATACCTCCACGCCGATGGGGGAAATGACAGGCGATACGAAATGTGGATAGTCGATTCGTATACCAACAACACCTATCATGTACAGTTTATAAACGTATCGAACCTTACTAATCCGCTTTATATGCTGTTGGTGACGAAATATTAACACATTAAAAAAAGGAACAACAAGATGAAAACAAATACGAAAATAAAGCTGTTGCTTTTCTGCCTCTGTATAGGGCCCGGCCTGCGTGCACAAGTCAGCGTCGGAACCGACGAATTGCCTGCCAAAGGCGCCCTGCTGCAACTGAAAGACATCCCGGGCGCGGCTCCCGGAGCAAAGAATGCCACCAAAGGCTTGCTGCTGCCCCGCGTAGAGTTGGCGAGCGAGACGGAGCTGACTCCCATGTTTCCGGGCGCCACGGATGCGCAGAAGAAAGAACATGCCGGCCTGCTTGTTTACAATCTGACGGAAACCCCGCCCTTGAAAGAAGGCCTTATGCTATGGGACGGGCAGATGTGGAGTCAGATCAAGTATGAAGAAGTAGTAAAGGAAATAGTCATAGCCAAAAAGCTATACACCGGTACAAAGGCCGTCGATGGCAATTCCGTAAAGATTGATAATCTGGAAATCACTTTGGGCAGCGACGTACATAATAACAACAACGAGTATTTCGCTTATCCTAAATTCAAGAAACAGAATGATAATACTGTGAAATACAGCTATCAAATGGCCCAGTACTGGCAAAGCGGAAACACTAATAGGGGATACGAAAATACCCTGGCTGGACCTACGACTGTCGGAGGGTCATACATAGGCTTTGCAAACAACAATGACATGTCTCCCCTGGAACGGAATGAGATATGGATGGTAAACGAAAACAAACATATCTATCACATCCAGTTCTTCGTATTGGGGCCAGGCACTGTGGGGAAGAAGGAAATCTACGCCATCCTGGTTGAAAAGTATTAATGATTTACAGCAGTAAGAAGGGGCCGTCTTCAAAGCGAAGCGGCCCTCATTGTTTATAGCAGCATCGATACGGTATGCTTAGCCTGGGAAGCCCCGGCCCGGGCTTACGCCGGGGGAAAGGTGTTTATTCCGCTCCGCCGCCTAAGGCCCGGTAGAGGTTTACAGTGGCTTGTAGTTGTTCCAGCTTGTCGCTTACCCGGCCGAGTTGGGCTTGCAGCAGGTTTTGTTCGGCGTTGAGCACTTCCGTGTAGTTTGCTTCGCCTGCTTTCAGCAGCTCCTGTGTGTAATATACGGCCGTAGAGGTTGCTTCTATCTGTTTTGCCCTTAATTCATTCTTTTCGAGGGACGACTCAAGGGTGAAAAGGATATCGGAAACTTCCTGGCCGGCGCTCAATACGGTCTTCCGGAAACTGAGCAGGGCTTCTTCCTGTTGGGCTTTCGCTATTTTCAGTTGTCCCGCCAGCTGGTTCCGGGCAAACAGGGGCTGGGTGAGGCCTCCGATAATATTTGCAAGCAGGTTTTCCGGCTTGAAAAAGTCGGACAGCGTACCTGCCCCATAGCCAATCATAGAGCCTGAACTTAATGTAAGGGAAGGATAAAACGAAGCCTGCGCCACGTTCGTCAGTTCAAAAGCCTCCCGGAAGGTTGATTCGGCCTGCCTTACGTCCGGGCGGCCTGCCAGCATTTGGGCGGGGACGCCATAAGTAGGTTTGGCCGGGACTGCCTGTTCGCCGAAGCTTCCCCGGAGGATAGCCCCCGGGTTTCGTCCGAGCATCACGCTTAATGCGTTTTCTAATTGCCGGATTTGGCGCTCCAGGCCGGGCACGCTCACCTGCGTGCTATATAGCAATGACTTGCTTTGCTGTACGGCTGCGCCGTTTAACAGGCCGGCATCCATTAAGGCTTGCATTGTTTCGACGCTTTCTGACAGGATACCTGTCATTTCTTTCGTTATCTTCAATTGCTCATCCAATGCCAGAAGCGCATAGTAAGTGGTGGCGATATTGGCAATCAGGGATGTTTGTATCAGGTTACGGTAAGCATGCGAACCGAGCAGCCGGGCATAGCCGGCTCTATGCTGCCTGTTTATTTTCCCCCAGACGTCGGCCTCCCATTGTACGGCTATCCCCAGGCTAAACTGGTTGGAAGCCACGCCCAGCACGTCTTTCTTTCCATCGCCTGCCACGCTGCGCATACTGTGCTGGGCTTGCCCGGCTAATGCAGCCGAAGGAAAATAAGCGGCGCGCGCCATCCCTAAAGCCGCCTCGGCTTGTTTGATGCGTGTATAGGCGATGCGTAAATCGAAATTCTGTTCCAATCCTTCGCCTATCATTTCCTGCAGGCAGGGGTCGGTAAAATACGCTCTCCAGGGAATGCTTGCAATCGTAGTGGTATCGCCGGAATTTACGCCGCGGTAGAGCCGGGCTTCGTCGATATCCGGCGTTTTGTACTTATTCATCACCTGGCAGGAAGATAGCCCCAGCGAGAAAACAATCCCCGCCAGAGCAATGCCTTTTATATATGTTCTATTCATAACGCTCTTTATTTTTTACTTTTTATCAGTTCGTCATTCGTATTAATCAAACCGGACTTGCTAAACTTATCTTGCAGTGTCTGGAAGATAATATAGAGTGACGGAATCACCAATATCCCGATTATCGTACCAATAAGCATGCCGCCAATGGCGCTGATACCAATGGACCTGTTCCCGATTGCCCCGGCGCCCGTAGCAACGGCAAGGGGCAATATGCCGAAGATAAAAGCAAACGACGTCATTAAAATAGGGCGCAGACGGGCAACGGCCCCGTTCACGGCAGCCTCAATAATGCTCATCCCCTGCTGCCGCCGCTGAATGGCATATTCTACAATCAGGATGGCATTTTTTGCCAGCAACCCAATCAACATGATAAGCGATATCTGTACGTAAATATTATTTACGATTCCCGTACCCATTGACAGACCGATAAAAATAAAGATGAATACCCCCGACAAACCTATCGGCAGGGAAAAGATTACGGCCAACGGAAGTATATAGCTTTCATACAGGGCGCACAACAATAAATACACGAAGATAAGGCAGAGTGCAAAGATCAAGTAGGTCTGCCCCCCGCTCTTCACTTCTTCGCGCGTCATACCGGAGAAATCGTATCCGTATCCGGCAGGCAACACCTGGCTGCCGACCTCTTCTACCGCATTCAGCACATCGCCATTGCTATAACCGCCCAGGAAGTTGGGGATAATCGTTACGCTCATGGATGTATACATATTGAAACGGTTCAGCATTTGTGGGCCGGTAGCATCTTTTATGGTAAGAAACTCGGTTATCGGAGACATCTCGCCCGAAGAGGTACGGATATAATACCTGTCCAGGTCTTCCGGTTTGGAACGATATTCGGGAGCGGCCTGCGCCATTACACGGTATTGCTTCCCGTACAGGTTGAAGTTTGAAATATACATACTGCCCACGTATGCCTGCAATACGCCCATCACCTGCCCGAGCGTCAACCCGGCGTCTTTTATCTTAGGTATATCCGCTTCCAGTACTTTTTGCGGGAAGTTGGGGTTAAAAGTCGTCATCGCCATCATTACCTCGTCGCGCGCGCGCATGTTGTCCAAGAATTGGTTGGTGATGCCGAAGAATGTATTTATATCGCCGCCGGTGCGGTCTTGCATCTGTATTTCCACCCCGTTGCTAAGCCCGAATCCCTGTAAAGTAGGCGTTCCCATAAAAATAAAAGTAGCCTCTTTTATGGAGTCTGTTTTCTGCTTCATGATAGCAGCCACTTCATTGGTGGTAATCTTGCGTTTGTGCCACGGGTCCATCTTTATCATAACCGTAGCATACGAACTTCCGAGGCCGCTCATGAAGTTTACGCCGGTAATGTCCTGTATAAAGGTTACATTCGGAATCTCATTCCCCAGCTTGATTACCTGCTGCACCAACGAATCCGTCCGCGCCAAAGAGGCGCCCGGAGGAAGCGTGATCATCCCCATTGCGCCGCCGCTGTCTTCCTGCGGGACAAAGCCGGAAGGTATCATACGCATCAATCCGAACAGAATAACCGACGTTACGGCTATTATGGCAACCGTAATCCAGCGATGCCCTCTCTTTCCCAGGAAATGAAGCGTAGATTTATATTTTTCAGTGGTTACTTTGAATGCCTTGTTAAACAAGTCGTAGAATTTCTGAAGCGCTTTCTTCTTTCCTCTCTTTTCATGCTCTTCTTTCGATTTGAGGAACAACGCGCAAAGCGCCGGACTTAACGTTAGGGCATTGACGGCTGAAATCATAATAGAAATGGCTAATGTCAACCCGAACTGTTTATAAAACACGCCGGATGTGCCCCCGATAAAACTTACCGGAATAAATACGGCAGACATAACTAACGTAATAGATACAATGGCCGGCGCAATCTCTTTCATCGCTGTCAGGGTGGCTTCCTTAGCGTCTTTTACGCCTTTGTCCAACTGGGCGTGGACAGCTTCAACCACCACAATAGCGTCGTCTACCACAATCCCAATCGCCAGCACAAGGGCGAATAATGTCAATAAATTAACAGAGAACCCGAACAACTCCAGGAAGAAGAATGTTCCGATAATGGCAACCGGCACGGCAATCGCCGGTATAAGCGTAGACCGGAAATCCTGGAGGAAAATAAATACGACGAGAAACACCAGAAGAAACGCCTCCAGCAACGTGGTAATTACCTTATTAACAGAAGCGCTCAGAAACTCATTAGCATCCATGATATAGTTGATCTTCAGTCCGGGAGGCATAATTTCTTCAGCTTTGGCCAGCTCCGCTTTAATATTGTTAATTACTTCCTGTGCATTGGAACCGGCCGTCTGGTTAATACCGATAGCCACCGATTGCTTTCCGTTCAAGCGTGATAAAACCGTATAGTTCAAGGCGCCGAGTTCTACGTTCGCTACATCTTTAACGCGAAGTATTTGCCCGTTTTGTGAACGGATAATCACATTTTCAAATTCTTCCGCCGATTTCAAACGGCCGGTATACTTTAATGTATATTGAAATGTGAGGTCGCTATTCTGTCCTAATTCGCCGGGAGCGGCGTCAATATTTTGTTCCTGCAAAGCCGAAAGCGCTTCCGAAGGGCTGATTTTGTAAGACGCCATCACATCCGGCTTAAACCATATACGCATGGAGTAGTCTTGCGCGCCGAACACATTGGCGTCGCCTACCCCCTTTACGCGTTTAATCTGTGGGAGGATATTGATGTTTGCATAATTCTGGATAAACGTCCGGTTGTAATCCGGGTTGTCAGACGAAAGCGAAATCATCAGAATCGTACTGCTTTGTTGTTTTCGCACCGTTACCCCTATCTGTACTACTTCCTGCGGAAGCAGGGAGGTGGCCCGCGCCACTAAATTCTGGACGTTTACCGAGGCAATATCAGGGTTTATTCCCTGTTCGAAGTAAACCGTAACACTTGCCATTCCGTTATTAGACGCCGAAGAAGTCATATACGTCATGCCCTCCACTCCATTAATCGCCTCTTCCAGCGGAATAACCACGCTACTCATCACCACATCGGCATTTGCTCCCGGATAATTGGCGGATACGTGTACCGTGGGAGGCGCTATATTCGGATATTGTTCAACCGGGAGCAATACCAGGCCTATTACCCCCAAAACCACAATAAGAATTGAGATGACGGTAGATAATACAGGCCTTTCTATAAAAGTCTTTAACATTGCATTTTTGTTTTAAGCTTATACCTGTGTCTATTCATTCACTTTAATCTTTTTCCCCTGGGTTAGCGTAGCCACGCCATCCGTCACGATTCTGTCTCCACGGTTCAAACCATCCGTCACGGCATAGCGTTTCCCGTCGGGGAGCGGTATCACTGAAATCGTCTTTTGCATAACAGAATCGCCTTGCACTTTATACACCAACACCTTATCCTGTTGGGCAAATGTTGCTTTCTGTGGTATTAAGATGATATTATCTAATGTACGGGGGATTCTTATTTTCCCACTGGTGCCGCTTCGTAATATTCCCTGTTTGTTGGGAAATTCAGCGCGGAAATTAGCCGTTCCGGTTGTTACGTTTATTGTCCCGGTAATTGTTTCTATCTTTCCTTTTTCCGGATAGGCGGTTCCATCGGCTAATATCAGGGTTACTTCAGGCGCCTTCTTTATCTTTTCAGCTTGCGTGCTTCCTTCCAGGGTATTTAAGAACTCGGACAAAGCCTTTTCATTCAGCGAAAAATAAGCAAAGACGTTACTTGTATTAGCCACCGTAGTCAATACGTTTTGATTATTCACCAAACTGCCCTGGCGATACGGGATTGTCCCTACTACGCCATCTACCGGGCTTGTTACGTTTGTCCAGCTCAAGGTAGCTTGTGCATTTACAAGAGAAGCTTCCGCCTGTTCTTTCGTTGCCAAAGCCGAGGTATAAGCATTCTGATATGTTTCCAGTTGTACCTGGCTGACAATCCCCTTATCGGCTAAGGGTTTTATCCTGTCTACATTTAATCTGGCTGTATTTACCTGCGCTTCGGCGCTGTTAACGGCCGCTTTGGCCGTGGTAAGCGCCTGCTCGGCCTGTGGAGAATTAATCTTAAATAAAGACTGGCCTTTTCTTACCGCCGAACCTTCGTCTATATAAATAGCATCAATAAACCCATCTATACGCGGGCGGATTTCGATATCTTCTTTACCGCGGACAGTCGCCGGATAAACAGATTCTAATACGGCATTTTGTATATCCACTACCATCGCCGGATATTCAGGGAGGGCAGTAGTAGCGTTGCGGTTCGGGACTTCTGTTTTCTTTCCGCAACCTGCCAATAAAAGGAGAACTGCTGTTCCCCAAAACATTTTCATCACATTCACATTCATACCTATACTAAATTATACTGTTTTCCATTTGCTTTTACTCACAAAAAAACCCTTCACAGGTTTAATCTTTCTTTTAATAATTTATATCCAGACCCGCTTGCTCTCAGGGTCGTGCCATTCTTTAACCGTATATGGTAGCTCTCCTTCCCATACAACTCTACTCTCATAATATAATTTGTGTTCACAATAGAAGAGCGATGAATACGGACAAAATCCGGAGGCAGATGTTTCTCAAAGTGCTTCATTGTTTGCTCTTTTATAAATTGCCCGGAAGGAGTGAACAAAGTTACATAATCTCCACAAGCCTGAATACAAAGAAGGTCATTTAATTTTATAATATGGATACGCCCTCCGTCTTTTACCGATATTTTATCGATTGTTTCACCGGATTCTACAGGCTTGTTGTCATTGTTTGTTTCCTGTTCTTCCGGTTGTTTCTCTTGCATCTCTTGTTCTTTCCGCTTTTTTTGTATCATCCAGTACCATTGTAAAAGAATGATCCAACATAAAAAACCAAAAAGGAAACGTAGCGGAAGGCTTCTCAGAAAAACAGGCTGCCCCATTAAATCCGATAAAGAAAGGATGGAATAACATACCCCCAAACAAATGGCTTGCACAAACAACGCTATAATGATTTGCACCTGCCATACGTTTACAAAGAAAATCAAATACCAGGCAGCATAACCGGCAACCGCCAGCAATCCTGTAGAAAGCATACTGTCAATCAGGGCGTAGGCAGGTAAAACACCGGTATACATGATCAGCAATACCCATTGAGCAAACATAACTAACAGGATTAGCAGACTGCCTGTTAATTTACTGGCGGGTGATTCTGTAAACGGATGTTCCGGCATAATTAATTCTTTATCTCAATTCCACTAAACGTTAAATCGCCTTTTATTATTAACTTATGTTCATACTCAACTGCCTGCGAAATATGGCGCTTGTCTTCCCATCCGCTTAAAGTAGAGTCTGTCTCTACCTGCACATTCCAATGGGCAGGAATAAAAAGTTCTACTCCTCCGAAGGAGCAATCAATGTCAATATGCGTTTGGGGTTTTTCCAGAGACGTCTTTCGTAAATCAAGGGAAACAGACCCGAAAGACACATCAAGGTCGGCCCCTTTGAACACTGGGTCGAGAACAATATATTTGGCCGCTCCGAAACTTACGTTCGCTTTTACAAATCCATCTTCAGAAGAGAGTTCTTCCGAAGTCGCATGTTCACACCCATCCCATTTCCATCCTCCCTCATGATGATGCTTAAAGTTCCGCCGTTTAAACAATAATACAATACCTGTTATAATAAAGATAACCGGCCAGTACGTACGAAACCATTCCTCTTCCACGCCTGTTATAGCCGGTATCAGGAAAAAAGTCCCGACTGCCAGGAATATAAATCCGGCTGTCAGGTTTCGTTTTATAAGCGACGACAGTCCAAATACAATCAACAACATTTGCCAGGATACAACAATGCGAAAAACATAATCGGGAACCAAATCCAAATTCCGCCCAAGCAACATACTGCCTGCTACAATAAAAATTAACGCCGCAACAATTGTATTAACTGTCCGGTGCCAATGTGGATGCGATAGTTTACGGATAATCATTAGTTTTAATTTTTTAATTTATAACGCAAATGTATCTTCTTCCATAAACATGACAACTAAAAAAACGCCTGTTAGACAATAAGCGCCGACAAATAACGGATTATTATCGACAAAAAAACTCCCCCGGAATATAGTGGAGGAGTTTTTTCATATTTCATGACGTCCCTGTGTTTGATTAATCTTTCAATTTAGCCTTTATAAATTCACGATTCAGGCGGGCTATATTTGATATCGAAATATCTTTCGGGCATTCTGCTTCACAGGCGCGGGTATTCGTACAATTGCCAAACCCCAGTTCATCCATCTTCGCTATCATGGCTTTTGCACGGCGGGCAGCTTCTATCCTGCCTTGCGGCAATAAAGCCAACTGACTGACTTTGGCCGATACGAACAACATAGCCGAACCGTTCTTACAAGCTGCCGCACAAGCGCCGCAGCCGATACAGGCCGCTGCGTCCATCGCAAGGTCTGCGTCTTTCTTAGGAACAGGTATGGCATTGGCGTCCGGTACGCCTCCTGTATTAACAGAGACGAATCCTCCGGCCTGAATAATTTTATCGTATGCATAACGATCTACCATCAGGTCGCGGATAACCGGGAAGCCTGCCGAACGCCAAGGTTCAATCGTGATCGTAGCTCCATCATTGAACTTGCGCATGTGTAACTGGCAAGTCGTAACACTTGTATCCGGCCCGTGCGGATGCCCGTCGATATAAAGCGAGCACATACCGCAAATACCTTCACGGCAATCGTGGTCGAATACAACCGGTTCTTTGCCTTCATTAACCAACGTTTCATTCAGAATATCCAGCATTTCGAGGAAAGAACTGCCTTGCGAAACGTCTTTCAGTTGATAAGTCTCGAAAGCTCCTTTTTCTTTCGGGCCTTTCTGACGCCAAACTTTCAGCGTGATATTTATATTTTTATCCATTGTTGTTTAGTTTTTGTAATTTCTTTGTTGACGAACTATGAATTCATAATCAAGCGGTTCTTTATTCATTACCGGTTCTTTGTCCTCTCCCTGGTATTCCCAGCAGGAAACGTACGAGTATTGATCGTCGCGGCGAAGCGCTTCTCCGTCGGGCGTTTGGTACTCTTCGCGGAAATGCCCGCCGCAAGATTCGGCGCGGTCATACGCATCGTGCGCCATCAATTCGCCTATTTCAAGGAAATCGGCCAGGCGCAACGCTTTTCCAAGCTCTACATTTAAGTCTCCTGCTTTACCGGGAATACGTACGTTGCTCCAGAACTCTTTTTTCAGCTTTTTAAGCATTTCAATCGCTTCTTTCAATCCTTCGGCATTACGGGCCATACCCACATGGTCCCACATGATATGCCCTAATTCTTTGTGTATACTGTCAACAGAGCGTTTACCCCGGACACTCATCAAACGGTCAATACGTTCTTTAACCTGTTTTTCGGCTTCTCCAAATTCAGGCAAATCCGTACTGAAACGTGGCACCTGTATCTGGTCGGCCAGGTAATTCTGAATCGTGTAAGGCAATACGAAATAACCGTCGGCCAATCCCTGCATCAGAGCGGAAGCCCCCAAACGGTTTGCGCCATGGTCGGAGAAGTTGGCTTCGCCAATAGCGAATAAACCGGGAACAGACGTCATCAATTCATAATCAACCCACAGCCCGCCCATTGAATAATGAAGAGCAGGATAAATCATCATAGGCGTTTCGTACGGGTTGTCGTCTACAATCTTTTCATACATCTGGAATAAGTTTCCATAACGCGCTTCTACTACATTCTTGCCTAAACGGTTGATTGCTTCGGCAAAGTCGAGATACACAGCCTGTCCGGCTCCTACGCCGAAACCGGCGTCGCAACGTTCTTTGGCGGCGCGGGAGGCCACGTCGCGCGGAACCAAATTGCCGAAGGCCGGATAACGGCGTTCCAGGTAGTAGTCGCGGTCTTCTTCCTTGATTTGTGTCGGTTTCAATTTACCTGCACGGATCGCTTCGGCGTCTTCTTTTTTCTTCGGCACCCAGATACGGCCATCGTTACGAAGCGATTCCGACATCAGGGTCAGTTTAGATTGAAATTCGCCATGTACCGGAATACAAGTGGGGTGAATCTGAACCATACAGGGGTTTGCAAAATAAGCGCCTTTTTTATAGCATTGCCATGAGGCAGAGACGTTCGAGGCCATCGCATTGGTAGAAAGGAAGAACGTATTCACATAACCGCCTGTGGCAAGCACTACGGCATGAGCGGAAAAACGTTCCAATTTGCCGGTTATCAGGTTCTGTGCGATAATGCCGCGAGCGCGCCCATCTATCTTAACCACATCTACCATCTCATGGCGGGTATACATCTTCACCTTGTTCAAACCAATCTGGCGGCTCAAGGCAGAATAAGCGCCCAGCAATAATTGTTGCCCGGTTTGCCCGCGGGCATAGAAAGTACGGGATACCTGTGCGCCGCCGAAAGAACGGTTGTCGAGCAAACCGCCATATTCGCGGGCAAAAGGGACGCCCTGTGCAACGCATTGGTCGATAATTGAATTGGATACTTCGGCCAAACGATAAACGTTTGCTTCGCGGGCGCGATAGTCTCCTCCTTTTATGGTGTCATAGAACAGGCGGTAAACAGAGTCGCCATCATTCTGGTAGTTTTTAGCGGCATTGATACCTCCCTGCGCGGCAATAGAGTGCGCCCGGCGGGGAGAATCCTGTATACAGAAGTTTAATACATTGAATCCCATTTCGGCAAGTGATGCGGCGGCGGAAGCGCCGGCCAAGCCGGTTCCTACGACAATAATATCCAACCGGCGTTTGTTAGCGGGATTCACTAATTTCTGATGCGCTTTATAATTGGTCCACTTTTCAGCCAAAGGGCCTTGTGGGATTTTTGAATTTATCTGAGTCATACTATTTATATTCTATAAGATTACACCTATAATTACTGTTTATATATGCCATTACAGGCTCTTCAGGAAAAACGCAATGGTTACAAATGCAAATCCCAGGCATACGAGGGTTGCGAAAATATTGGAAATAACCTGCCAGCGTTTCAGCCAAAGGGCGTTACTCCAACCGATTGTCTGGATAGCGCTCCAGAAACCGTGCGTCAGGTGAAACCATAAAGCCACATACCATACCAGGTAAAGCGCTACAATCAGCGGCTGGCTGAAATAATACTTGATAAATTCAGCTCCGGCCTGTGTAGAAACAGTTGCTCCCCCCAAAACTACCGTATGATGCCCAATTAATTCGGCGAACATCATCTTATACCAGAATTGGGAAAAGTGCAATACGAGGAAGCAGACAACAATCAACCCCAGCACAAACATGTTCTGTGACGACCATTCCACATTTTTCGGGCGGACATTTACCGCATACCGGCTGTTACCACGCGCTTTACGATTCTGCAAGGTCAACAGAATAGAGTAAAGAATGTGAATAACGAACCCGGCCGCCAACACCAGCGTTCCGGCCACTGCGTACCAATTGGAGCCTAAGAAAGAACAAATCAGGTTGTATGCCTCTTCCGAGAATACAGCCGCTATGTTCATAGACAAGTGAAACAGTAGAAACAAAATAAGGAAGACGCCCGATATGCTCATTATCAGTTTCTTCCCGACAGAAGAATTAAGTAACCACATAAGATAATCTGTTTAAGTTATTTACTTACATTTATAAATTTCATTATCACTTCAAGAATACCACAAAGGTATGTTAATTCAAGTTATCAGACAAGTAGATTCCGGGTTTATTCAAATAAAAAACCTTCTTTCAGCGCTTTTCTCACCGGCATAAAGAAGCGTTGTATCAATCGGAGGTCTTCGGTTACGATTTCGGCGGAGGCTTTCATTTCATGGGTAAGGGGCAGTGTTTTGTTGTAGTTGGTGACCAGGCCGCCCGGCAGTCCTATCTCTACCCGGTAATTGTTGTCTGCCGGGACGAGGGAGATAGCGTTTACCACTCCGTCCACAATGCCGAACTCCTGGTCGGGGAAGTTATTGAAGCGGATAATCACCCGTTGGCCGGTCTTTACCTTTCCCGAACGGGCGATAGG
>JAIRKZ010000164.1 GCA_031259845.1 Tannerellaceae bacterium | reverse complement strand
TGCCTGGATTTTCCATATTGTTCAATGTCGTTCCACGTCCCGGCGCCACAGATCACTGCCGCTATAGTGATAAAAATGATGTCTTCCATCAAATGATCCTTCGTCCTGTCCACTCGAGGATCTGTTAGGTCTGTAAAATAATCAACAGGTGATTTCATGAAGTTTTTGACAAAAAAAATACTTTTCAAATGAATACACAACTATTACACCTCTTTTTTTAGATGCGTTTGCCCGGGAAAAATAGCCTGTCGTTAATTGGATATGGGAAGAAAAATGTATATTTGCCCCTCATCAAATGATTATTTTATTAACTACAAATGAATAGGAATATGAAGAAATTGATTGTTTCCGTTTTGGCAATAGGGGCGTTACTGTCTTGCGGTGAAAAAAAAGAAGAACTTACGCTTTCGGGCTTAAAGCAGACGGACTTTGTATCTATGGTGGATGGGAAGCTTACGGCTTTATTTGTATTGAAAAACAGCAATGGGGCGGAGGCTTGTATTACGAATTACGGAGGACGTCTGGTATCGATGATGGCGCCAGACAAGAATGGAAAGATGACGGATGTGGTGCTGGGATATGACAATATCGGAGACTATACTGCATCCGACGGGAATTTCGGCGCACTGATTGGGCGTTACGGCAACCGTATCGCTAATGGGAAATTTATTCTTGACGAGGCGGAGTATACGCTTCCGCAGAATAACAACGGGCATTGCCTGCATGGAGGCCCCAAC
The DNA here is from genome assembly GCA_031259845.1 of Tannerellaceae bacterium. GTDB lineage: Bacteria > Bacteroidota > Bacteroidia > Bacteroidales > Tannerellaceae > DFXE01. Next base: position 7,147 of record JAIRKZ010000164.1, on the reverse strand, counting down.
GGTTATCATACGCGCGTGTGGGACGCTAAGCTGGTAAACGGCCAGACGCTGGAGCTGACTTATTTATCCAGGGACGGCGAAGCCGGTTTTCCGGGTAATTTAGCTGTAAAGGTTACGTATACATTGGAAGACAACAATGCAATTGCTATTCACTATGAGGCTACCACCGACAAAGCTACTATTGTAAACCTGACCAATCACAGTTATTTTAACTTATCCGGCGATCACGGCGCACCGGTAACGGATCAAACCATTCTGATCAATGCCGATTATTACACGCCGGTAAACGAAACGCTTATTCCCACAGGGATTGAGCCGGTAGAAGGCGCGCTGATGGATTTGCGTATGCCGGTAGTTATCGGGGCGCATATAGATGATCCGTTTGAACAATTGACGAGAGGCCGTGGCTACGACCATAATTGGATACTGAACGCTAAAGGGGATATCCATACATTGGCGGCAAAGGCTGTTTCCAAAAAGAGCGGCATCGGCTTGGAAGTGTATACAAACGAACCGGGCATACAATTCTATAGCGGAAACTTTATGAGCGGCGCCGACAAAGGGAAACATGGAGTAACGTATCCGCACCGGGGAGCTTTCTGCCTGGAAACGCAGCATTATCCCGATAGTCCGAACCAGCCGCAATTCCCAAGCACGGTGTTACGCCCCGGCGAAACCTATACAAGCGAATGTATCTATAAATTCACGGTAGAATGTGATTGATATATCTGTCTTTCTTTGTCAGGGGGCTGCCTTTTATTGTGTAGCCGATGCTCCAGTATAAATATTGCGCTTTGCTGAATTTGCCGGCGCGAATGCCAAAGGCGCCGAATATATTATCTTTCAGATACACTTTGGCTCCTATTATCTGGTAGACGCGGTAGTCGTATGTATTCCCGTGGAGCAGGTTATAGCCCATATTGGCAAAGAAAGAGACGCGCCGGTAAGTCATTTCGCCTTTTAAAGAAAGCCCCACGGAGAAACGCTTATGAATAGGGCCCGGCTTCACCCTGTCATAGTATTGCCCGTCTTGGGGGTGTATCTGGCGCCATACTTTCACGGCGGAACTTTCGTCGTACACCATTTCTATACTGGGGCCCCACTTGTAATTATAGCTGTTTACAAACATCGTGGCGTAGCTAAGCCCGAACACTTTAAAGTTCTTGTCTAATATGCGTTGGGGCAAGCCCGTTCCAGCGGTATCTACCCGTATCTGCCGGGAAGTAACGGTAAAAAGAACGTCGTAATCAATACTTTTCTCTAATGGAGGAGGGGTAAATGCGGCGCGCCTGGAATAATCGACGGCTTCGGGATTGACGTTGTAAACTAGTTCTACGAAAGGAGACAAGAGGTTGACGCCTTTGTTGGGAAGCCGCTGTGCGCCATTGGAAAAGTGGGCGGCTCCCACGCCTATATGTAAATCCCATCTGCTATTCAATCTCCTTTTCATATATACATTGGCGCCCACATGCACATTCGATGCGGAGCCTAAGGCTATATTGTCCGGGTTGTCGAATATGTCGTATGGCTTCCAGTTAAAAGACATGCCGAGGTTGAATTCATACTTTAGCGACCAGCCGGCATTGAATCTCTTCCAGTCGCCTCCCTGGAAAAGGTATAAAGAGACAGGGGCTCCGAGCGCTTTCTTGTTAAAGAGCTTGGCTGTATAGATACCGATACCGTTGTAAGGCATGCCAAATGCGAAATCTTCCCAACTGTCGCCGGCGGAATACGTCCCGAATTTGAATGATATGGCGCCATACCAGGGGATACGGTTTCCCTGGCGTATATAATCGTTGGTGGGCAATACAATGCCTCCCATATCGGTAAACGATAAAAAACGGGGAGGCGCCTTCTTTACGGGAGAAAGGCTATCGGAAACGGCAATACCCTGGGCGTAACTGCTTTTGGTTACGAATAAAAGAATGATAAGTAATAAATAGTTTCTTTTCATTTCAACGATATGGAAACATAAAATATCTTTCCCGGTTAAATTTTAAAACAAGTCGTAATTTGTACGTAACACCTTAAACTCCGTACGGCGATTGATCTGATCGGCTGTTTCCTGCTGTGCGGGAGTTAATGTAAGGATAAATTCTTCCGTCAGGACGTCTCCTTCCGTCAGGAAATCGAATGCGCCGGCCATTTTCTTATCTACCGTTTTAGGGACGCTCTCGCCATATCCTTTCGCTTCCAGGCGACCGGCGGCAATGCCTCCGGCAATGAGGTAATCTACCACCGACTGCGCCCGGCGCTGCGCCAGGCGTTCGTTATATTCGTCGGTTCCTTTGCTGTCGGTATGGGCGCCGAGTTCGATGGTCACGTTCGGGTTATCGTTCAGCATCTTTATCAGTTCGTCTAACGCCTCTTTTGATTCGGGGCGCAGCGTTGCCTTGTCGAAAGCATAAAAGATATTCTCTATCACAACCGGGCGATGGAGCGGCGAGAGGAAGAAATCTACCAGGTATGTTTCGTTTTTCTCTTCGGCTCCTGTCTGCAATTCGAAGTTTTGATTCAGGAAGCCGCGTGCGCTTGCCATCATCACGTAACTGATATCCCGTTCCAATTCTACGCGGTAGGAGCCGTCTTTTTTTACCGGTACGGTTACGTTCAGTCCGTCTCGTCCTACGATGCGTATGGTAGCCTCTTCTACGGGGTATTCGTCCAGGTCGAATACGACGCCTTCGATAAAGATGGTGATGACGGGCAGTTCAAACGAATAAATATGGTCGCTCCCGCGTGCATCGTTCCGGTTTGAGCTGAAGAAGCCCTTTTCTTTATTCCCGGCAAACGTGATTCCGAAATCATCTCCCATCGAGTTAATGGGAGCTTTCATATTTTCGACAGACCAAACGCCCATGCTGTCCATCGTGGCCTTAAAGATGTCTAACCCGCCCATGCCCGGATGTCCGTTCGAGGCGAAATACAAGGTGACCGAATCGCGGGCGTATGGAAACATTTCGTCGCCGGGCGTGTTGATTTGCGGCCCCAGGTTTTCCATCGGGCCGAAACTGTTTCCCAGCATACGGGCCCTGAATATATCTTTTCCCCCATAACCGCCGATAGCATCCGAGACAAAATAAAGATATTTCCCATCGGGAGAAACCGCCGGATGCCCTAAGGCCGTTACGGAGTCTTTAACTATCGAAACGCGCGAGCCTTTTCCCCAACTGGCATTGGCGCGGGTAGATACATATATCTCGGAGGTGCGGGGGCCTTCCGGGTCTTGGGCGCAATAGGTGTAATACATATTGTTTCCATCCGCCGTAAAGGAAGGGGTTCCTTCGTCAAATTCGGTATTCACTTCATCTGCCAGTTCTTCGGGGCTGAGCCAGTTGCCGTTCTCATCTTGCTTTACCAGAAACAGGTTATTATTGTTTAGCCCGGTAATCGGGTTCACGGCGGCGTCTTTATCTTTGGTGCGCGACGAAGCGAAATAAAGCTGATCGTAATTATTACCGGAAAGCATCGGGCTGAATTCGGAACGCCTCGAGTTGAATTTATCCATCCGTTTCACCTGGTAACGGGTGGGGTTCTGCCTCCATACAGGGGCCATTTCGGAACCTTTTATGCCATTAGCGGCAAGCGTGCCGGCCGGGTTTGACGACAGGTAATCGGTATAATACCTGATAGCGTCATTGTATTTCCCGCCTTTCTGATACATCTGCCCAAGGCGAAGATTCACCGTGCTGTCCGGATAATTATACCGGAGCGCATTCATATAAGCGCCGGTTGCCTGGCTTGTTTTATTAATCAACCGGTTGCAATCGGCCATACGAAAAGCGATATACCCGCGCAGTTCCCTCTCTTGGGGAGGCGTTTTGGCATAAACCTTCCGGTAGATAGCGGCCGCTTCATTGTATTCGCCGATACGCTGCTTCTCTTCCGCATCACTCAATTTGGCCGATTTGCAGGAGAACAGGAGAAAGATGGCCGAAAGAAATAATATGTACGTTACAATCTTCTTCTTCATAAACACGCCCTTTGACGTGCAAATATAACGAAACCAAAAAGCTCTTATTGCATAAACGGGAAGGAATATCGGATGCAACGTTTCTGCCATCCGTTACGTAATTAAGATAGTAACACACAACTTATGTAATCTGTTTGAACCCATGAAACACGTACTCTTGCTTAGCATCTGTTTAGTTCTCTTTTCTTTAGACTTATCCGCGCAGGAACAGGAACCCGGCAAACCGTTGGCGGCAACGAGGATAAGCGCCCCTCCCGTAATAGATGGCGCATTGCGCGACGACTGCTGGGAAAATGCCGGGGAATGGTATGGCGCGTTTGTACAGCAACAACCCGACGAAGGCAAGCCGGAAACGGAAGAGACCTGCCTGAAGGTACTTTACGACAATCACAATATATATGTAGCCTTTCGCGCGCTCGACGCCGAACCGGACAGAATAAACCGCTGGCCGGTTCCCCGCGATCAGATAGAAGGAGACGCCGTATGCGTTGTATTCGACAGCTATGCCGACAAGCGCACCGGTTTTGCTTTTGCCCTGACAGCCGGGGGAACAAAGGCGGACTTCCTGTGTACAAACACCGACGACGACGACTATACCTGGAATGCCGTATGGGAGGGCAGGATATCATCCGACAGCGAAGGCTGGTATGCCGAGTTCCGGATACCCCTCTCGCAGCTTCGTTATTCGGCCGAAGCGGTACAGCAGTGGGGTTTCCAGGCTATCCGTGTGATCGACCGGAAGAAAGAAACAGACCATTTACGCCTGATTCCCCGCAATAATAAAGGTTTTATATACTCCCTTGCCACCCTGAACGGCATATCAGGCCTTCCACGGTCGGGGAGGCGGATTGAACTCAGTCCGTACACATCGCTGAAATTCCAAACCTCCGAAAGGGAAGCAGGCAATCCATACGCCACAGGGAGGGAATGGGGCTATGGCGCCGGACTGGACGGCAAGATTGGCCTATCCAGCGATTTTACGTTAGACTTTACCATTAATCCCGATTTCGGGCAGGTGGAGGCCGACCCTTCCACCATCAACCTGACTGCCTTCGAAACCTGGTACGAAGAGAAACGCCCCTTCTTTCTGGAAGGCAAGCATATCTTCAATATGCCGGGCGAATCCCTCTTCTATTCGCGCCGGATTGGGGCCTCCCCGCGCTGGGGCCCGGACGAGAAGGAGGGGCGGTATAGCTCCGTGCCGCAGCAAACGCATATCATCAGCGCCGTCAAGGTATCGGGCAAAAGCAAAAACGGCTTGTCGCTGGGACTGCTCAACAGCATTACGGCCAAAGAAAGCGCCCGGATTACGGAACACGGAGCCGAATACAGCCTGACAGCCCAGCCCCTCGCCGCCTATTCGGTAGCCCGCGTGCAACAGGATATTAATGGGGGAAACACGATTGTTGGCGGGATGCTGACTTCCGTAAACCGTTCCATACAAGACAGCCACCTCGTATCCTTCCTGCCCCGCAATGCTTATACGGGCGCGGTAGACTTTACGCAATATACCGCCAACCGGGATTATTTTGTAACGGGCAGCCTGCAATACAGCCACGTGGAAGGCAGCGCCGAAGCGATAACGGCCCTTCAGGAATCGGCCGTACATAATTACCGGCGCGAAGATGCTGCGTATGTATCGGTAGACAGTTCGCGCACACGCATGCGCGGCAATGCCGGGACAATCATGATTGGGCGCGGAGGCGAGAATAAAATCGTGAGCCGGCACTGGTTCGCATGGGCTACTCCCGGTTTCGACCCCAACGACATCGGATACCTGCAAAACGCCGATTATAAAATGCTGAGAGGCTACGCCGCTTATGTGGAAAACAAGCCGGAAGGTCCGTTCCGGAGTTATAACGCCGACGTCTTCTACCGTTTCCTTTGGGATTACGGCAATAACAATACGTTTGGACGCACAGGCGTAGAAGGAAACTTTACGTTCCGGAATAAATGGAGGGTTTATGCAGGCGGTTTCTACGATATAGCGACGGTAGAAAACGGTATGCTCCGCGGAGGCCCTGCCGTACGCCTCAATCCACGATGGGGAACGGATATGAACTTCTGGACAGACGGCTCGAAAAAGATAGAAGGAGGCGGTTACCACGGAACCATGCTGGGGCATAACCGCTACGCCCAATATGCCTGGGCCACAATCAAATTCCGCCTCATCCCGAACCTGGGTCTGTCGTTCCGGGCGGATTATACCTACCGCCACATGGGGCTGGAGTATGCGGCTATCGAAGAACTGGCTCCGGGCGGAAAGGCGTATATAATGGGTTCCATCAGGCAACATACATCGGGGATTACCCTGCGCGCGGATTACAGCATCACGCCCGACCTGTCCGTGCAGTTCTACGGCAATCCGTTTTTTTCGTCGGGAAAGTATTATGAATTTAAACGGGCCGCCCATACGATGGACAAGACGTACGAAAACCGCTTCCGCCTCCTGGGAGACGATGTGCTGGCCTATCATCCCGCCGATAATACCTACCGGGTAAAGGAGGCAAACGGCGATGCCTATACCTTTGACAATCCGGATTTCAGCTTCCGCGAATTCCGCTTCAACTTGGTGGCTCGCTGGGAATACCGCCCAAACTCCACCGTCTACTTAGTGTGGGGACAGGGCCGCTCCGGCACGGCTCCGGAATACACCTCTTCCCTGTCCCGGAACACAGAGGAACTGTTCCGCTATAGCCCCGAAAACGTATTCATGCTCAAACTGAACTACTGCTTCATGCCTTAACTGCTTCAAATAACTTGACATTTCTTAATTACAGACATAACTATATTTTATCAGATTATTTTGTCATTATTATAGATTTATCTATATTTACAAAATAAACAACAGAAAATATGTACAGCGAATTATATGAGAAATCAGGAAGCGACATAATCCGGGAACTCGGCAAGAAGTATAGCGACTACCGGAAACGAATGGGCTATACGCAAAAAGAAGTTGCTGAAAAATCCGGCTTGAGCGTCTTTACCATAAGCTCTTTCGAGAACGGTTCATCCACCGGGATTACATTGGCTTCGTTCATCAGGCTGCTGCGGGCAATTGACTGTCTCGACGAGATAGGGAAACTATTGCCGGAACTACCGGAAAGCCCCCGGACATTATTTAAGAAACAAAGCAAAAAGTAAGCCATGGAAACGAATGTGGTAAAAGTA
>JAIRKZ010000150.1 GCA_031259845.1 Tannerellaceae bacterium | reverse complement strand
CCGGAGCTTTGTTTGCTGTCACCGGAGCTTTGTTTGCTGTCACCGGAGCTTTGTTTGCTGTCACCGGAGCTTTGTTTGCTGACACCGGAGCTTTGTTTGCTGTCACCGGAGCCTGGTTTGCTGTCACCGGGGCCTGGTTTGCTGTCACCGGAGCCTGGTTTGCCGTCACCGGAGCCTGGTTTGCTGTCACCGGAGCCTGGTTTGCTGTCACCGGGGCTTGGTTTGCTGTCACCGGAGCCTGGTTTGCCGTCACCGGGGCTTGTTTGCCGTCACCGGAGGTTTGTTTGCTGTCACCGGGGCTTGTTTGCCGTCACCGGAGGTTTGTTTGCTGTCACCGGGGCTTTACGGGATAATATCCGTTGCCGGCGTTCAAGGTTTTTCTGTTTATCTTCATAATCTGTTGCGTATGTACGCCTTTATCCCTGTCACTGTTTATGCCGGCAGGCGGGATGGCGCAGTCCGTGCGAGGGATTGCAGCAGGGAAGGGGGCGGGATTACTGCGGGAATTAGTATCTTTGTGCCTTATCTGCTAAAATTGTATGTGATATGAGATGGTTTATTATTTTGCTGTGGGGTATGGTTTATTGGCCGGGAGTGTTGACGGCGCAGACGTATGAGGAATATATTGAGAAAAGTTATCAGTATCTGGACAGGGGGGAATTGTTTGCCGCCGAAGAAAGTTTGCGGGCGGCTATGCGCCTGGAGCCTGGGAATCCGAACAACTATGCTTTGCTTACCAACCTTGGAACCATACAGCGCCGACAGGGGAAGTGGGAGGATGCTGTCTTTTCGTATACAGCCGCCCTCGGCAGGCATCCTGATAATGAAACGATTTTAGACAACAGGGCTTCGCTGTATGCAGAGATGGGCGAAGCGGATAAGGCGATTAACGACTACTCGCTGCTGCTGTTACAAAATCCCATTAATGAAGATGCCCTCTACAGGCGGGGTATCCTTTATCTTGGAAAGAAAGATTTTATCCGCGCCGAACAAGACTTTGACAGGATGCTTGAGGTGAACGAAAAGACGGTGTTCGGACGCCTGGGACACGCCGTGCTGGAGAAGATGCGCGGCAATTACGGCGAGAGTGAACGCATCTACAATTACCTCATCGACCAGTTGCCCCACAACCGGATGCTTTACGAAGGCCGGGCCGATCTTTATTTTATGATGGGCAAGAATGGCCGGGCGCTGACCGACATCAACAGGGTATTTGCTGAAGCAGCCGAACCTGCTGCGGCCATGTATGTGCTGAGGGGGAAAATTAAATTGTCGCTTTACGAGCGCGAGCCGGCCAGGAAGGACTTTCTCAAGGCCAAAGAAATGGGGTACAACCGGGAAATAATAGATGAACTCCTCCGTATGGCCAGGTAAATTAGTTACTTTTGCACCAAACATTCATTTACAACTGCCATGAAACGTTTACTGTCTGCCAACCGGCTGCTCTTCCTTTTCTACCTTACCGGTTGCTTTCTCTTCTTCGAACTGAATTACCGGTATGGATACCGGTTTATGGAGCAATACAGCCTGTTTCTTTTCCGGGCAGATTTTCTTATGGAGCTTCTGGGGCAGCCCGGAGGCTTTAATGAATACATCACGGCATTCATTACACAATTCTTCCTGCTTCCCTTTTTTGCAGCCGGCAGCCTGGCCGTCTTGTCGGGGGGCATCGCAGGGTTCTTTCATTTGTTTATACGGCGTTGCGGCGCTAACGTATCTGTTATGGCAGCCATCGCGCCTGTGTTCCTGTTCTGGATATATCCGGCAGAGTCCATAGCTTCCGTTGTAGCCGCCTTGCCTGGGACAGGCGTGGCCTTAGGTTACGCCTGTATCAAACGGCCTGTTGTGCGCCGCCTTTGTGGGTTCGCCTTCCTCCTGGCGGCCTACGTACTGGCTGCTCCGGCGCATTTGCTGGCAGCCGCGCTGATAGTAGTTTATGAGGTATCTGCGGGAGGGAAAGCGCGTATAGCGGCGGCGGCCGGGCTGCTTCTCTGGGGCCTTGCTATCCCCCTGCTTGCCATGCGTACGGCGTATGTATTGCCGGTTCGCGAAGCCTTCCTGGGCAAACATCTCTATCATCCCGAATATCCCATACCCGCTTCATTTGGATACACCTGGTGTTCTTTCCCCCTGGCAGCCCTGCTGGCCTGTACCTTGCGGAGGCAAAAAAAGGTATTCAGGCAGGAATGGATGAACGCCGCCGCCCCGATGCTGCTTCTGGCAATCATTATGGGAGGGCTTGCCTTCTATAAACAGCATCCGCTGGAACAGGCTTACCGGTACGACTGGTATGCCAGGCAACAACAATGGGAGAAAATAACAGCACATGCCGCCAGGCATCCCGTAAAGGATAAAGACGCATTAGTCTATGTAAACCTGGCGTATGCTTATACAGGCAGGTTTAACGAAGCGCTGATGCGTATCCCGCAGATTGGGGAAGAAGGCTTTATCCCTCACGACCCTAAGACGCGCCTGGGACTTATCGAAGCAAGCGAAGTAGCCTGGCTGGTAAATCATACCAACGCCGCCCAGCGCTTTGCCTTCACAGGCGTATTAAGCGCCCAGCGATGCGTGCAGCCCCGCCTGATGAAACGCCTGGTGGAAACATACCTGGTAAATGAAGAGTATCAGGTGGCCGGGAAATACATCAGGATATTGGAAAGCTCCCTTTTTTACAGCCGCTGGGCAAGGGAGCAGCGCCCGCTATTGAACCCGGGGAAAGCCGCCTCGACAGACTGGATTGCCCAAAGAAGAAGGCTTAACCCCGTCACCGACAATAATTACGACCTCACAAAAGCATTGCCCAACGCCCTGGCCTTCCTTATTGACGACCATCCCGAAAACAAAAGGGCTTTCGAATACGGCATGGGCTATCTTTTAATTTATAAAGACCTGAAGCCTTTTATGCACTATATGAACCTGCTGAAAGAAAAGGGAGAGCCTCTCCCCGTCCTCTACCAGGAAGCCATCTGCATGTATTACTCGGCGGTAGAGAGCAACCCGGAAGCATTCCGTTCGTACGCCATCCACCCTAAGGTATACGGGCGCTTTCAAAGCTACCTGAAAGAGGCGCAGCGCCTCTCCCCCACCCTGCTGTCTCGCCAGTACGGCGATACGTATTATTATTACGCCCAGTTTATACAACCTCCTAAAAGACAGAACCGATGAATAACTGCACAAAGAAGAAAATACACCGAATCACTTTTACCTGCCTCCTTGCAGCTTGGTTGCCGGGAGTGAGTTTCATCCTTTTCAGTTGTGCAGATAAGCCGGATAATGCTGTTGTTGCAAATGATTCGCCTTCTATCTTCCCTGACTATAAAGGAGTAACGATTCCAGTCAATATCGCCCCGCTCAACTTCAGGGTGGAAGGGGAGGTAAAGAGCTGCCACGCCGTCTTTGCCGGGACGAACGGGAACAGTTTCACTTGCTCGGGCAAAAACAATATCCGTATCCATCCCGGCAAATGGAAAAAACTGCTGGCAGATAATGCCGGGCAGCCTGTATCGGTAACGGTCTCTACCCGCCCGGCCAACGGCCAGTGGACCCGCTGGCAACCGTTCGCCCTGTACGTAAGCAGCGATTCGATAGACAATCATTTAGTATACCGCCTGATTGAACCGGGATACGAGAAATGGCACATCACAGGTATCTATCAAAGAAACCTGGAAACATTTACGGAAAAGCCCATTATCAAAAATGACATGACAGACTATAACTGCATCAACTGTCACAGTTTCTGCGGCGGAAACCCTCAGCAAATGATGCTCCACATGCGTGCAACCAATGGCGGAACCTACATTATCAACGGAGAGAACATACAAAAGCTAAACACCCAAACGGAGCAAACCATCAGCCATCTCGCCTATCCCTTCTGGCATCCGTCGGGGAAATACCTCGCCGCCTCGGTAAACGACATCAAACAATTCTTCCATTCCGTAAAAGCGCTGAAAATGGAAGTGTTCGATCTGGAGTCGGATGTGGTTGTCTACGATATTGAACGCAAGGCCATCCTGTCTGCCGCTTCCCTCGTAACGAAAGACGCCTTCGAGACGTTTCCCGCTTTCTCGCCCGACGGTAAATCGCTTTACTATTGCTCCGCTCCCGCCCTTCCCATGCCAAAGCAATATGACAGTATCCGTTATGCCATCCACAGGGTGGCTTTTAACGACGCTCACGGGCATATCGGCCCCCAGGCAGACACCATCATCCGCAACGACGCATACAGCGCCTCATTTCCCCGCATATCGCCCGACGGACGTTTTCTGATGTACACCGAAACGGGCTACGGGCAATTCCCCATCTGGCATAAAGACGCAGAGATACGGATGATAGACCTCGCTACCAGCCGCCCCATAGATATGTCTGCCCTCAACAGCGACGATACGGAGAGTTATCATTCATGGAGTACGAACAGCCGGTGGGTGGCGGTAAGCAGCCGGCGTGATAATGGCGTTTACACCCTGCCTTATTTCGCCCATATAGACGGGCAGGGCAATCCTTCCAAGCCTTTCGTATTGCCGCAGGAAGACCCGGATACGTATGATTATTCCCTTTATTCCTACAACCTGCCTGAATTGGTGAACGGCCAGGTAACCATAAGCCCCTACGCCATCCGGCATGCTGCCAGGAACATGGCGGCGGAGCAGGTAGTATTCAGGTAATCACGCCCCCCAGTTCTCCCGGTCGAGGTTGCGGTAATTAAGCGCTTCGGCTATGTGATGCCCGGCAATACGGTCGGCGCCTTCCAGGTCGGCGATGGTACGAGACACCTTCAGGATGCGGTCGTAAGCCCGTGCAGAAAGGCTCAGTCGCGTCATGGCTGCCTTCAGCCTCGACAAGCCCTCTTTATCCGGCTCTACAAACGTATGCAGCATCCTGGGAGTCATCCGGGCATTGCAATATACGCCGGGATAGTCTTTAAAACGTTCCTGCTGAATAAGGCGCGCTTTTATAACCCGTTCACGAACGGCGGCGCTGGGCTCAGACGGAGCCTTTTCCGATATTTTATCAAACGGGACGGGGGTTATTTCCACCTGGATATCAATCCGGTCTAATAACGGACCGGAAACGCGGTTCATATATTTTTGCACCGTACCGGGCGAACATACGCAAGAGCGTTCGGGGTGATTATAGTATCCGCACGGGCAAGGATTCATGGAACTGACCAGCATAAATCCTGCCGGAAAGTCTACAGACGAACGGGCGCGTGAGACGGTAATCATCCGGTCTTCCAAAGGTTGCCGCATTACCTCAAGCACATTCCGGTTAAATTCGGGAAGTTCGTCCAGAAACAAGACTCCGTTGTGGGCCAGGCTGATTTCTCCCGGCTGGGGAAAAGAGCCGCCTCCTACCATCGCTACATTGGAAATGGTATGATGCGGCGAACGGAAAGGGCGCTGCGTCACCAGGGAGCCGTTGTTACCCAGTTTGCCGGCTACCGAATGTATTTTCGTTGTTTCCAGCGATTCATGCAGCGTGAGGGGAGGCAGGATGGAAGGGAGCCGCTGGGCGAGCATGGACTTCCCGCTGCCCGGGGGGCCTACCATCAACAAATTATGCGAACCGGCTGCGGCTACTTCCAATGCGCGCTTCACATTCTCTTGCCCCCTGACGTCGGAGAAGTCACACGCGCAGGATGATTCCTGACGGGCATAAAACTCGGCGCCGGCGTCAATCCGTTCCGGTTCCTTATGCCGTTTGCCGTCGATAAACTCAAGTACTTCCCTGATATTTTCCATCCCATATACATTCAGTCCTTCTACTACGGCTGCTTCGCGGGCATTCCGTCCGGGAAGGATAAAGCCCTTGAAACCTGCTTCGCGGGCTTTGACGGCTATCGGCAGAACGCCTTTTACCGGCAACAGACTTCCGTCGAGAGACAGCTCTCCCATAATCATAAATTCATTCAGCCGGGAAGCGTCTATTTCTCCGGCAGCCGCCATAATGCCAACGGCAAGGGGCAAGTCATACGAAGAGCCTTCTTTGCGGATGTCCGCCGGAGCCATATTTATAACAATCCGGTAGCGGGGGAATTTATAATCATTGACCTGCAAAGCCGAAATGATCCGTTCATGGCTTTCGCGCACAGCTACATCCGGCAATCCAACCAAAAAGAATTGAATGCCTTTATTGCAACTGACCTCTATTGTAATGATTGTTGCCGTGATGCCTTGTACGGCTGCGGCATACGATTTTACCAGCATAGTTAACATTTTGGAAGAAGCGGGAGAAAGAAAGACGGGGGGAGGGAGGCTTTATGCCTTACTTGCCGCTTTCTTTCTCCCGGTTCCTGTATTCATTATTTATAAGTTTTTCCAGCGTTTGTTTTACTTCTATTCCGTTTTCTGTTTTAAGGATAATTTTCCCCTCCTCGTCAATCAGGAAGCAGCGGGGCAGAGCCGTTACATTATACAAATCAACCAACAGGACTGCCTGTCCGGCCGAATCGGTTACCAGGTTCCATTGGATACTGTCTTTCTCCAGCAACCGGCGTACGCCTTCCATATCATCATCCAGGCTTATCAGCAGTTGTTCCAAATCGTCTTTCGAATATAATTTCTCTATTTCATCCAGATACAAATCATCTGTCCGGCACATGTCGCACCAGGGAGCTGTAAAGGTAAGCAACAAATATTTATTGGGGAATGAATCCAAAGCCACAGGCTTCCCATAGATATTCTTTACCGTAAAATCAGGCGCTTCCGCTCCCAAGGCCGTCCGTTTGGCTCTCACGCTATATTGCTCCAGTTCCTTTACTAAGTAAAAACTGCTTAATTCAGGGTCTAAAGCGATTATTAATTCATCCAGTCTGCGCGTATCGTCAGGATTTACAAAAAAGGTTTGAATTAATACTGCAGATGCTTGCTCTCCCGGATGATCCTGGATATAAGCCAGGGCTATTTCGCTTAACTGATGGTTCAGATTCGTCAATTTAGACGACATCTCATTCCTATCCGCCGACGCCGTTTCGCCGCTCTTGTTTAACCCGGCAAACAAGTCTGCCTGTTCTTTTAACAGGGGCGTCATCTTCTTTCGTATGGCCGAAAGTTCATTGTTTAACCCGCCCCCTTTTGCCTGTAACAATACGGGATAATGCACGTTCCCCGTAACCGTAACCTTTACGCCCGGCTCCAGGTAAACGGTAAACCATGATGATTTATTTTCAAAGAAAAGCGTAGCCTGGTTAAAGCCTTCCTGACGCTGCTCTATTTTAAATTGCCCCGGTTTTTCACAAATAACGGTATCTGCCAGGCTGCGGTTCTCCGATTCAAAAACAATATAAATAACCTGATTTTCCAGGTTATCAAGTTTCCCTTCAATCCGGTAAGCTACATCCTCTCCACATGAAGACAGAAATAGTATCACGCTTATTATCAGAAGAATTTTCTTCATTATTATACCTCAAACTTCCCACATACTAAAATATACGCGTTAAAGATAATAATACTTTTTAATATACCTTTATATTTAGTAAGATTTTAAGAAAAAAAATAGAGACAAAGCATAACCTTGTCTCTATCCTGTACTATGTTACAATATACCTTATCAATTACAATTTCGGGCCAGCCGCAACAAGTGATTTGCCAAGATCGTTTCCGGTAAATTTCTTGAAGTTATTGATAAAGCGGTTTGCCAGGTCTTCTGCTTTTGTTGTCCACTGGGAAGCATCGGCATAGGTATCGCGCGGATCAAGGATTTTAGGGTCTACGCCCGGTAAGGCTGTAGGAACAACAAAGTTGAAATAAGGAATTGTTTTGGTAGGGGCCGTATTAATCGAGCCATCCAGGATGGCGTCAATGATGCCGCGCGTATCTTTGATAGAAATACGTTTGCCGCTACCATTCCAGCCGGTATTTACCAAATAAGCCTTAGCTCCTGATTTGTTCATTTTCTTAACTAATTCTTCTCCGTATTTCGTAGGGTGCAATGAAAGGAATGCTGCGCCGAAACAAGCGGAGAAAGTAGGCGTAGGCTCGGTAATACCACGTTCCGTTCCGGCTAATTTAGCTGTAAAACCGGAGAGGAAGTAATACTGCGTTTGCTCGGGAGTTAAGATAGAAACCGGAGGCAATACGCCGAAAGCATCCGCAGAAAGGAAGATAACCTTTTCGGCAGGGCCGGCTTTAGATACCGGTTTAACGATGTTCGTAATATGGTTGATAGGATAAGAAACACGCGTATTTTCAGTTACGCTCTTATCGCTGAAGTCAATCTTTCCGGCAGCGTCTACCGTTACGTTTTCCAATAAAGCATCGCGCCTTATAGCCTTATAGATATCCGGTTCGCTTTCTTTATCCAGGTTGATTACTTTGGCATAGCAGCCGCCTTCAAAGTTGAACACGCCTTCATCGTCCCATCCATGTTCGTCGTCGCCTATCAGTAAACGTTTCGGGTCTGTGGAAAGCGTAGTTTTCCCGGTTCCCGACAAGCCGAAGAAGATAGCCGTATTCTTGCCTTGCATGTCTGTATTGGCAGAGCAGTGCATGGAAGCCATCCCGTTAAGCGGCAACAGATAGTTCATATAAGAGAACATACCTTTCTTCATTTCACCGCCATACCAGGTATTCAGAATTACCTGAATCTTTTCAGTCAGGTTGAATACTACGGCGGTTTCAGAGTTCAAACCTAATTCTTTATAATTGTCTACTTTTGCTTTGGAAGCGTTCATGATAACAAAATCAGGTTCTCCGAAGGCGGCCAATTCTTCAGCCGTAGGACGGATAAACATATTCGTTACAAAATGAGCCTGCCATGCTACTTCCATGATAAAACGAAGTTTCAGGCGTGAATTTTCGTTAGCTCCGCAGAAAGCATCCACCACGAAGAGTCTTTTGCCGGAAAGTTGCCGGGTAGCCAACTCTTTTACAGCAGTCCAGCATGCAGCGTCTACCGGCTTGTTATCATTTTTATATTCGTCGGACGTCCACCATACCGTATTTTTGCTGGTTTCATCCATTACAAAGAATTTATCTTTAGGAGAACGACCGGTATAAACACCTGTCATCACATTCACAGCGCCAAGTTCAGTTACCTGGCCTTTTTCAAAACCTTCCAAACCCGGTTTCGTTTCTTCGTTGAATAACACGTCAAAAGACGGATTATACACGATTTCGGTTACACCCGCAATCCCATACCTGCTTAAATCTAAATTAGCCATCTTGTAATTAAAATTAAATTTGATTTATAATAACTCATACCTATTTCTGCTTCGACTTAATAAGACCTTTAAAGACCCTTATAAACCACGCTGCAAAAGTAATATTATTTTTCTATTACCAAACGTCTATTAGAGAAATTTTTCGGTAATGATGGGCCGGCTATGTTCTTTCCGAAGAATACGAGAATGGGAGGAAAAAGGAGGATTGGCCGTTTTACAATATGCTACCGTTAATGCCTGTTCGCTGACAGATTTTAAAGAATTTGCCTTTTCTGCTAACGGGTGTTTTGGAGGGAAAGGGAGGTTTGGGAGGGCGATTCCGGTTGTTTCCATAATCAAATGAGCTGGCATTGACTGTTTGGCAAGAGGGCTCCGGGAAAACATGACGAAGTCTTCAGGAAAGTATTACGATGACTTTGCAAAAGGATTGTGATGACTCTACAAAAGCATCCCAATAACTTGGCGGAGACATCCCAATGAAAAACCGGAAGGCCCGGCAGCGCCCGGAAAAGTGGCCTTCGAGGGCTTGGGACAGCGCTGGAACAACTGTTTTCACCCACTGTTTTTATTGAGCAAACAGATAGCGAATCACTGCTTTTTGCTTTGTTTTGTATCTGTACAGGATTAATTGAGCGCATATAGTTTGCGGTTCCTTTCTTTTTGTGTTCTTCTGTCAAAAGGCAAACGTCAAATGCAGCGTGTTTTCAGGGGTTATCCCTGATGGAGTACAAATAAGCGAAACAGAGAGGGGGTAAAATGACAGAAAGACAAAATAGCAAAATGGCAGGAGCGTTGGTTTTACTTATCTCCTTTTTCCCGCGTTCTTTAATCTGGTTCGGAATTTTTTAAAATGTATTTTGACGATTATCGCATGCCATCACTCAGTCTCAGGATAATCTGTTTTGAGGCATGCTTTAATAAAATATTGGTAATCAGAGAACCGAATTAAAAATCAAAAAACAATATTGACCCACACACCAAAATTCTTTGAGCCGCAAGGAAAAATAACCTTTGTGGCTCTTGCATTACCTTTGCACTTTATTTTGTAAAAGAATACAATATGGAACGAAGAAATTTTTTGAAAACAGCAGGGGCGACGACATTGGCGATTGTCGTTGCGGAACAGATGACCGGATGCAGTTCGCCGTCCGCCAGGAAACAAAAGCAGGAAACTACAGTCGGCAAGTCAAAAGTCTATATGACTGCGGCGGTTACACCTGAAAGCCTGATGGCAATCTACAAAATGACAGGACGCGATTTGAAAGGTAAAGTAGCCGTCAAGATCAGCACCGGAGAAGCAGGCAACCGCCATTATCTTTCGCCTGATTTGATAAAAAATCTGGTACATTCGGTAAGTGGCACGATTGTGGAATGTAATACGGCTTACGAGGGAAAACGGCTCAAAACGGAAGAACATCGGGCAGTTGCCGAAGAACACGGCTTTACGGCGATCGCCGAAGTGGACATTATGGACGAAAACGGCTCGATTTCGCTGCCATTTCCCGAAGGAAAGCATTTGAGGGAAGATTTTGTCGGCGCAAATTTCAGGAACTACGATTCGTGGCTTGTGCTGTCGCATTTCAAGGGACATCAAATGGCGGGATTCGGCGGAGCGTTGAAAAACATTTCCATCGGTATCGGGTCGTCTTCAGGAAAAACATGGATTCATAGCGCGGGTAAGACTAAAAACACGGATGAACTTTGGGATAATTTGGCGGAACAGAACGATTTCGTCGAATCAATGGCAGATGCGGCAGGCGCTGTGATGCAGGCGGTGGGCGACAACGTGGCGTACATAAACGTAATGAACCATCTTTCGATTGACTGCGACTGTAACGGCAACCCTGCGCCGCCCGAACTGGACGACATCGGCATTCTGGCTTCACACGACCCCGTCGCGCTCGACAAGGCATGTGTTGACCTCGTTTATGCCGCCGATACGCAGCGAAGCGCCTCCCTGCGCCAACGCATCGAACAGCAAAACGGTATGCTCATTCTTACACATGCCGAAACGCTTGGCCTGGGCAGCCGGGAATATGAGCTGATAAATATTGACGGGACATTATAATAAGGAGGTAATATGAAAAAGATGTTTTTAACAGCTAAAAATCGGAGGAAAATAAAATGAGTAAAACATTGGTAGCGTATTTTTCGGCAACCGGAAATACGGCAAAACTCGCACAAACACTTGCTTCTGTGGTTGACGGCGATTTACACGAAATTCAGCCCAAACAACCCTACACCGCTACGGATTTGAATTGGCACGACAGCAAAAGCCGTTCTTCTGTGGAGATGAACGATAAAACTTTTCGCCCTGAAATTGCAAACAAAGTGAATGATATGGGAAAGTACAATACAATCTATATCGGTTTCCCAATTTGGTGGTATGTTGCGCCAACCGTTATCAATACTTTTTTGGAACAGTACAATGCAGTTGTCGGCGGCGTTCCGGCGAGAATTTTAAGAATGATAAATGTGAAATAATATTTACCTTTGCGCTTTGGAAGTTTACGATATGAACACAAAAGATTTAGTAATTTATCAAACGCAGGACGGCGAGATTAGTATGAATGTCCTTGTAGAAGGCGATACCGTCTGGCTGACGCAGGCACAGATGGTTATGCTGTTTGATTCGAGTAAAGCCAATGTGAGCGAGCATATTAGAAATATTTATACCACTGAAGAATTGAAAGAGAAATCAACTGTTCGGAAATTCCGAACAGTTCGGCAAGAGGGGAAACGTGAAATTGTTCGTAATATTGATTACTACAATTTAGATATGATTATCGCGCTCGGATATCGTATTAATACAAAACGCGGTACACAATTCCGTATTTGGGCAAACAGTGTGCTGAAAGATTACATCATAAAAGGTTATGCTGTAAACGAAAAAGTCAAATCAGAGCAACTGGACGACCTGAAGCAGACTATTAAATTGCTTTCAAACGTTCTGCAAAGCAAGGAATTGACCGCCGACGAAGCAACCGGACTTTTGCAGGTAATCACCGACTACACCTACGCCCTCGACACGCTCGACAGATATGATTATCAGCAACTTGCAGTAGAACATACCACTGAAACAGGCACGTTTCAGGCGACTTACGACAATGCGATAGAAGCAATTGCCCAACTGAAACGGAAATTTGGAGGCAGCGACCTGTTTGCCAACGAAAAAGACGATTCTTTCAAAAGTTCCATTGCCACCATTTATCAGACTTTCGACGGACAGGAACTCTATCCGAGTATTGAAGAAAAAGCGGCGATGCTGCTTTATCTGGTTACAAAAAATTACTCGTTTTCAGACGGGAACAAGCGTATTGCCGCCTTCCTGTTCCTTTGGTTTCTCGACCGCAACGGCATTTTGTACAAACCCGACCATTCACGACTGATTGAAAACAATACCCTCGTCGCCCTCACGCTGATGATTGCCGAAAGCCGTACCGAAGAAAAAGACGTCATAGTGAAAGTAGTTGTGAATTTGATAAATAAGAATAATTGAATAACGGATAAGATTTAATTATACAAATTATGGAATTGCAAACAGAACGTCTAATTTTAAGAGCTTGGCAAGAAGACGATGCCGAATCGCTTTACAAATATGCAAAAAATCCGAATATCAGATCCATTGCAGGCTGGCAGCCGCATACAAGTGTAGAATACAGCCGTGATATTATAAAGAATGTGCTGTCGGAAGACAATACTTATGCCGTTACACTGAAAAAAACAGGTGAAGCAATCGGAAGTATCGGACTAATGCTGTCACAAAGCAAAATTCATAGCGCCGAAATAGCAAAAGATGAAGGCGAAATCGGTTATTGGATTGGCGAGCCGTTTTGGGGACAGGGTTTAATTCCTGAAGCGGTGCGGGAATTGCTTCGGCACGGATTTGAAGACCTTAATTTATCGACAATTTGGTGCGGTTACTACGATGGCAATGAAAAATCGAAGCGGGCACAGGAAAAATGTGGTTTTATATATCACCACACCGAATATAATAAACAGGTTCCACTAATGAACGAAATTCGCACTGAACATTTTACACATATTTTGCGGGAAAATTGGAAGAAATCACAAAAATTACAGTAATGGAATCCTGCGAAATAATAGAATATTCAAACGTTTTCCTGTCGTGCTTTTCCGACGGCGCACATAAATACACGCCGATGATACGCGAACACGGGCTTGTCTATATCCTGTCCGGCAAACTGGAAATCAACGAAGGCGGCAAAACAACATATCTGTACAGGGGCGAATGTGCTTTTGTGCGTAAAGATAACCGCATCAGTATGAACAAAATGCCCCAAAAGAATGAGCAGTATAAATCCATTTGGCTAACGTTTACACGTCCGTTTCTGCGTGAATTTTACCAAACACTAAACAAAAGCCAACTGCCAACGGACGCAAAACGACAAAAAATTAGTTTGCAGAAATTGACTGCCGACCGCCCCGACATTCACAGTCTGTTTCTTTCAATGACGCCTTATTTCGATTCGCCGATTGCCCCAACGCCCGAACTTATCCGCCTGAAAATGACGGAAGGCGTTTACTGCTTGCTGAATACGGACAAAGATTTTTATACTGCACTGTTTGATTTTTCAGAGCCGTGGAAAATAGACATACTTGATTATCTGAATAATAACTATATGTATGATTTAACGATCGCTGAAATTGCCTCATTCACAGGGCGCAGTTTAGCGACTTTCAAGCGTGATTTCAAAAAAATAAGTCCGCTTTCGCCTGAAAAATGGTTAATACAAAAACGACTCGAAAAAGCAAAGCAGCAACTTGAAACAGGAAAAGTAAAAGTTTCGGAAATTTATCGTACAGTCGGTTTCAAAAATTTGTCGCATTTTTCAACAGTTTTTAAAGAAACTTACGGCTATGCACCGTCAAAAGTATAAGTGAGCCGTAAAACAAAACAATATAAGCCGCAGGGAGAATCAACTTCTGCGGCTTTGTTTTTTATCTTTGTATTTTAATTAAACTGTTAAAAGAAAGTAATATGAAAACAACAGGCGCAAACACCCCGTTTAATAGATGTGCAAGAAATCTACCAGATTTCCTCATATCCAGATAAAAGCGAACGTTTACGTTAACCGTAAATGTTATCTGCCTTACTTCACTTCCCAGATTTCGCCGCTCATCAGCAAATCGTGTAGCTTGCGGATGGGTTTCTTTGCTTGTACATCGGCTATCTGTTTTTCTACTTCGACATCGTAACAAGGCGCTTCTATATCGCGGATAACGCCTAAGGCTACCGGCATGTCTCCGCTCATCATGGCCAGCATGGTATGGAGAGTAGCGTCTGGCGTATGCGCGTCATGCACTAATATATCGTCTAATGTATATCCATCCCGGCCGAGAGTAACGGCTTTCAGTTTCAAACCATCCAGTACGATTCCTTTTTCGTTGTTGTTACCAAACAGCATTTTTTCGCCCTGGCGAAGAAAGATTGTACGCTCCGCTCTGGCTTCTTTGGCAGATATTTGCTTGTGGATGCCGTCATTAAAGATTACGCAGTTTACCAGAACTTCTACCACTGACGCGCCTTTATGCTTTGAACAGGCCGTTAATACCTCCGTTGTATTCTTAAGGTCTACGTCTATTGCCCGGGCAAAGAAATTACCCCTTGCGCCAAAGGTTAGTTCGGCAGGGATAAAGGGGTTTTCCACCGTTCCGTAAGGGGAGCTTTTGGATACGAACCCTCTGTCGGTAGTAGGAGAATATTGCCCCTTTGTAAGGCCATAAATCTTATTATTAAAAAGAACGATATTTATATCTACATTACGCCGCACGGCATGGATAAAGTGATTGCCTCCGATGGCTAAGCAATCGCCGTCGCCGGTAGCCAGCCATACGGTTAAGGCGGGATTGGCTGTTTTAACGCCGGTAGCAATGGCCGCCCCACGCCCATGAATGGTATGAAATCCATAGGAATTCATATAATAGGGCAAACGGGAAGAACATCCGATGCCGGAGATAACGGCAATGTCTTTCGGGGCAATCCCCTGGTCGGCCATTGCCTTATGGATACAGTTTAATACGGCATGGTCTCCACAACCCGGGCACCAGCGTACATATTGGTCGCTTTTATAATCTTTTGGTTGATATATTGTTGTTTGTTCCATTTTTATGCCTCCAATAATTTGGTAAATTCTTCAACTAATCTTGATACAATGAAAGGTTGTCCTTTTACACGATTGAATTTGTAGGGAGTAAAGCCGGATACTTTACTGCGTAAATAATTGGCAAATTGCCCGTTATTTTGCTCCGCTACTACTACCTTTTTGTATCTGGTAAGTATCTCCGCCGTATTTTCAGGTAACGGATTGATAAACTTAAAGTGGGCCAATGCCACTTTCTTTCCTTTTTCGCGCATCGTTTCCATAGCTTCGCACAAATGGCCGAAAGTACCTCCCCACCCTACAATCAGCAGGTCTGCCTCTTCATCCCCTATCACTTCCTGTCCGGGTATACAAGCGGCAATCTTATCTATTTTAGCCTGGCGTGTGGCTATCATTCTCTGATGATTGTATGGCTCGGTAGAGATAGCGCTTGTATCATAATCTTTCTCTAATCCGCCAATCCGGTGGGCAAAACCTTCCATGCCCGGTATCGCCCAATAACGAACCAATGTTTCCGGGTCGCGGCGATACGGTTTCCAAGGCTCTTCGCCTTTATAATCCGCCGGATAAGCGGGCTTAATGGCCGGATACGTATCCAAATCGGGAATCCGCCATGCCGAAGAACCATTCGCCAGGAACGAGTCCGTCAGCAAAATAACAGGCGTCATATACTCAACAGCCAATTTCCCTGCCCAAAAAGCCGCATCGAAGCAATCTGTGGGCGTAGAGGCTGCAATAACGACAACAGGGCTTTCTCCATTACGCCCGTAAAGAGCCTGAAGCAAATCGGTTTGTTCGCTTTTGGTAGGCAATCCTGTAGACGGCCCGCCACGCTGCACATCAATAACGACTAAGGGTAATTCGGCAATCATAGCCAATCCAATGGCTTCGCTCTTTAGGGCCAAACCTGGGCCAGACGTAGACGTAGCGGCCAACGAACCTGCAAAACTTGCTCCGATAGCCGTACAGATACCGGCAATTTCGTCTTCAAACTGGAGCGCCTTAACGCCTAATTCTTTACGGGCGGAAAGCTCTTGCAGAATATCAGTAGCAGGGGTAATCGGGTAACTGCCGAGAAACAGTTTCAACCCGGCTTTTTCAGCGGCAGCTATCAAGCCGTAAGAGGTAGCCTTATTGCCATTGATATCCATATAAAAACCGGGAACGGCCTTTTTACTTTCTATACGATAGGTAGAAACTGAAGCATGGATGTTGCTACCATAATTGTAGCCGTCGGTTAGCGCTTTGATATTGGCTTTCGCGATGGCCGGCTTCTTTGAAAATTTATTTTGCAACATATATTCGGCCTTGTCCAATGGCCGGTCGAACAACCAGCACACCAAACCCAAAGCAAACATATTTTTACAACGGACCGCCGACTTATTATCAAGCCCGAACTCAGCCAGGCCATCCTTCACCATCGTAGTGATCGGCGCAGCAACTACCTGTGCCGTAAGGCCTAATTCTTTAAAAGGGTCGCCGGTAGTAAAGTTCGCCTTATCAAGATCCGCCTTCCCGAATGAATCGGAATCGATAATAATAATCGAAGTTGGTTTCAGATGATTAACGTTTACCTTTAGAGCCGCGGGGTTCATCGCAACAAGGACGTCCGCCCTGTCTCCGGGAGTAAAGATTTTCCGGGAACCCAAATGAACCTGAAAACCGGAAACGCCACTCAAGGAACCCTGAGGAGCGCGAATTTCTGCAGGAAAGTCCGGGAAAGTAGAAATTTCATTCCCTAAAATAGCCGACAAGTTCGAAAAGATCGTACCGGTTAACTGCATGCCGTCTCCCGAATCCCCCGAGAAACGAACCACAACTTTTTCTAAAGTTGTAACTTTTGTCTGTTCTGCCATAACACTTTTATTAGTTTTAGCATTCTGATTAATTGAAGCATATTATTGCAAAGTTAAATAAAACTTTATAATACATTCCTACCTTTCCCAATCAAAATGCCGACAAATAGATATCCGGATTATTGGATGGTATATTAAAACGATTCGACACATAACTATTAACCGGTTTTCCGGAATACATATAGATACCCGAACGGAAACAATTTTCTTCTTTCACCATTGCCTGAATCGAACCTGTGTCGCCCAACAGAAGTAACAACGGGACGAAAATATTGCTGAATGCCATAGACGTTGTACGCGCTACCGAATTACTGATATTCGGTTTGCAATAATGTAATACGCCAAATTGCTCGAACACGTCCGGTTCGGAGGCAGAGAGGCAACAAGTCGTTTCAAAGCAGCCTCCCTGGTTTATACGTAAATCAATAATCAGCGCCCCTTTTTTCATTGTACGAATCAGGTCGGCGGCAATTATATATTTCCGATGTACATTGATATAACTCATCGCCCCAATAACCACATCAGCCGTACGAAAGGCATTATGCAATACTTTCGGATGAAAGTTGGAAGTAAAAACATTCTGCCCTAAAGCATTTTGAATCACCCGTAACTTATTGATGTCATTATCAAATATCTTCACGGTAGCGCCCATTCCTAAAGCGGCGCGCGCAGCCACCGTTCCCGCAGAGCCGGCGCCGATAATAATCACTTCGGTAGGGGCAATACCCGGAATACCGCCCAGCAAAACACCTTTCCCTCCCTGTGTATTGCTTAACAGAACCGACGCAATCGTAATGGAAGCCGTCCCTTCAATTTCGGAAATAACAGTCAACACCGGAGACTTTTTTTGCCCGTCGATCATGAGTTCGTAAGCAATGGCATTCATCCGTTTCGCCATCATCATTTCATAAGCCTCTTGTTTGAACATCCCAAACTGGAGCATTGAAAACAAGGTTGACCGTGGCTTCATCAAAGCTACCTCCGAAGGTAAAGGGGGAAGTATTTTCAATAGAAGGTCTGCCTGGTAAACTTCCTGCGGGCCGGAAACAATCTCTGCCCCAGCTTCCGAAAAATGATTATCCGAATAGTTAATACCCAACCCGGCATCCGTTTCAATCAATACACGATGGCCGGCGTCTGTCAGCATATCCACTGCCTCGGGAGTGAGGGGCAACCGGCGCTCTCCTCCGGTCTTTTCACAAGGAATACCTATAAGCAAATGGTTATTCGCCTTGCTAAGTTCTTTCAATAATTCCTGTGGAATATACCCTCCTTGTAAATGTGTTGACCCCGTCATTCTACTTAATTTTTATCATTATAACAATTTCTTTAGCTCGCATGTTATTTCATTAACGTCATTATCTGTAAGCATTTTTTCAGCGTCGAATATCACCGAAGCCTGCTTGTACCAAGGGTCTCTTTTCTCTAAATTATCTGTTATAAATTGTTTAAGATTCTCGCCGGAAAGCCCTTTTAATACAGGGCGGGTATGCTTTACTAACTCTAACCGCTTAGCCAGTTCGCCCGAAGATGTTTTCAAATAAACGGTTGTCCCTGTTTGATTCATATAAGACATATTGTCGAAAAAACAAGGAGCCCCTCCGCCGGTTGAAATCACTACATTTTCAATCATACCTGCTTCGTGTAACATCTTACATTCAATATCACGAAAAACAACTTCTCCTTTTTCCTGGAAAAGTTGCCTTACCGTCTTATGGTAGCGGGCTTCGATATAATGGTCAAGGTCTATAAACGATAAATTCATTTGCCTGGCAAGCTCCTTTCCCACAGTGGTTTTACCGGCCCCCATATAACCTATCAGATAAATACGTTTCATTCAATACCCTACTTTATTCTTTTCACTTCCTGACGCCTTTTAACAATAGAATCCTGCAGTGATTTTGTACATACATTGACTTGGTTTATCAATTCCCCTATTTCCTGAATCACTTGCTCTTCTTTTGATATTTGGAAACTGACTAAATAGATAGCATTTATAAACTTTATCAATTCAAAAAAAGCATCATCCACTAAAGGGCGGATTTTCCTCATTTTATCTTCCTTATTCCTTTTCTGCTTCTCATTCAGGCGTTCGCCATATAGCTGGTTGCATTTATTATTGGCTTCTTTTAACTTATCAATCACCAATAATAAATCTAACTTTTTTAATATGTCCTGATATTTTTCCTGATTCATCTCTTCTATAAAAGAAAAAACCAAGGCTGTATTCTCTAAAGCATTCGCCCGGTGCGCATTTTTATAAGGTTCCAAACCTTCATATAATTCTTCCCAATAGGCTTTTATAGTTGCATCTGGATGAAACCTCATATTTTCAATTGTCCTTTTAATAAAAACAAAGAACTCATCCCTTTTCTTATTGGCTGTCTGAATATCCTTCGTCTCTTCAAATCCCCTGTTACGCGAATAAGCATCATCCTCTTTCTTAAAAAGGCGTTCATATATCAAACGCTGTTCTTCCATCTTATATTCTTTAGCGAGCAGAGGGGATATTATATGTAAGATTTTCGAATGATAATCATAATGTTCGCCATCTCTCACAAGACGGAAGCTGGGTCGGTTAATTTCTTTCACTTTATTCATATTTCATTTATTAAATAATACTATTTACAAATTATTCTCTCAGAAAAATAATTATTCTCATTTCAATTTCTATTTTCTATAGACGGATTAAATAGAAAAACCCAATTAAATATTAAATCTGCACCTGCAAATATAATAAATATCTTTAATAAAAAATATACATCTAAAAAATATATATGAATTCAAAATAATTTAACCTAATTCATCTACAGACAGACATGTGCCGGATTATATATAATATATTTTGGCATAATTTTACGTTAAATGCTAAAATAGGTTCAATTCTTATATTTAATTGCACGAATATATAATTATAACATTCAATCACAATTATAGCTGATTTGCGGGTTTTTTGTTAATATATAAATCTAATTGTATTTATATCTATAATTAGAATTACAGCATCCAACTTGTTATCAAAAAAACCTTTCTATCACCCTCAATAAATCCGATTACGTTATTGGAAACTGTTTTTGCCATTTCAAAACGCGCTCTTTCAGTTTGCGTACCAATATGAGGAGTCAAAACTACGTTTTCCAACTCTAAAAGTTCAGGCACGGGAAAATCGCCGAATTCGAAAACGTCTAAAGCAGCTCCTCTTATATAATTGTTTTTCAATGCATTAACCAAAGCATGTTCATCCACTAAAGCTCCTCTGGCAGTGTTAATAAGAATAGCTGACGATTTCATCGATTTTAATGCCTTTTCATCGATTATATGATAAGTTTCGGGTGAATACGGCGCATTTATCGATAGAAAGTCCGACTTCTTCAATAAATCGTCAAAAGAGACATAAGTTACATTCAATTTTGTTTCTTCCTCAATATCTAATTGTCTGCGATTATGATAGATAATTTCCATTCCGCAAGCTCTTGCCCTTTTACATAAGGCTTTCCCAATGCGCCCCATCCCTAAAATTCCCAACGTTTGTCCGGTAATAGACGTTCCCATATTATTTAAAATCCCTATTTTCATCGTATCACGTTGAATTCGAAGTTTTCTGTCACATTCTGTTATACGCCTTGCTACATCAATCATTAATCCAAGCGCCAGATTCGCTGTCGGCGCAATAACAGGATCGGGAGTATTGGCTACAGCTATTCCTCTTTTCAACGCGTATGCAACATCTATATTATTATATCCCACCGCATAATTGGCAATAAAGCGTAACTTTGGCGCCTTATCTATTAATTCTTTATTTACCGGAAAATTAAACATCGGGCATAACACATCATACGATGGAATCATCTCCATTACTTCTTCAAAAGAAAAATCTTTTCTTTCAGGGTGTGTTACATCGTATCTCTCGAATAATTCGATAAAACCGTCCCGATACATGTCATACGTCATCAATACTTTCATAATTTATATTTTTTCATCTGGATTAATAAAAAACAAAGATAGAATATTTATCCTATAAATCAATACTAAATAGCAGTATATCAAGTATATCCAAACGTATTTGATAAATATTAACCTCCAAATTCAGCGATTATTTTCGTGCAAGCTTTCCCTTTGTCCGAAAAAACCCGGTATTTCTATACTTGAGGTGTGTAATTTGGGGAGAGTTGACGAAAGACGTCCCGATACTGTGTTTCGCTTACATCGAAGTTATCCAAATCAAACGCATAAGCGTCAATATATGAATAAGATTTATTATTTTTGTAAGAAAAAGGAAATAGATGGTATTAAATTATATATGGATAGGATTCTTTCTCATTGCATTTGCCGTTGCTTTAGGTAAGCTCTTAATAGATAAAGATGTAACCGTATTTACTGAAATTATAGATGCTTCTTTTGCTTCGGCTAAATCAGCCTTTGAGATTTCAATCGGGCTGACAGGTATCTTAACCCTTTGGCTGGGGATTATGAAAATTGGAGAAAAAGGTGGATTAATACAGGCCTTTGCCCGTTTAGCGTCGCCCGTTTTTAGCAAATTATTTCCCGAAATACCCCAGAACCATCCTGTTTCCGGTTCTATATTTATGAATATTTCAGCAAATCTATTAGGTTTGGATAATGCAGCTACACCTATGGGATTGAAAACAATGCAGCAACTCCAGGAATTAAACAAACAAAAGGACAAAGCCAGCAATGCAATGATCATGTTTCTGTGTATTAATGCATCAGGGTTAACGGTCATACCCATAACAATCCTTATGTACAGGGCTCAATTAGGGGCGGCAAATCCTTCCGATGTATTCCTGCCTGTTTTATTAGCCACATTCATCTCTACAATTGTTGCTATCCTGGGCGTTTGCTATAAACAACGGATTAATATCTTTCAACGGAACCTGCTTTTATTTTTCGGAATAATGGGATTGTTTATCGGTGGTTTAATTTGGCTTTTTCATGCAATGGAACAAGAAAAAGTATCGTTATACGCTACATTAACGGCCAATATGACTCTTTTTTCAGTGATCTGCGGCTTTATTATCTGCGGTATAAGAAAAAGAGTCAATGTATATGACGCTTTCATAGAAGGCGCTAAAGAAGGCTTCAAAACGGCTATAACAATCATTCCTTACTTAGTGGCCATACTTGTAGGTATAAGTGTTTTCCGGGCTTCAGGAGCCATGGATTTCCTTATTGAAGGTATACGTTCCGGCATCTCTTTTGCAGGATTAGATACAGGGTTTGTAGAAGCTCTCCCAACGATGCTTATGAAACCGTTAAGTGGCAGCGGGGCAAGAGGAATGATGATTGATGCGATGAATACGTATGGAGTCGATTCCTTCGTTGGGCGACTTGCATGCATAGTGCAAGGCTCTACGGATACTACATTTTATATTGTAGCCTTATATTACGGTAGCGTAGCAATACGTAATACCCGGTATACAATACAAATTTCATTATTGGCAGATTTGGTTGGCGCAATAGCATCTGTATTGTTAGCCTATATGTTTTTTGGTTAATTATATTTTATTATGGCAATTAATTATTATACAGAAGACATAAAATTCCCTCCTATAAAAAGGAGAATCGTAAACTCTTGGATTAAAGAGGTTGTAAGCCTTTTCGAGAAGAAAACAGGAGATATTTCATATATCTTCTGCCTGGATGAAAAGATACTGGAAATAAACAAACAATATCTTAATCATGATTATTACACAGATATCATCACATTTGATTATTCTGAAAAGAATATCATTTCCGGAGATATCTTTATCAGTATAGACACGGTAAGAAGCAATTCGGAAAAATATAAAACCCTTTATATGGAAGAACTTCACCGGACAATTATTCATGGAGTATTACATCTCTGCGGTGTTGAAGACAAAGGACTTGGAGAACGTGAAATAATGGAAAATTACGAAAATAAAGCGCTTCTGCTTTTACCGGAAGAAGCCTATAAAACAGATAATATATGATTTTTAAATACGACATAATAGTTGTCGGCGCAGGGCATGCGGGATGTGAAGCAGCGGCAGCAGCGGCCAACTTAGGTTCAAAAACGCTCCTCATTACAATGGACATGAATAAGATTGCCCAAATGAGTTGCAATCCGGCTGTAGGTGGTATAGCGAAAGGGCAAATTGTCCGCGAAATAGACGCTCTCGGAGGGTATATGGGGATTGTTACGGACGAAACAACCATACAATTCCGCATGCTTAACAGGAGTAAAGGCCCGGCCATGTGGAGTCCAAGATCTCAATGTGATAGAACACGCTTCATAGAAGCATGGAGAAATGTATTGGAAAACAAAGAAAATCTTTACATCTGGCAAGACATTGTAAATAGCCTATTGATCGAAAACAAGACCGTCTTGGGAGTTAAAACAGCCCTGGGCATTGAATTTAGAGCAAAAAGCGTCATCCTGACAAACGGAACGTTTCTCAATGGACTAATGCATATCGGAAGAACACAGATAAAAGGAGGACGCCTTTCAGAACCTACTACAACCGGTATAACAGAACAATTAGTCTCTCTGGGAATTAAATCAGAACGAATGAAAACGGGGACGCCCGTCCGTATCGACGGAAGAAGCGTTCATTTTGAAGAATTAACAGCACAGCCGGGAGAGAATGATTTCCACAAATTTTCGTATCTGGGATATTCCAAACGTACATTAAAACAACTCAACTGCTGGACGCTTTATACGAATGAAGCATGCCATGATATACTCCGCGAAGGATTACCTGATTCGCCATTATACAATGGACAAATCCAAAGTATCGGCCCTCGTTATTGTCCAAGTATAGAAACAAAGATCATCACCTTTGCCGAGAAAACACAACATCAACTTTTTTTGGAACCGGAAGGAGAGCACACACAAGAATATTATCTGAATGGCTTCTCATCCTCTCTCCCATTCGGTATTCAGTTAAAAGCGCTGCAAGCAATATCCGCTTTTCGTGACATTCAGATTTACAGGCCCGGCTATGCGATCGAATATGATTTCTTTGATCCCACTCAATTACAGCACACATTGGAAACAAAGCAAATTAAAAACCTGTTTTTTGCCGGGCAAATAAATGGCACAACCGGATACGAGGAAGCCGCCGGGCAAGGATTGATAGCCGGTATCAATGCCCACATCAATTGCCACGACGGCAACCCCTTCATCTTAGGAAGAGACGAAGCTTATATAGGCGTTCTTATTGACGATTTAGTAACCAAAGGAGTAGACGAACCGTATCGTATGTTTACCTCCCGGGCTGAATACAGGATACTTCTTCGTCAAGACAATGCGGACATGCGTTTAACAGAAAAAGCATACAAAACAGGACTGGCAAAAGAAGAACGGTATAAGATTCTACAAAAGAAGAAAATTCGTCGGGACGCTATCATTTCTTTCGTCGAAAACTATTCTGTAAAGCCTCAACATATAAATAGCGGCTTAGAAGTATTAGGAACTACTCCCCTATCCCATGGGTGCAAATTAATAGACTTAGTTGCCCGCCCTCACATCAGCTTAAACAACCTGGCTACATTAATCCCTGCACTTAAGGACGAATTAGAAAAGATGCCACTAATGCATAAAGAAGAGACCATTGAAGCAGCAGAGATATCAATCAAATATAGCGGATACATAAAGAGAGAACAGACTATCGCAAACAAAATAGGCCGCCTTGAAAATATAAACATCAAAGGAAAGTTCAACTACAACAACATACAATCACTATCCACTGAAGCCAGAGAGAAACTCACAAAAATAAATCCAGACACAATCGCACAAGCAAGTAGAATCCCAGGCATATCGCCAAACGACATAAACATACTACTTGTCCTTTTAGGGAGATGAAAAACATCTAAATGTTCCACGTGAAACGCAAATTAAGATGAACGATAACATCACAAGAG
The DNA here is from genome assembly GCA_031259845.1 of Tannerellaceae bacterium. Classification (GTDB taxonomy): domain Bacteria; phylum Bacteroidota; class Bacteroidia; order Bacteroidales; family Tannerellaceae; genus DFXE01. The sequence continues at coordinate 31,531 of JAIRKZ010000150.1, read as the reverse complement.
AGAAGGAAAGCCCCGACGGCGATCACACAGAAAGAATTTCTTCAATTATCGCCGTAATTCCCGAAAAACCAGGCTGTTATCAGTATTTTGACAACAAAGGAACTGTTATATATGTAGGAAAAGCCAAAAATCTTAAAAAGAGAGTATCTTCGTACTTCAATAAAACACTCGACAATCGCAAAACATATATCTTGGTAAAGCAAATACGAGACATTAAATATATTGTGGTAGACACAGAGGAAGATGCGCTTCATTTAGAGAACAGTTTAATCAAACAATACCGCCCTCGTTACAATGTAATGCTAAAAGACGACAAAACATACCCGTCTATTGTTCTGAAAAACGAATACTTTCCACGTATCTATCAAACACGAAACATAGTGAAAGACGGATCTCTGTATTTTGGGCCATATTCGTCTATTTACACAGCCAAAGTTATGCTGCAAATGCTTAAAGAATTATATCCGATAAGAACCTGTAAATATCCTCTCTCCCCGGAAAACATACGACAGGGAAAGTACAAAGTATGTCTGCAATATCATATAAAAAAGTGTAAAGGGCCCTGTGAAGGGTATCAATCTTTAGAAGAATATAACGAAAACATAAGCCAGATAAAAGAAATACTGAAAGGAAATATTTCTAAAATCAGCCGGTTATTATTTGAGCTGATGAAGGAATTGTCTTCCGAATTAAGGTTTGAAGAAGCGCAACTCATAAAAAACAAATACGAAGCTATAGAAAATTACCGGGCAAAATCAACAGTCGTTCCCCCGATGCTTACCAATATAGATGTTTTTTCATTTACCGATAATGATAAATCTGCCTATATCAATTATATGCATATTGGTAACGGAGCTATTGTACAAGCATATACTTTTGAATACAAGAAAAAACTTGACGAACCAAAAGAAGAGCTTCTCGGATTAGGTATCATTGAAATGCGTACAAGATTTAAGAGCAATGCGCGTGAAATCATAGTCCCGTTTATCCCCGATATTGAATATTCGGATCATTTTCAATTCATTATTCCACAAAGGGGGGATAAAAAGAAACTATTAGAATTATCAGAACAAAATGTAAAACAATACAAACTCGACAAACTCAAACAAGCAGAGAAACTAAATCCCGAACAACGCACAACACGTATTCTCACAACTATGCAAAAAGATTTACACATGAATATACTTCCCATGCACATTGAATGTTTTGACAATTCTAATATTCAGGGTACAAATCCTGTGGCAGCATGTGTTGTATTTAAAAAGGCAAAACCGTCCAAGAAAGATTATCGCCATTTTCACATCAAAACAGTAATAGGGGCTAATGATTTTGCATCTATGCAGGAAGTTGTAGAGCGCCGTTATACAAGGCTTTCAGAAGAAAATCAGGAATTACCCCAACTCATCATCATTGACGGGGGGAAAGGACAGCTCAATGCGGCCACAGAAATCATCAAGAACCTTGGGCTTTTAGATAGAATTACAATTATCGGGCTTGCCAAACGACTGGAAGAAATCTTTTTCCCTAACGATCCTATTCCTTTAATATTGGATAAAAACTCTGAAACATTAAAGATAATACAGCAATTAAGGGATGAAGCCCATCGATTCGGTATCACATTCCACAGGCAATTAAGAAGCAAAAAACAAACCCTCTCGGAATTAGATGGGATAAAAGGGATAGGAGAAAAAACAAAAACAATCCTTTTAAGAAAATACAAAAGTGTAAATCGAATAAAAGAAGCTCCGGAAAACGAACTGAAAGAATTAATCGGAGAAACGAAAGCTACAATATTGATCCATGAATTAAAAAAATAAGATGAAAACAGTTATACAACGAGTTAAACGGGCGTCTGTTACTATTGATGGTAACATAAAATCAAAAATAGATACCGGATTATTAGTATTAATAGGCATTGAAGATAGTGACAATCAAGAGGATATCGATTGGTTGGCAAAGAAAATCGTCTACCTGCGCGTATTTGACGATGAACATGGTATTATGAATCGCTCGCTAATAGAAATAAACGGAGAACTAATGATTGTAAGCCAATTTACACTACATGCTTCCGTTAAGAAAGGAAACCGCCCTTCGTACATCCGGGCATCTAAGCCTGATATGGCTGTCCCTCTCTATGAAGCATTCTGTAAGAAAACAGAAGAAATTACAGGGAAAAAGGTAGCAACCGGAACATTTGGAGCAAATATGCAGATAGAATTAATAAACGATGGGCCGGTCACCATTATAATAGACACTAAAAAGAAAGAATAAATGGACAAACAATCAGTCATAACAATAAAAGAAGCCCAGGAAAAAGTAGAGCAATGGATTAAAAACTATGGTAAACGATACTTTAATGAGCTGACTAACATGGCTATATTAACAGAAGAAGTAGGAGAAGTAGCTCGCATAATAGCCAGGAAATACGGAGAACAATCTTTTAAAGAAAGCGATGAAAAGTATGATTTGGGGGATGAAATAGCGGATGTGCTATGGGTTCTCCTATGTTTGGCCAATCAAACAGGCATTGATTTAACAACAGCTTTCGAAAAAAATCTTGAAAAAAAGACAAACCGGGATAATACACGACATTTAAACAACAATAAATTATAAGTAATATGGATAAGTATCAGGAAGCATTAAGCAAATTCAAACCGGCAGGTAACGAAGTACAAATTAAAGAAGAAGTAAATAAAATTCTGCAAATACATGAGCAAGAGAATTTCACTGCCGAAATTCTTACATTTTTACATGGTTGCATAGATATAACGTCTTTATCAACGACCGATACGAAAGAGAGCATCTGGACATTAGTAAATTATGTGAACGATTTTGAAGGATTACACCCGAATATCCCAAACGTAGCGGCTATCTGTACTTACCCTATCTTTACCGAAACCGTAAAGCAGGCGCTCACGGCGCAAAATGTTAGAATAGCAGCCGTAGCTGGCGGATTCCCGTCGTCCCAAACCTTTGAAGAAGTTAAAATAGCAGAAGTTGCATTGTCTGTTATGCATGGTGCAGACGAAATAGATACAGTATTAAATATAGGATTATTGCTTGAAGAAAATTATCAGGAATTAGCCGAAAACATCCAGGAAATTAAAGCAAGCGCACACGAAGCTACCCTTAAAATTATCTTAGAGACCGGAGCATTGAAATCAGCTAATAATATACAACGAGCAACGATAATTTCAATATATTCAGGCGCAGATTTTATAAAAACATCAACAGGAAAAGAATACGAAGGCGCAACATCTGAATCTGTTTATACTATATGTCAGGTAATTAAACAATATTACGAATTAACTGGGCGACAAATAGGTATAAAAATAGCAGGCGGCGTAAGAAAAGCGGAAGATGCCGTTAGATATTATACGATTGTAAGGAATATTTTAGGCGAAAAATGGTTGGATAAGGCCTATTTTAGGATTGGAGCAAGCAATTTAGCAACAGATATAGTTCATCGTATCGGAGAATAAGGAGAATAAGACGTAAACGCAGTATTCGTTTACTTCATTTTTCTCTTTCTATGATATAATCGGCAAGTTCTATCAGACTATTGCGAGCATCGGAGTGTGGAAGTTTATACATCATTTCAATCACTTTATCGCGATATTCCTTCATTTTTAATTCGGCATACTCAATTCCACCGTTCTCTTTGGCAAATAAGATCAATTCGGCAATGTGTTTGGGGGTAAAATCTTTATTTTCTATCAACTGCAAATAATAAGAAGAATCATCTCCATCCGATTTTCGTAAAGCATACAATAAAGGCAGGGTTACTTTTCCTTCTAAAATATCATTGCCGGTAGGTTTGCCTATATTCAGATTTGAATAATAATCAAAAATATCATCTTTAATTTGGAAACAATAGCCAAGGTACTCCCCTATTTGCCTACAATACGCAACTAATTCGTCTGATGCGCCGGCTGTAATAGCGCCGATTTCCGTACAGGCAGAAATCAGCATAGCCGTCTTTTTCTTAATTATCTCCAGATAAGAATCTTCGTTTAAGATAATATCTTCTACTACTTCTAATTGACGAATCTCTCCTTCCGATAAAGCGCGGCCAACTTCCGAAACAATATACATAATACGCAAATCGCCAGTCTGAATCGAACGTACTAAGGCAGAAGACAAAATATAATCACCCACCAATACAGATACACGATTATCAAAAAAAGCATTCAGGGAAGGAACGCCTCTCCGCTGCTTTGTATTGTCGATCACATCATCATGAACCAGGCTCGCCGTATGTAACTGCTCTAATAGTACGGCCGAATTTATTGTGTTTTCCGTAACCTTTCCACAAGCCTTGGCTGCCAGCAAAACGAGCAACGGGCGAATATGCTTGCCCGATGACAACATTATCTTATCAATAGCAGATTGCAACTTCAAAGTTGAACTTGACAGCGAACTTACAAATTCAGCTTTAAAACACTTAAACTCGGCATTTACCGGTTCCTCAATAATCTTTCTTTTATCCATAGTCACTTAAAGACAAGCAAAAATAAGAAAAACTATTGAGTAAGACGCTTTTTTCGTACATTTACCGTCAATTGTCTTACTAAATCCTGTTAATTGTAATGAAATTATTCTTGATTGATGCCTATGCTTTAATATACAGATCGTATTATGCTTTTATTAAAAATCCGAGAATTAATTCCAAGGGGATGAATACATCCGCCATTTTCGGATTTGTTAATAGCCTGGAAGATATATTGAAAAGAGAGAATCCCAGCCATATAGCTGTTGGCTTCGACCCTGCCGGCCCCACTTTCCGGCACGAAGCGTACGAACAGTATAAAGCGCAACGCGAAGAAACGCCGGAAGCCATACGTGAATCGGTTCCGATTATCAAAGATATAATTGAGGCTTATAACATTCCTATTATTGAAGTTCCCCGGTATGAAGCGGATGATGTAATTGCCACTATTGCCAAACAAGCTGAAAAGGAAGGCTTCCAGGTATATATGATGACGCCGGACAAAGACTATGGGCAGTTGGTTTCGGAGCATATCTTTATCTATCGCCCTAAATACGGCGGCGGGTATGAAACTATGGGGGTAAAAGAGGTATTGGAAAAATTCTCTATCCAATCCATTGATCAGGTAAAAGACCTGCTTGGATTGATGGGAGACAGTTCAGACAATATTCCGGGTTGCCCGGGAGTAGGAGAAAAAACAGCCGTTAAATTGCTGGAAGAATTTGATACGATTGAAAACCTACTCGAAAATACGGATAAATTAAAAGGAGCCTTGCAAAAGAAGATTATAGAAAATGCCGAACAAATTCGCTTTTCAAAATTCCTGGCAACCATCATAACAGACGTCCCGGTTACCTTCGATGCAAAAAAATGTATTCTTCAAAAACCGGACAAAAAGAGACTTACTGAAATTTACGCCGCATTGGAGTTTAGAGCATTTCTTACCAAATTGAAAGAAGAAGAGAAAAACCCGGTAAAAAACAGCCCTATTCAAGGCCTGCTCTTTGCCGAATTTGCGCCCGAAAGTACAGTTGCTCTAAAAAATTCGAGTCTCGCAGACTTAAACTCGACCTTTCATCGATACTTTATCGCTGATACAGAGGAAAAAACAACCCAGTTAAGCGCCTTTTTATCTGAACAGAAAAAATTTGCTTTTGACACAGAAACAGATGGAATCGACCCTTTAACAGCCAATTTAGTAGGCATGTCGTTTGCCGTAAAAGAGAATGAGGCCTGGTACGTTCCTATTCCGGCGGATAAGGAAGAAGCCACAAAAACAGTGTCGCTTCTCTCTTATCCTTTACAAAATACGGAAATTCAAAAAATCGGACAAAACATTAAGTTCGATATACTTGTCTTACGCAAATACGGCGTAAGAGTAGCAGGCGCTCTTTTCGATACGATGATTGCCCATTATTTATTAAACCCCGAACTAAGGCATGGAATGGATTATCTGGCCGAAACATACTTAAAGTACAAAACCATACATATAGAAGAACTAATTGGCCCCAAAGGAAAACATCAGCTCTCCATGCGTCACGTTCCGATAAACAAAATAGCTGAATATGCTGCTGAAGACGCCGACGTAACGCTCAAACTTAAAAACTACTTTGCACCCGAGTTAAAAAGACAGGGCATCGAACCGCTCTTCTTCGACATAGAAATGCCATTAATTTATGTGCTGGCGGAAATGGAAGAGACGGGCGTTACATTAGATACGGAAGCGCTCAAACACTCTTCCGAAATATTAACAAAAGAACTGATACGGTTAGAGAAAGAAATACATCAGTTGGCAGGCGTTGAATTTAATATCAATTCGGCCAAACAGGTAGGAGAAATACTCTTTGGAAAACTCAACATAGAAGAGAAAGCAAAAAAAACAAAAACCGGCAGTTACAGCACAAGCGAAGACATTCTTGAAAAGCTACGTTCTAAACACCCAATTGTAGGCAAACTGCTGGAATATCGAGGCGTGAAGAAATTACTCAGTACCTATATCGATGCACTACCGGAATTGATAAACCCGAATACAGGAAAAGTTCATACCTCTTTCAATCAAACAGTTACGGCAACCGGGCGATTGAGTTCCACCAATCCCAACCTTCAAAACATTCCTATCCGTGATGATATGGGGCGCGAGATTCGTAAGGCGTTTATCACTGAAAATGAAGATTGCCTGTTCTTCTCGGCAGACTACTCCCAGATAGAGTTACGCATTATGGCACATTTAAGCGGAGACAAACAGATGATCTCCGCCTTCCGGAGTGGCGAAGACATCCATGCTGCCACAGCCGCCAAAATATATGGCGTCGGCTTGAACGATGTAACCAAAGACATGCGCCGGAAAGCCAAAACAGCCAATTTCGGTATCATATACGGTATCTCGGTATTCGGACTGTCCGAACGCCTCAATATTCCGCGCGCAGAATCTAAAGAACTGATTGAAGGATACTTCCGCACCTATCCAAGTGTCCGGGATTATATGGATAAAAGCATCAAAGACGCTAAAGAAAAAGGCTTCGTAGAGACCCTGTTCAAACGAAAAAGATACCTCCCTGACATCAACTCAACCAACGCCATCGTAAGAGGTTATGCCGAACGGAATGCCATCAATGCCCCCATACAGGGCAGCGCTGCCGATATTATCAAAGTTGCCATGGTAAATATTTACAATCGATTTGAAAAAGAACAACTTAAAAGCAAAATGATCCTCCAGGTACACGATGAATTAAACTTCAACGTGTGGAAAGACGAACTTGACACAGTAAAGAAAATAGTACTGGAAGAAATGGAAAACGTCATCAAGCTGCAAGTCCCCCTAATCGCTGATTATGGCAAAGGCAACAACTGGCTTGAAGCACATTAATTTCTATGTTTCATGTGAAACAAATCCATTCGGTTTGTCTTGAATAAATAACTATCTTTGCAGCCGAATAAGTTATAATAATCAATAAAACAACGAAATAAATGGCATTACAATGTGGTATCGTAGGCCTTCCGAATGTAGGAAAATCTACTCTTTTTAATTGTTTATCAAACGCAAAAGCGCAATCAGCCAATTTCCCTTTCTGTACGATAGAGCCTAATGTGGGTGTAATCACAGTCCCCGACGAACGTTTAAATAAACTGGCGGAACTGGTGCATCCGGAAAAGATAGTTCCTACAACAGTAGAAATAGTAGATATTGCCGGACTTGTAAAAGGAGCCAGCAAAGGAGAAGGATTAGGGAATAAATTTCTGGCCAACATCCGCGAAACAGACGCTATCCTCCATATACTCCGCTGTTTTGACGACGATAATATCACACACGTAGACGGCAGTGTGAATCCTGTCCGGGATAAAGAAATCATTGATGCCGAACTACAAATAAAAGACCTTGAAACAATAGACAGCCGCCTTGCCAAAGTACAAAAACAAGCGCAGACCGGAGGCGACAAACAAGCGAAACTGGCATACGACGTACTTATCAGATTCAAAGAAGCATTAGAACAGGGAAAAAGTGCACGCACAGTAACATTCGATACAAAAGACGAACAAAAAATAGCCCGTGAATTATACTTGCTTACCAATAAACCGGTTATGTATATCTGCAATGTAGACGAGGCAAGCGCCGTATCGGGAAATAAATATGTAGACGCCATCCGCGAAGCCGTAAAAGAAGAAAATGCAAAAATACTGATCGTAGCCGCCAAGATTGAAAGCGAAATCGCAGAGTTTGAAACCTATGACGAACGCCAGATGTTCCTTGCCGAGATAGGTTTGGAAGAATCAGGCGTAAACCGCCTGATCAAATTGGCCTACAAACTACTCAACTTGGAGACATTCCTCACTGCCGGCCCACAGGAAGTACGCGCCTGGACCTACCTGAAAGGCAGCAAAGCCCCTCAATGCGCCGGCGTTATCCATACCGACTTCGAAAAAGGCTTTATTCGCGCCGAAGTAATCAAATACGAAGACTTCATCAAATACGGATCCGAAGCCGCCGTAAAAGAAGCCGGCAAAATGAGCGTAGAAGGCAAAGAATACATCGTACAAGACGGCGACATTATGCACTTCCGTTTCAACGTATAAAAAGGCCTGAAGTACTGATAAACAATATGATGAATCACTAATCTAAAATTCCACTTGCTTTATGAAACGTATTCTCAATTCAGCCTTATGCCTGCTTTTCGGATTTACTTTTTTGCAGGCGCAAAATACCCAGGTAACCAGTGTTCTGAAGGTAATAGACGTCGCTACCGGTAAAACGGACATCCTGAAAGAATTTCCCTATCTGATTGAAGCGCCCAACTGGACAACAGACGGGCAATGGTTAATCTACAACAGTAAAGGAAAACTGTATAAGATATCCCCTGCCTCGCCGGGCGAACCGGTTGAAATCAATACGGGATACGCTACCCGTTGCAACAACGACCATGTACTGTCAGCCGATGGCAAACAAATAGCCATCAGCCACGGAACAAAAGAAGACGGGCGGTCGCGCATTTACACCTTACCGATTGAAGGAGGCGCTCCAAGGCTTATCACCCCATTAGCGCCCAGTTACCTGCACGGCTGGAGCCCCGACGGAAAAGAATTGGCCTACTGCGCCGAGAGAAACGGTAATTTTGACGTCTACGTAATCCCGGCAGAAGGAGGAGAAGAAAAACGCCTCACCACCGCCGAAGGGTTAGACGACGGCCCCGAATATGCTCCCTGCGGAAAATACATCTGGTTCAATTCCACACGCAGCGGCCTGATGCAAGTCTGGCGAATGAAAACCGACGGCAGCGAACAAACCCAAATAACAAAGGACGAAACCCGCAATTCATGGTTCCCCCATGTATCGCCCAACGGAGAATTAGTAGCATACATCGCCTATAAAAAAGGCGATGTAGAACCTCACTCCCACCCTGCCAACAAAAACGTAGAATTACTCCTCATCCCATCCAAAGGCGGCGAACCTAAAATCCTCGCCACCCTGTTCGGCGGACAAGGAACCATCAATGTAAACTCATGGGCGCCAGACAGCAAACGCTTCGCTTTCGTCAGCTATCGTATCGAATAAAAACCTGTTTTTGTGTTCCGAAGTAACAAAAAATTCATTACGACGCCTTCAGCAGACCATTATAATGGTTTGGTAAAGAGTATATAATGATTTACTAAAGGCATTATAATGGTTTACTGAAGACTATATAGTGTTTTTTTCAGTGAAGCGCTGTGATACATTTTACGGTTAAAGGTTCTTGTAAATCCCGGATTTCTATCTACATTTGCCGCATAGAAAACTCAATTAACGCTAAAATAAATATGCAACACACTATCAACCATTCATTACCGGCGCTTTTAATAATCGCCTCATCCTTGTGGATAGCAGGATGCCATGTGGATAAACTGGATTTTGAAACAGAGAATAATTTCCATCTGAATGCGTCACCACATGAATTTGACGTAAAAACAAAGCAAGATGATCCACGAATGAATATGATTTATATTGATGGGCAGGATTTTTTGGTGTCAACCGGTTTTGTCATACCGGATACGACCCTATACCACAACGATTATTCCGTAAAATATGTAAACAGTACAGCGCGGGAAGTTATTGGCAAATGGTTTACGCTAAAGCAGATTGACGATTATACCATACATATTACCGTGGATGAAAACAACAGTGATAAAGACCGGTCTTTAGATATTCAATTAATCTGGCGTGCCGCCGACAATTTTATTTACATTAAACAAACTAAAAAATGAAGAAACAGCATCCCTGTGAGAAATATCAGGAAGCTAAACGTTTTATTGAAATAAAAACGGAAAGAGAGCGGCTGTCGGTCAGGCGTCCTCTTTTTAATTGCAATAACAATCCCTTTGAACGGTTTTCCATGAAAATAACAACTGATTTAGAATTGGTTGGCTAAAATTTTTGTGTAAAGTTATTTTAGTAATTAAACCCAAAACAGTAAACCTATTCCAGGAAAAGTCAGATTTTTTTTCTAAACTCACCCGTATAAATGTATCTTCGCATCTATAAGTTGAAGCTCCGTCACCTCCAGTCACACTCCGTCACCTGTTCAGTCACACCTGTCTATTTGAATATAAGAGCCTTATGTGAAATGTGACTGAAAACAACGAAAAAAAATAAAGTTTTTGTATGTTCTATGCCGCGTAACGTATAGACAGGATTACGGATTGGATAAGCCGCCCCAACATTAATAATGAAACCCGCAGGCAATAAGCATAAGCAAGCCGGCGAAAAATACAGCGTTTTGCAAGTGAACCCGCGCCGTAAATCCGGTAAATCCGGTTGTTTACCCATTGTTTTTTTCTGCCGCACGACAAGTTTGTATCATTACAAGATGGAAAATGATTTATATCGCATATTGCAAATGAGAAGAATATGAGGAGGATTATTGTTTTTTTGAATGTGATTGTCTGTTTTTACGTGACAGACAATCTGACGGCGCAAGTCCGCGACAGCGTTAAGGTAAAATATTACGTCAACAAACTGTATTTCAAAGAGCCGCTGCTCAATGTATTGCACGACTTTGAGACCGTGTACGGGATGAAACTCAGGTATGATTCGGCGCAGGTAGCAGACTGCCGGATTCACAGGGATTTCCAGTCTGTGCGCGTCTCCGATGCCTTCAAAAGTCTTTTTGACGACCTGAAAGGGCTATCGTATTACGTTGATGAAGACGGTGTGCACTGCATCGTTCCTGCTAAAAACATGCCCCGCAACCGTACGGGGAAGGAAAACAAACGCTACACGGGCGATGTCAGCCGCCGCAACCTGCTCGTCACGGGACGTATCAAAGACCAGAACAGCGGCGAGTTCCTGCCCTTCGCCACCGTCCACGTCGAAGGGCATCCCGCCATTGCCGCAGCCACTAATACCGACGGCTACTTTACGCTTTACGACGTTCCGTCCGATACGGTAGCACTGATATTTCGCTACCTGGGATATGAGACACAATACTTTTACCTCTCGCCCGAAATCAGCGTAAGCAACCTTTTCGTTGAACTACAGCCGACCGTCAACTTGCTCGACGAGGTAGTCGTCGTAGCCGAACGCGAGGATGTACTGAAAATCCCCGAAATGTCTATCGGGGTAATCCAGACCACAGCCGCTAAAATCACCGACCTGCCGGCGCTGGGCGAGAAGGATTTGTTCCGCTCTTTCCAGTTGATGCCCGGCATTTCCGCCGCCAACGAATCGTCGGCCGGGATGTATGTGCGTGGTGGTACGCCTGACCAGAACCTTGTTTTGTACGACGGATTCACCATTTATCATCAGGAACACCTGATGGGCATATTCAGCGCATTCAACACCAATGCCGTGAAAGACGTGCAACTGCACAAGGGCGGGTTCGACGCCAAATACGGCGGACGGCTGTCGAGTGTCATGGAAATTGTCGGCAAAACGGGCAACGACAAGTCGTTCAATGCCGGGGGAGACATCGGGTTTCTCGGCTTCAACGCTTTCATGGAAATGCCGTTCACGGACGAGAAAGGCTCGTTTTTCGTGGCCGGACGGCGTTCGTTCCAGAGTTTCATGTACGACAAATTCACCAGCGTTTATTCCGAAAATCAGCAAACAGGGATGGGCGGCGGTCCTGGTGGCGGACGCTTTAACCAGCGCAACCAGCAAAAACCCGAATCATACTTCTACGACCTCAACGCTAAACTGACTTACAACCCAACACGACGCGACATTATTTCACTCAGCTTTTTCAACGGCAAAGACGTGCTCGACAATTCCCGCGAGAGTTTCGGCAGCTCGTACATGAGCGGAAGTATTACCGACAAAACCAACTGGGGCAACGTGGGCAGCAGCCTGAAATGGTCGCGCAACTGGGACAACCGGTTTTATTCCAACCTGCTCGCTTCGTTCTCAAAATACTACAGCCTGCGCGACCGTCAAAACAGCACGACGAGTTCGAGCAGCGCCAGCACAACCAACAATATCGCCGTGATGTTCAATCAAAACACCGGCGAGCACAACAACCTGTGGGACTATTCCCTGAAATTCGACAACGAATATAAAATCAACGGGAAGAACAAACTGGAATTTGGCCTGACTTATTCCAATTACCGGATTGACTATCGCTATGCGCAAAGCGATACGGTGAACATTTTAGATATGCAAAACAGTGGAAATCTGCTTTCGGCTTACGTCCAAGACAAATGGACGCTCGGCGAAAGGCTGACCGTGCTGCCCGGCATCCGGCTTTCGTTCTACGATGTAACTTCCCGCATATATCCCGAACCGCGCCTGCAAGTGTTCTACAAAGCCGGTAGCCGGCTGAACCTGAAAGCATCTACCGGATATTACAAGCAGTTTGTCAATCGTATCGTGCGCGAGGATATTTCCGCCGGAAGCCGAGACATCTGGCTTTTGTCCGGCGATGAAGGCATTCCCGTCAGCAGCGCCACGCATTTTGTGGCCGGAGGAATCTACGAAACAAAAGACTTTCTGTTCGACGTAGAGGCCTATTATAAAAAGCTTTATGACCTGAGCGAATACACCCTCCGGTTTGCGCCGTCCTTTATCGACAACAGCAGCTATCAGGAATTTTTCTACAATGGCGAAGGCTATTCGCGCGGCATTGATTTTCTTTTACAGAAAAAGCACGGCAAGCTGACCGGCTGGGTGGGCTACACGCTGGCCGAAACGCGCTACCGGTTTCCCGTTTACGGCGACGGATATTTCGCCGCCAACCAGGATGTGACCCACGAATTCAAAACCGTATGGACTTACAAACCGCGGAAGGATTTTACGCTTTCGGCCACCTGGATTTACGCCACCGGCAAACCTTTTACCGAACCCGTTGGCGGCTACAAACTCAACACGCCCAACGGCGGCGAGATGAACTTCATCGTCGTAGACAAAAAGAACAACGCCCGCTATCCCAACTATCACCGGCTGGATTTGCTGGCGAAATACGACCTGTCGTTCATTCGCGCCTTCAAGTCGAGCGTCAGCGTATCGCTGTTCAACGTCTATGACCGCGCCAATATATGGTACAAGGAATATGCTTATGACAAGCAGACCGGCATCACCGAAACCAATATCAACCTGCTCGGCTTTACGCCGAACGTCACATTGAGTATACAGTTAAAGTAATGTATTAATATATAAACTATGATTGATATGAAACAAACGGTTAGTTTTTTAATTTCAGCGCTGATAATGACTTCCTGCGGCGAAAACCTGATGGACAGTGAAGTTGATACCGATATGCCCGTTGTAGAGAGCTATTTACAGGAAAATGAAAATTCCCTGACGGTAAAATTATACAGTATGGAAGTGTATTTGAAAGATGATTATCTGCTTTCCAAACCAATCGGCAGTCTGCAGCCGGAAATCAACGGCAATACACTGACGGAAATCGATACGGGAACGTATCTCCTGGATTTGGACGAAGACACCATTCGCGGAGGTCAAACGTTTGACCTGTCGTTCAACTATCTCGGAAAAACGATAACAGCTTCCACGTCCATTCCCCAACGGATAACCGGCCTGAACATCGAACCTGCATATATTATCCGGACATCGTCTTATTACTTTTGGGATTCGACCGATACAACCGAAATCATCCTTACCTGGGACGACCCTCACAAGAGTTATTACCAGATTTACATCGAAAGTCCGGCTTCGTCAGACACGCCGGACTTTGAGGGCGGCACGCAGTTTCGCCGCCGTATGATGCAGCCTTTTCAGGGAAACAGTTACAGAACGACTTCGCGGGAGTTTATGAGCGCCGGTTATTATTCGATTTACGTTTATCGCGTCAATAAGGATTATGTTGACTTGTATGAGCGCATCAGTTCTACTGACCTGGCAAACCCTTCAAGCGCTATTCAAAACGCTTTCGGCATATTCACGGCAATGAGCGCAGCAAAGATAGGATTTCAGGTGATGGAAGCGGAGGAATAACATATCGGGGTTTGTGCCGGAGACGATTTTTTTCGTTCCTTTGCAAAAGAAATAATTACAGATATGCTGTCATTCAAAAATAAAACTATCTTGCCGTTTATTCTTCATTCGGCAGGATGGGCGTTGTTTATCTATCTTACCATTCCGCATATCAACCGGGCAGAACGACCGGCAAACGACGTTTTCTTTCCGCTGGTTCCCCTGACAGAGTACGCGCTGCTGGCCATATACTTCTATCTCAATATATCTGTTTTTGTACCCCGCCTCCTGTCGAAGAAAAAAATAATATGCTTTCTGGGAACTACAATTGCGGCATTTCTACTCTTTTGCCTTGTCGTTCCGTGGTTTGTCCGGCAATACTTTATGCCTTTTGTGCACGAAGCGCCTTTCAGACCGGAAACACTGTCTCAACGACCGAATTTCGCACCGCCCGGCAACGGCGAGGCTTTTCCCCGCATCTTTTTCCCCGATGTATTCAGGCGTCTTGGCATGCATTCCCGAACGAGTCAGTTTTTAATCGTATTTATAATAAGCACGGGGCTAAAGGCCATTTCGCAGTGGTATGCCGAAAAGCGGCGTTTGCAGGAACTGGAAAAATCAATGGTACAGGCCGAACTGTCTTTCCTCAAATCGCAGATTCATCCCCATTTCCTTTTCAACAGCCTGAACAGCATCTACTACCTTGCCCTGAGTAAGGACGACAGGGCGCCGGAAGCAATCCTCTCGCTTTCCGATTTCCTGCGCTTCGTGACTACCGAAAGCAATCACAGCCATATCCCGCTGGAAAAGGAAGTGAAGATGCTCGAAGAATACATTCATCTTCAAAGTCTCAGGGCATCGGAAAAGTTTGAGTTGCAGTTTCGGCTGGAGGGCGATTTCCGGGAACAGGAGATTATGCCGCTCACGTTTGTTCCGTTTGTGGAGAACGCTTTCAAATATGGGATAAGCGCTCATATCGACTGCTTCATCCATGTAGGCATTAAAGTCGAAGGCGGCGCCCTGCTGTTTACCTGCAACAATTCGATTGTTTCGGGCATCAACAACCGCGAGCGTTCAACGGGCGTAGGGCTGGAAAATATCCGTAAACGATTGGAACTTGCTTATCCCGGCAGACATTCGCTGGAAATAAATTCCGACAGGCGGGCTTTTTATGTAAAACTTCAAATCAATCAGGCATAAAATGAGATGTATCGCAATAGACGACGAACCGCTGGCGCTGAAGTTGCTGACGCACTATTGCAGCCAAGTACCCTCTATTCAGTTACTGGGCGCATATACCGACTCGCTGGAAGGCATCGCATATATCCGCTCCATGCAGCCTGATTTGATTTTTCTGGACATTCGTATGCCGGATATTTCCGGTATTCATATTGCTCAGGCGCTGAAAAAAGACACATTGGTTATCTTCACAACCGCGTACCGCGAATACGCCGTTGAAGGCTTTGACCTGGATGTGGTAGACTATTTGCTCAAACCTTTCGATTTTGAACGCTTCCTGAAAGCTTACGACAAGGCAGAACAGCGCTTCCGGTCGTCATCGAAAACATCCGTTCCAGAACAGGTAACCGGATGTAAAACCGTATCCATCAAATACAATTATCAAAAAATACAGTTACCGCTTCCTTCCATCCTGTACATCGAAGTTTTCGACAATTCCATCAAGATAGTAACTCCCGACAAAATTTATATGCCGGCCATGACGATGAAAACGATACTGAATCTGCTGCCGGAAACGGAATTTGTCCGCGTGCATAAATCATTTACCGTAGCTATTGACAAAATCAGGTCGTTCAACAGCGTGCAGGTCGTTATCGACCGGAAGAAAATCCCTGTCGGCAGGAATTACCGCAAGGATTTCCTTCAAAAAATGGAGGCCATGAAGCGGGAAAATTTGTAACAAAATCAACCCATCACCCGTCTTGATAGTATAAGCAACATCTATAAATTACGAAATATGATAAAGAAAATAATCGGCATGGCGCTAATCGCTTTCATCTGCCAGGCGGGATATGGACAGAAGAATGTAAACCAGGTATTCAAGGAGTTTTCTGGCCATGCAAGCGCCAATAAAGTAAGTATCGGACGCTTTATGATGAAGATTGCCGGCATGTTTGAAGACACCATGGGGGTAGAGAATATCGACATCCTGAATTTCAACAATTGTGACGATGATACGAAAGAACGCTTTTCGGAAGCGATTAAGAACCTGAAAGACCCGTTGTTTGAAACCATGATCAATGCAAATGAAAACGGTGAACGCATTAAAGTAATGCTTCGCATCAAAGACGAGATTATTCACGAATTAGTTGTGCTCACTTCAGGAAACGACCCTACGATGATTCGTATCAAAGGGAAAATAAAGAAGTCGGACATTGAAAAAATTGTACACGAGCATAACTAATGGACGCCGAAAGCTTCAAACGGCAATTTCTTCCCTGCCATCCCCGCCTCTACCGGATTGCGTACGCACTTACCGGAAACAGTCAGGATGCAGAAGATATCCTTCAGGATGCTTATTGCAAACTGTGGTATAAACGGGAAGAATTAACCCATATAAATAATACGGAAGCTTTCTGCACCACGCTGGTAAAGAATTTATGTTTTGATTTGCTCCGTTTGCAGAGGAAGAACATACAGGAAGAGGGACTCGAAAACCTGCCGCTTTCTACCGGCATTTCGCCGGAAACGGAAGCTATCGAGCAAGATGAATCGAAACAGATACAACGATTAATAGACAAACTTCCCGAAAAGCAGCGGCAGGTAATCCGCCTGAGCGCCATAAACGATTGCTCGCCGGAAGAAATTGAAGAGATAACCGGCCTGAGCGCCGGAAACATACGCGTGCTTCTTTCGAGGGCGCGGAAAACAGTAAAAGAACAATATCTAAAAATAACACGTTATGAACGATGAAGAAGCAGGCCGTTTGATTGATGAATCGTTAGAGATACCCATCCCCGAGGGATTATCAGCACGACTGGAAGCGCATATCGATGCCTTGGCGGCTAATGAAAAGAAACGGAAAACACGCCGGCTTGTATACCGGGCAACTGCCGCCGCAGCCATCGCCCTGCTATGTATAGGTATTTTCCTGGAAACAGGAAAACAACCCCCTACCCCATCCATGACCGATACCTTCTCCAACCCCGAAGAGGCAGCCATCGCAGCCGGACAAGCCTTAGCCTTCATGTCTGCCCAACTGAATAAGGGTATCGGAAAAGTAGAAAATGCCGGAGAGGAAATAGAAAAAGTAAACCAGCTATTAGATAAACATTTAAAGAATTAACAAAATGAAGACGAAACATATTCTTATCGTATTGTGCCTCTTTTGCACAACCTCAGCCTTTGCGCAGGATAAATTATTCGACAAATATGCCGAAATGGACAATGTAACCTCCGTCTATATTTCAAAAGCAATGTTCCAAATGATGCCGGTAGTTGAAAATGTAGGACTCAACCTGATGAACATGAAAGGAAAAATAGAATCTCTGCAATTAATAAATACCGAACGGACCGACCAGATACCCCAGATGCGGAAAGAGTTCACCCAACTTATCAGCAAACAACATCAGGAACTCATGCGGGTAAGAGACGGCAAAACACACGCCACCTTCTACGCAGACATAGAAGGCGAACAGGTAAAAAACCTCCTGATGCTGGCCGATACAGACAGCAGCTTCACCGTTATCCGGCTATCAGGCAACTTTACCTTGAAAGACGTTCAAGACATCACGAAAGATATTAACAAATAAACCGGCCAGGCATTCTACATATCGTCATTTGTACTATATTTGTTCTTCACTTGCTTAGTATGGATGATTATAAAGATAAAACCGCATTTTTCACGTCACTCTTTAACCACTACAAAGAGCCGTTTATCTCATTCGCCTATTCATACGTGAGAGACATCCATATTGCCGAAGACCTTTACATGGAAAGCATGATGGATTTCTGGGAGAAACGGCACGACTTCAATGACAGCCTGAATATCCCGGCATACATCCTCGTTACAATCAAAAACAAGGCGCTGAATCACTTAAGGCATATCTATATCAAAAACGATGTAGAGGCAACTATGCATACCCAGGGCCAACGGGAATTGAAGCTGCGCATAGCTTCGCTGAACGATTGCATTCCCTCCGAACTTTTTGCCGGCGACATCAAACAAATCATCCGGGAAGTATCTGAAAAACTTCCCAAACAAACCCGGCAAATCTTTTACCTGAGCCGGGTCAGGCATAGAAAGAACAAAGAGATAGCCGAAGAATTAAATATCAGCCTTAAAACCGTAGAATTCCATATATCAAAAGCACTAAAGCTATTCTCCGCCCACCTGAAAGATTACTTATATATGTTTTTGTTTCTTATCTGATTGTATATAATAAACCCTGCCATCGTATTTTATTGCCTGCATGGTGAAAAAGTAATTATCGGGTTACACAGATTTAACCGTTCCACAATTGTGAGCCGGTCGTTCCACCCCTGTGAGCCAGTCGCCCCACCCCTGTGAACCGATCGTTCCACAATTGTGGAACGGTTAAACGTATGCAACCATTGTATTAAATAGATACGATACCATTGCTAATTGTATTAAATAAGCGATTTTAATTCCAATCGCATTAGGGTAAAGGCTTCCTAAAGTGTTATTAATTCATGGAGAAGACATTGTTATATAAGTATTTTGAGAACAGGGTTACGCCGGAAGAAGAAAAAGATATCCTCAACTGGATTGCACTTTCTACGGATAATTATCAAAACTATCTGAAGGAAAGAAAGCTATGGAATATGTTGCTGTTAAACAGTCAGGATGAAGAAACCGGCGCCCGGAGAAGGAAAAGGAACCCTGTACTTGGCTGGAAAATAACGGCCATAGCCGCATCACTGGCATTACTTGTTTCACTGACGGGTTATCTGTTCAAGGCATCCGGTTCCAACAAAAACATCCATTCCGTCATCGTTCCTCCGGGGCAACGGACGCAACTAATCCTGGAAGATGGCACAAAGGTTTGGCTGAATGCGAAAACCACGCTTACCTATGTGGCGCAATTTGATACGGACGCGCGCAAAGTAACGCTAAACGGGGAAGGCTATTTTGAAGTAAAACCCGAGAAAAACAGGCCTTTCATCATCATAACGGAAAGATACAATGTCAATGTACTTGGTACTACCATCAACGTTTGTGCATATAACAATAGCGCCAATCCTTTTGAATTATCGCTCCTTACAGGAAAAGCATATCTGGAAGACAGCGCGGGAGCCGGCGCGGACATACAATTAAAACCGAACGAATCTGTCACGGAACAGAAAGGAGTATTGCATAAAGCGCCAATCACTTCGTATGACCGGTTCAGGTGGAAGGACGGAATGATCTGCCTCGACGATGAGCCTTTCAACACGCTGATGGAAAAATTCGCAGAATACTATGCCATAAAAATCATCGTGAAGAACAAAGCATATAACAACTATCGCTGTACAGGAACATTCAGGATGAACGATGGCGTAGACTACGCGCTACGGGTGCTACAAAGGGATGTAAAATTCAACTATAAACGAAACGATGAAGCAGAAATAATAACAATCTATTAAGCAGCTTACGCATTTTTAGTAACCTTTTAAATCAAACCACTTATGCAACGAGGACCATAACACAAAAGACAAAGCCGGAAACTGTCCCCACAGCTCCCGGCCGGTAAATGTCAATCCGAGACAAATCACAGAATCCCAGTATTAACTATTAAACGATTACAAAGTTATGATAAAAAAATTTCACCTGTTGTTTCTTGTATTAAATAAAGACAAGTTAACTCATTTTAAACGAATTATGAAATTATCATTCTTCATCCTGTTTTGTATCGCATTTTCTGCCATTGCCGAAAATGCCAGTTCGCAGAGTATAAACGTGACGTTGAAGAAACAAAACGTTCCGGTCAGCGAAATTTTAAAAGAGATTGAAGAGCAAAGCGATTATCTGTTCATCTACGACAAACAAAACGTGGATGTAAATCGCAAAACGTCAATCAATGCCTCCTCAAAGCCTGTTAGCAGCGTATTGAAAGAAGTATTCAACAACACTGATATTATTTACGTTGTAGAAAGCAAGCATATTGTTTTGACAAAGGCTTCTTCCATAAACAATATCCCAAGCATCACGCAGCAAGACCGTAAAACGATAGCCGGCGTTGTCAAAGACGACAAGGGGATAGAAATAATCGGCGCAAATATTGTTGTTAAAGGAACAACAATCGGCTCCATCACCGATACAGACGGCAGATTCTCAATTGATGCGCCGGCAGGCAGTATCCTGCAGGTTTCCTATATCGGATATTTGACAAAAGAAATTCCTGTCGGAAACCAGACTTCTATCACCATTAGCCTGACGGAAGACACGAAAACGCTTGATGAAGTAGTTGTTATCGGTTATGGCACCATGAAGAAAAGAGACCTTACCGGTTCCATATCATCTGTTAAATCGGAAGATATCCAACGTTCTCCCGTTACTTCCCTCGATCAGGCCATTCAGGGTAAAGCAGCCGGCGTACAGGTATCGCAGGCTTCGTCGGCTCCCGGCGGCAGGGTTTCGATACGCGTTCGTGGAGGAAACTCATTAAGCAGCAGCAACGAACCGTTGTACGTAGTAGACGGCTTCCCCGTTTCGGCAGGAGGGTCGGCAGGAGGTAACGGTACGGCGCAAAACCCATTGGCTACGCTGAATACGTCTGATATCGCTTCCATAGAAATATTGAAAGACGCATCCGCAACGGCCATCTACGGCGCCCGCGGCGCTAACGGCGTAGTATTGATCACCACCAAAAGAGGAAACATCGGGAAACCCCAGGTAACACTCGACGCTTACTACGGCGTACAGACAGTAGCTAAGAAATTAGACCTGATGAATGCCCGCGAATATGCCACCCTGGTAAACGAAGCCAGAGCGAACGACGGCCAGGCCGCCGTATTCCCCAATCCAGGCAACCTGCATTATTTCCCCGAAATCTCTGCAATGGGAGAAGGCGTGGATTATCAGGACGAAGTATTCACCGACGCTCCCATACAAAACTACAACCTCTCCATAACAGGTGGGAATGAAGGAACCCGCTATGCCGTAGGCGGCAGCTATTTCGGACAGAACGGTATTATTAAAAACAGCAATTTCAACAGGGCTTCATTCCGTTCAAACCTGGACTTGAAAATATTATCTAATCTGACGGTGGGCGCAAATATCTCTGCAAGCCACATCTGGTCGGACGGTATGCCTTCCGAAGGCGACGGCGGCGGCGGTACGGGCGGCATTGTGCATGGCGCAGTGGTAATGCCTGCATCCGTACCCGTATTCGATGCGGAAGGAAATTATACGATGACCAACCCTACCCCCGGGGCTACTCCAAGTAACAACCCGGTAGCTACGGTCAATCATTATAAGGACAGGCAGGAGATTGACCGTTTCTTAGGCTCTGTAGACGCGAACTGGGAAATTATCAACAACCTGACGCTTAAAGTTACCTTCGGTACGGACAGGTCTACGGCAAACAGGGCGTTCTATTGGCCGAAAGAGACGCACAGGGGATACAGCAAAAACGGGGAAGCCCTCCAACGATACCGCAAGGATGCTTCGTACCTGAATGAAAACATTCTGACGTACAGCAATACCTTCGGCGATCATTCCCTGAACGTAATGGGCGGCTATACCTGGCAGATATTTCATTACAAACATTTTGAGTCAAGCTCTACCAACTATTCCTCCGACTTATACCTGGCCGACAACCTGGGGGCAGGAACCACTTTCGGGCAGCCTAATTCAAGCCGGACGCAAAGCCAGTTGGCTTCCTATCTGAGCCGTATCAACTATATCTATAAAGACCGGTACCTGGTTACCGTGACAGCCCGCGCCGACGGCAGCTCCAGATTCGGAGCCAATAACAAATGGGCGTTCTTCCCCACTTTTGCCGTAGCCTGGAGGGTTTCCGAGGAAGAGTTCCTGAGAGATTCGGACTGGCTGTCTAACCTGAAGATAAGAAGCAGTTACGGAAAGACGGGTAATCAGAATATAGACAACTACAAATCATTGGCTATGCTTGGAAACATGAATTATAATTTCGGAGGCAGCCTCAATTCGGGAGTAGGCCCCAATAATATTCCCAACCCTGATTTGAAGTGGGAAACAACTGCCACGACAGACATTGGCCTCGACGTGGGAATGTTTAACAACAGGCTGTCGCTGGTTATAGATTACTACTACAAAAAGACGACCGATTTGCTTTGGAATATAAGCACGCCGAGCACGGTGGGTTTCAAATCCATCTTTAAAAACATCGGGAGCCTGGAGAACAAAGGTGTGGAAATAGCGCTGGGTGCAGACGTCGTAAGCGGAGCATTCAAATGGAACACGCAGATAAACTGGTCGAGAAACCGTAACAAAGTATTGGAAATACCGGGATATACGCCGGCAGTACAGGGAACGCTGTCCGGACACTTGAAAGTAAACGGAAGCTGGCTGGAACCCGGCATGCCGGTAGGCGTATGGAATTTGCTTAAATACGACGGCATATTCCAGGACGAAGCGCAACTGGCGGCAGGCCCCCGCTCTTCCAACAACGATAAATTAGGCGACGCACGGTTTATCGACAAAAGCGGCGACGGCAAGATTAATTACACAGACGACCGGATGATTGTGGGCGACCCGAATCCCGATTTTATCTACGGATGGACAAACACCTTCTCCTGTAAAGGATTCGACTTTTCCGTTTACCTGCAAGGTTCACAAGGCAATGACATCATCAACGTGCAACGTGCGGAAACAAACATCTCAGGCCCCTGGGGCAATCAACGCAGGGAAATACTGAACCGCTGGACTCCATCTAATACAAACACGAATATTCCGAGAGCGCGGGTAACGGTAGACCCTTTGTTGTTGCAATCAGACTGGCTCATCGAAGATGGCAGCTATATGCGTTTCAAGACGATGACACTGGGGTATACATTCAACAAAATAAGATTCATAAATTCGCTTCGCGTATATATAACCGGCCAGAATCTGATTACCATAACCGATTATAGCGGCTTTGATCCTGAAGTAAACTCGCAAGGTAACAGCAATTTGCAATTAGGAGTAGACTACAATGCCTATCCGTCTTCAAAAGCCGTTTTATTCGGAGTTAATGTATCGTTTTGATTTTCAAACTATAAAAGCATGATTATTATGAAGTTTAAACAAACAATATTAATTTTAGCAACTGCCCTGTTATCGTTGAACAGTTGCCACGACAGCTTTCTGGAAGAGAAAGTATACAGTAATATTACCCCGCTGAATTTCTATAGAACGGAATCCGACGCAAAGGCTGCCCTGTCGTCGGTGTATAACACCTTGCGGAGCAGCGACGGATTCCAACGCCAGGTAATACTGGCAGCCGAATATCCGGGCGAAGCCACATGGCCGAACAATTCGGGCGAAGCCTGGCGGACAGAGATGGATCAGTTTACCTGGACTACAAGTTCCACCGGTTTCTACCAGATATGGGCGCAGCTATACGTTACAATCAACCGGGCCAATACCGTACTTGACAATCTGGAAAATATAGAATTTACTACATCCGGGCTAAAAGAACAGATAACAGGCGAAACCCGTTTTCTGCGCGGGCTTGCCTACCTGTACCTGATTCGTTACTTTGAAAATATTCCCCTCAAGACAGAAGAGAATATGGACGAAATAGAATCGCCGAACGAAGGAACAAGCGATGCGGTATGGGCTTTGATCTTTGCGGATTTCGAATATGCCAAAAGCAATTTGCAACCGAAAAATACAGGAGCAGACGTAGGCAGGGCAACGGCCGGCGCCGCTCAAACCTTGCTGGCGAAAGCCTATCTGTCGTATGCCGGGAAGCCCTGGAACAAGGCCGAGTACTGGAGCAAAGCCGCACAGGAAGCCAAAGCCGCCATAGACAACAGCGCCTATGGATACGGGCTGGAAGAAGATTACGAACGTGTATTTTTATTGGCAAACGAACATGGGCCTGAATACATTTTCAGCGTAGAATACGAAAGCTTCATGGGACAGGGATGGGATTGGCCGACTTTTACCGGCATCAGGAGCGGCGACCAGCTCAAACTGGACGGGTGGTCGTCGCTGGTTGCGGAAGAAGACTTCTTCAACACCATGGACGTAACGGATAAAAGAAGGGAAAAAACATTCGTCATATCGTATCAGGGAGTCAACAATCCAAACGATAGCTATACCTATCCCGGCAATATCTCACTGCCGCATTACAACAAATATGCAGACAGGAACGACGTAGGCTCTGGCACGGGAGACTACGCGCTGAACCATCCCGTAACACGGTTTTCAGACCTGCTGCTGATGCACTCCGAAGCGGAAAACGAAGCCAACGGGCCGGGCGAAAACGCCCTGTACGGGATTAACCGGGTGCGTCAGCGGGCCGGCCTCCCTTTGCTGAAAGCTGCCGGGCTTACGAAAGAATCCCTCCGGGAAGCTATTTTCCAGGAAAGGATATGGGAGCTGTGCGAGGAAGGGCATGCCTGGTTCGACATGAAACGGATGGGGCTGATAGAGAAACGGATAAGGAAACATACGGTGGGCGAAAAGCATTACGTATTCCCCATCCCCCAGAATGAGTTGGACGTTAATCTTTATCTGGTGCAGAACAGTCCGTATAAATAAAATGTATACCTTTGACTACAAATAAAAGATTGCGCGATTGATCTTTTAGTCTTGCAATCTTTTATTTGTGGTTTACCGATTAAATAACATCTAATATCATCTGTTATAATGAAAAAGGCAATTCTATTATTCCTGAGTTTCTGTATTTTGTCTTCCTATGCCCAGCAAACCGAAACGCTTTACTTGTCTGGAACAGGGAATGACAATACTGTTTTATGGGATTTCTTTTGCACGGACGGACGCAAGAGTGGCGAATGGACAAAGATTCCGGTTCCTTCCAACTGGGAACTTGAAGGATTCGGGCAATTCACGTATGGGCACGACAAAGAACGTATCAACGAAAGCGGGATGTATCGCCATACATTTACTGTTCCCGTCAATTGGAAGAATAAAAAAGTAAATATCGTCTTCGACGGTTCCATGACCGACACGGAAGTAAAAGTGAATGGCCGGAGTGCAGGAAAAATACATTTGGGAGGGTATTACTGCTTCAGATACGACGTAAGTAAACTCCTTAGATATGGAAAAGAAAACCTGTTGGAAGTAACTGTACACAAAGCTTCTTCCAATCAAACCGTAGAAGAAGCCGAACGTACGGCCGACTTTTGGGTATATGGCGGCATTTACCGCCCCGTATGGCTGGAAGCGCTCCCCCAAACACATATCGAACGCATCGCCATCAACGCCAAATGCGACGGTTCATTCCAAATGGATGTATTTACAGGCGTAAATGCTAAGGGGGCGGAGGTAACGGCACAAGTAAAGACATTGGACGGAAAGCCATTCGGTAATCCCATCCGGGCTGATATAGATAAGGGTACGGACGTTCGTTTGACCGGAACATTCAATAAGCCGGCCCTCTGGTCTGCTGAATTTCCGAACCTTTATCAGATAGAAGTTTCCATGCTGAAAGACGGAAAACTGCTTCACAGTATCCGGGAAAAGTTTGGTTTCCGAACGGTAGAACTGCGCCCGGGAGATGGTTTTTACGTGAACGGAAGCAAAATCAAGTTCAAAGGAGTAGACCGTCATACCCATTGGCCTGCAAGCGGCAGGACAAGCAATTACAGCATCAGCCTGATGGATGCGGAACTGATAAAAGAGATGAATATGAATGCCGTCCGCATGTCTCATTATCCGCCCGACAGGCATTTCTTAGATGTCTGCGATTCACTTGGGCTATATGTAATTGATGAGCTTACGGCCTGGCAATATCCTCCTTACGATACGCAAGTGGGCAAAGAGAAAGTTATGCAATTAGTCACGCGCGACGTTAATCATCCTTGTATAGTTATGTGGGCTAACGGGAACGAAGGAGGCTTCAATTTCGAATTAGTCCCGGAATACTCCTTGTACGACATACAGAAGCGGATTGTTATTCATCCCTGGATGGAAGAAGAACTGACGAACACCTATCATTACCCGTCTTATGCAGCAGCCAGCCAATTTCTTTCTAACGGGAAAAAAGTATTCTTTCCCACGGAAACGATTCACGGATTATACGATGGCGGGCATGGCGCCGGGCTGGACGACTTCTGGAACCTGATGCTGGCAAGCCCATTGAGCGCCGGCTGTTTTCTTTGGGACTTTGCCGACGCCGGCATTGTACGCAACGACAAAAACAACGAAATCGACACCGACGGTAATCATGGAGCCGACGGTATCGTAGGCCCCTATCGTGAAAAGGAAGGAAGCTTCTTCACCATCAAGGAGGTATGGTCGCCTGTTTACATTGAAGGAACGTCCTTCCTCCCTCCTGCTTTCGACGGAACATTCAAAGTGGAAAACCGTTACAACTTCACCAACCTGAACCAATGCCGCTTTACCGCCAAATGGGTGAAATTCGATTATTTATCAGGTAAATCGGCCTTTACGGAAACAAAGATAGTTTCACCGGACATAAAGCCGGGATTCAACGGTTTGCTGAAAGTCGGCCTTCCTGCAAAGTTAGCCGATTATGACGCTCTCTTCCTGACTGCCATCGATGCGCACGGTAAAGAAATATATACCTGGACGCGAACCATTACCCCGGCCCGGCAATATGCCGCTGCTTTAACAGGAACAGACGGCGGGAGTATACATAAAGAAGAACAAGGGAATGATATTGTTTTCCATTCGGGAAACACAAAAGTGGCCATTGACAAAACCAAAGGTACTATCAGGGAAATAACCGTAAACGGCAAACGTTTATCCTTAACCAACGGGCCCCGGTATACTAATGAAGGGATGGCGCTGAATGAAGTAAAGAGTCTGACGGAAAACGGAACTGAGAAAATACAATTCATTTTTATCCCGGAAAACAGCAAGCGTCCGGGCAAACGGAACATCATCCAACTGGCGCTACTGCCCTCGGAATGGATAGAGATTGACTACTCATTTGATGTAGGAGGCTACCACGACCATATCGGTATTACGTTTGATTATCCGGAAAACAAAGTCAGGCATGTTAAATGGCTGGGGAACGGGCCTTACCGGGTATGGAAGAACCGGCTGAAAGGCGCCGCATTCAACATCTGGGAGAAAGACTATAACAATACCGTCACCGGCGAATCCTGGGTATATCCCGAATTTAAGGGTTTCCATTCCAACCTGTATGCCGCCGACCTGACTACGGATGAAGGGATTATCCGCTTTGTTGCCGCTTCGGATGATTTATTCCTGCATTTGTTTACACCCGACAGTCCGGTTAAGCGAAATAACGACAATACGTTAGGCATATTCCCTGACGGACAGTTATCTATATTGAACGCAATCAGCCCCGTGGGCACCAAATTCAGGCAAGCAAAAGAAGTAGGCCCGCAAAGCCAGCAGAATTATTTCCAGAGTTCCGGGCGTAGCGAACCGCTGAAAGGTAAAGTGTATTTAAAGTTTGAAAGCAACCCGGTTTTTAAGCCGGAAGTGATAAAAGCTACCATGAACAAAGCGGCGGAATGGCAAATTAACCATCCGCGCCACGTTCAAAACGATTGGACAAACGGAGCTTTCTATGCCGGTATGTTTGCCGCCTGGCAAACCACCAGGTCTCAAACTATCTATAATGCCATGATGGGCATGGGCAACGATTCTACCGGGTGGCGTCCGTACAGGCGCTGGTATCATGCCGACGATATAGCAATCAGCCAAACCTATATAGACCTTTACAGAATAGAGAAACAACAAAAAATGATACAGCCCACTATCGACACATTGGAAATATTACTGGCTAATCCGTATCCGTACAGGGATATTCAGGTAATCAAGTGGTGGTGGTGCGATGCTTTGTTCATGGGGCCTCCTACGCTGGTAAAGATGACAAACATAACCGGAGACCCAAAGTATGCCGCAGCGAACGACGAATATTTCAAAGAATGTTATGACCTGCTATACAACAAGGAAGAACGTCTCTTTGCCCGCGATTTGTACTATGTGATAAAAAACGACAGCACAGACCGCCGGGAAGCTAACGGCGAGCGTATTTTCTGGTCGCGCGGGAACGGCTGGGTAATGGGAGGATTGGTACGCATATTGGAAGAATTACCGGCCAACTATCCCAAACGCCCATTCTACGAACAATTATATAAAGAAATGGCCGGGCGTATCCTTTCTCTCCAACAGGAAGACGGGCTTTGGCGTGCCAGCCTGCTCGACCCGGACTCCTATCCGGGAGGCGAAGTAAGCGGTTCGGGATTCTTCTGCTATGCCCTTGCCTGGGGCGTAAACAACGGCTTGTTAGACAGCCAAACATACAAACCGGCCATTGAAAAATGCTGGATAGCCCTCAACAATTGTGTAAACGAAGAAGGCCGCGTAGGCTGGGTTCAACCTATCGGCGCCGATCCGAGGAAAAACTTCAATGAAGACAGTTGGGAAGTTTATGGAACCGGCGCATTCCTGCTTGCAGGCAGCGAAGTAATAAAAATGAAATAAAATGAAATAATAAGAAAAGGAGATTATGAACAAAGCGGAATTTATCAGGGCAATAGCCACAGAAGCAGGGCTTACCGAAAAGGAAACAAAGGAAGCAATAGATGCATATATCAAAACAATAATGGATGCGATAAAAAAAGGCGACAAAGCCGCCTTGCCGGGTTCCAAGCGCGGGAAGATTACTTTTGAGGCGTAAGTAAAAAAAATACCGGATACAATCTACGTATCCGGTATGTATCTGCAAGATGATATGGAATGCTTATGGCCTGCTTATTTCAATACTGTTTTCCACAATGCCTTTCACTGTATTAAAGATACCTTCATATACGTATCCGTTATTATCTTTGATAACGATGTTCTTCAGGTAGGATTTTGATTCGCACCGGCTTACATTTCCATAGACAGGCACAGTGATAGTAATAAACCCAATCTTCTTCTTTTCTTCGCCTATCTTTTCGTAAGTGGTTTCACCGGAGAAAAGGACGTCTTGTTTAAATTTAAAACTATTAGCTGTAATATCCGAAGGCCGTATAAGCGCGTCTTTAACAGAGAGCAATTGGGTTGTTCCGTTCTCCGCATAAATATCATAGCTGATTATCAGTTCATCAGGAATCTTCTTTCCGAGGATCGGATATTTATAATTTAATTTAAATTCTGTATCTTTATATATACGTTTGAAGCTTCCCGTTTGGATAATATTACCTAAAATACCATAATCATCGGTATATGAAGATGGCAAAATATATTCCAAATCGGAATAGACAACCGATTTTACAATCGTTCCGATGTCCCATAATTCCTCTTCGGTATTAATAACCGTTACCGGAATTTTGACCAAAATCAAGTCAATATTAGCTATCAGCTTCGTCAGATTTACGCTCTTAGACCCAAAGGCCGGCGCTTTTCCCGGCAAACTGATATTACCCAATGTACTGGTTTTATTTTCGAAAGAGAGGGCTCCGTCCACCGAATATGCCCCATCCAAAACAGAAATATCGGGTGCGATGTCAATTTTTGCGCTGGTCAATAATTCCCCGTATGTATCGGATATGGAAGGATTGGTTGCAACCAAATTATTCTCATAAATGGGAGTTACCATTGGTTTCGTCCCATTGATCGCCACCGTATAGCCTATTCTGTAGCTTCCGTTCAGACCATAAGACAATAAACTTTGGTTAGACAAATTGGCTTCAATGTTCAACGGCATTTTGATATCTTTTATTTTCAGCGTAGCGGCCAGGGAGTCAATCCCTAATGTATTGATCGGGATTTTGAAGTCGAAACTCTGCGATTTGAGGTAATCAAGCAATGCCTGCGGTATATACTCCGACAGTTCGTAACTGCTGATACAGTTAAACGAACCCGCAAAGCTAAGGGCAGGATTGACGGCTAATTGTACCTCGAAAGCATTGGTGATTTCAGCAGGCAGAATCTGTGTTCCGGAAAAAGCCATCCTGAAGGTATAAGTCATATTGATATTCGTCGCAGGATTATATTTAAAACCGTTGCCCAAATCGTATTCATCCTGCAGATTCAATATTTCACAGGAATAGGCCTTACCTGATCTCAATCTGGATTCTTCACGGGCAATGCTTGCCTTGAATAAATCGACAGAAACATCAATCGTTCCACTGCGAAAGACTTCACCCAGTTGTGCGGGAGTAGTTTCCAAGTAGTAAACACCCTTCCCGGCAGCCTCTACGCCGATAATTTTTTTCAGGCCTGTATACTCTCCCAAACGAATGTACAGGATGTTATCCTTCTTCAAGGAAACGGCCAGTTCGGCGGAAACTTCCGAAAGGTTTAACGAACCTGCAGATATCTCTTCCGCCGTACTGTTGAATGTAACGTCTTTTTCGGTCAGGGATATAACATCCGAAACCATGGATACTCCGTGAACGGCATAACCAACGCCGTCGTTTTCTCCATTTTTGTTTTCTACCGAAACAACAGACCGGTAATCCTGATTGTTCCGAATACCGCCTTCCGGCTCAATAAATTCCTGTTCGCAAGCAGAAAAGGATAAAATTGCGATAATTATCGCCAGAAAATGCACTTTCGTTTTCATCTATTTTCCAATTTTTTAAAATTAGGTTAAAAGCTGTTTTTAATAAACGACGGCAATTTATAGAAAATATATTACTTTCCCGTAATAATTTTCTTAATTTCGTTCAATTTGTTCAGGGCTTCTATGGGTGTGAGGTTATTTACATCCGTATTTTTTATCTCATCGCGGATTCGTTCTAATACCGGGTCGTCGAGTTGGAAAAAACTTAATTGGAAACCTTCGCCGGCAGCGGCGATTCCCTTTACCGGTTTGGCGGAAATGCCATCCTGGCGGTTGTCCGACTCTAATTGTTTCAGTATTTCGTTTGCCCGTTTGACGATGCTTTTCGACATACCTGCCATCTTCGCCACATGGATACCAAAACTATGTTCGCTTCCGCCGGGTACTAATTTACGAAGGAATACTACCTTGTTGTCCACTTCTTTTACCGATACGTTATAATTCTTAATCCGTTTGAACGAACGTTCCATTTCATTGAGTTCG
>JAIRKZ010000092.1 GCA_031259845.1 Tannerellaceae bacterium | reverse complement strand
TTAAATCCGTTACCTGGAGCTTTAAATCCGTTACCTGGGGCTCTAAATCCGTTACCTGGGGCTCTAAATCCGTTACCTGGGGCTCTAAATCCGTTACCTGGCACATTAAATACGGTATCCCTGTCCTCAACTATGCTGGCAAAGGGGGAAGGCTTGGGCGCAGCCCGCAATAGTCCGCGCAAGGGACTTGCAGCGTAAAGCCCGACCCTCTACCCCGGCGGGGGATGCGCCCAAAGCTCTCTCCTTACCCCCCGGAGCGGCTGGTTTTCCGGATAAAAAACTGCCGGGATTGAATCGGCAGGGAATTTTTGCAGTACGCCCTGAATATTATGATCCGGCTATTAGGTGTTTTTTTTGTTTTAACTGTATTAAAGATAAAGAGCCGGGGTAATGAAAGAAGAAACTATATACAGATATTTTACGCGCAAGACAACTGAAGATGAGGATAAGGCTGTTTTGGAGTGGATTAAAGCCTCCAAACAAAATGAAGACAGATTCTTTGAGTTGAAGATGATATGGCATACCTGTTCCGAATTGAAAAAGGAAGATTCCCCGGTTTTGGAACAGGCGTGGAGAAAATTAAAGCAAAAGATATAATGATCTTATCACTCCTCAGCCCGGGCAGCAAGCTGTAGTTACGAAGAGAAAAAAAATATAATGTATAGACGCGTTGTTCGCTATTCTTTTAATCAGTTAACTAACAAAAACAGAATGCCTATGCAAATCAGAATGAGAAAATCCTCCGTTTCCCTTAAATGGAAAGAAGAAAAGCTAATTATTAATCAAAAAAAAACAAAACAAAAGAATGTATGAGAAAAAGTAGAAACTTTATCACAGTCAAAAGCTTGTGCGTATGTATCTCTTTGTGCTGCATGGCGAATGGAGCACAGGCGAATACCGTAACCGATGTGGCGTTCAGTAATGAAACCCAACAAACCCGGAGAGTAACCGGTACGGTAAAAGATGCAAACGGCGAAGCGGTTATCGGGGCGAACGTTATAGTGAAAGGAACCACAACGGGAGTTATAACCGGGCTGGACGGAGATTTCACACTCAATGTGCCGGCCGATGCGGTGTTGGAATTCAGTTATATCGGATACATTCCGGTTAGCGTGCCGGTAAAAGGACAAACCGTCTTTAATATAATTCTCAGAGAAGACACCCAGACCCTGGACGAAGTTGTAGTAACGGCTTTGGGTATCAAGCGTCAATCCCGTTCGTTAGGTTATTCAACTACTCAGGTAGGCGGCAACGCATTCACCATGGCGCGCGACCCTAACCTTGGCAATGCCTTATCCGGTAAAGTGGCAGGGGTGAGCGTAGCAGGTAACGCTACGGGTTCCGGAGGTTCATCCCGCGTCGTTATTCGCGGTAATGCCTCCCTTACGGGTAACAACATGCCGCTGTATGTGGTAGACGGAGTCCCGTTCGACAATTCGAACCTGGGGAGCGCCGGCACCTGGGGAGGCCTTGATATGGGTGATGGCTTGAACAATATTAATCCGGACGATATCGAATCTATCCAGGTGTTGAAAGGGGCTGCCGCCTCTGCCCTGTACGGTTATCGCGGAGGCAACGGAGCCATCCTGATTACAACGAAATCCGGACAGAAAGGGAAAGCCGTTTCCATCGAGTTCAATAATAACCTTACCGTTAATACCATTTATGATTACCGGGATTATCAAACGGTATTCGGACAGGGGCTTGAAGGGAAGCGTCCGAGCGATATAAACTCTGCAAAAGCCTCCGAATCTGCGAGCTGGGGAGAAGCGCTGGATGGAAAAGAGGCTATCAACTTTCTGGGGAATACCTATAAATATTCCTACATAGACAACTGGCCGGAATTTTACCGTACAGGTATCAATGACGTGGCTTCTTTGGCCATCAGCGGTTCCGAGGAGAAAATCTCTTACCGTTTTGGCCTCTCCAATATGTACGAAAAAAGCATTCTGCCCAATTCCGGTAATAACCAGCAGGGTATCAATATGAATACGATTTATAATATCCTGCCTGACCTGCAATTGACGGTGAACGCCAATTATGTATTTGAGAAGTTCAAAGGCCGTTCCAACCTGTCTGATGGCAACGGTAATACCAACGCCTCTCTTATTCACCGCGGCAACTCTTTCGATATCCGTTGGCTGGAAAGAGGCGCTCCGGCCGGCGACTGGGGCGCTACTGAAAGCGGAAGCGAATTATTGGGAGGAACTAATGTTTATTTCAACAACCCATACTGGTTGCAGTATAAAAAGACGAACGATATGGATAAGAACCGCCTGACGGGCGCTATGACGTTGAAATGGGACATTACAGACTGGCTATATGTTCAGGGAGCCGTTCAGCGCGATGGTTACAATCTGGAATTTAAACAGATTCAGCCCATTGGCGCTGCTGCCGACCCTTCGGGATTTATGGTAGAATACGCCAAGTCTTATTCGGAAATGAACCTGAACTATTTGATTGCCTTCGATAAAAAGTTTGGCGACTGGTCTGTTGGGGCAACCGCAGGCGGCAACCGTCTGCGTAATATCGTGCAGCAATATACTACCAGCGACGGCGGCCGCCCCTTTATTGTTAACGGTTTGTGGTCTGTAAACAATCTGGGAGACAAGCGTCCTAAAAAGGATTATACCGAATACCGCGTAAACTCTGTTTATGCAACAGCAGACTTCGGCTGGAAAAACCAGGTATTCCTGAATCTGACCGGACGTAACGACTGGTTTTCAACGCTGGCTCCGGAAAGCAACAGTTATTTCTATCCTTCCGCCACCCTGTCCTGGGTATTCTCCGATACGTTCGAAATACCTGAATGGTTCACTTTCGGCAAGCTCCGCACGTCATACGCCTCAGCGTCTAACGGAACCTCCGCTTACCAGAACCTCCTGCTTTACCAGGTAAGGAACTACACCGTAAACGGACAGCATGCCATCACGCAAAACAACGGTAATAAATACCCTAATCCGGGATTGAAGCCCGTTAGCATTTCGGAGCAGGAAGTTGGTTTGAACCTGTCATTCTTCCGAAACCGCTTATCCTTCGATATCGCGTATTATATAAAGAATACCAAAGATGATATTGCGGTGGTTTCAACTTCCGGCGCTTCCGGCTATGGCTCCAAGGTGGTGAACGTGGGTGAAATCCGTAACAACGGGCTCGAGTTCATGGTAGACGCAGTACCCGTACAAAGCTCAAACTTTATGTGGAATACCACTTTAAACTTTGCTTACAATGATAGCGAAGTGAAGTATCTGGGCGAAGGCGTAGAACGTTTGCAGATTGACGGGGCAAGCGCCCGTTCGGGAAATGTTTCCGTTCAGAACGTGACAGGTTCTCCCTATGGCGAATTGATAGGCTATAAATACAAGCGCGACGATAACGGCAACATCGTATACAAAGACGGCATAGCCCAGAGGGCAGACAATCTGGAAAGCCTGGGCAATGGCGTATACAAGTTTACCGGCGGATGGAACAACTCGTTTAAATACCGCGATTTCTCCTTATCATTCCTTTTAGACTTTAAAGTGGGGGCTAACCTTTTTTCCGGAACCAACTATTCCCTCTTTAGCGAAGGATTACATAAAAGCACATTGGCAGGCCGTACGGCAGCCAATCCGAATGCTAAAATTACCGGCAAAGGCGTGATGGACGACGGTAATGGAAATTATGTGCCCAATACGGCAGGCGTGGATGCGCAAACCTATTACAGGGGTATTGCCAATAACAACATTGGCGAAGAGTTTGTTTATAATGCCAGCTTCCTGAAGCTGCGCGAACTCTCTTTCGGCTACGAATTTCCTGAGAACATCCTCCAGAAAATGAAAGTGGTAAAAGGACTGGGCGTTTCACTGGTGGGGCGTAATCTCTGGACCATTATCAGGCATACTGATAACATAGACCCGGAATCGGCTTACAACAGCACGAACGGACAGGGGTTGGAACTGAATGGTTATCCTGCCACAAGAAGCGTAGGTTTCAATGTGAATGTTAAATTTTAATTGTAATTAGATTGAACATATTATGAATAAATATATTAAATATGCTTTTGCTGCCCTGGGATTACTAACGGTTTCTTCCGGCTGTAGCGATTTTGGCGATGTAAATATTGACCCGGAGCACATGAATCAGGGGAATGTACCTTATGAAATGGTATTTACCAATGCTCAGCATCAGGCGTTAGGCTCTGACTGGGATGTTTGGCGTAATGGCTGTATCTATGCCGGGCAATGGGTGCAGCACTGGACTTCGATTGACTGGTGGTGGAATTATAACCTGTATGCTTACAGCGATGGTTATTCCGCCGCTTTCTGGGATGGCGTTTATTCCGGCGACAGGGGCGCCATACGCGATGTAACCACCGTGATGGACTTGTGGAAAGACCTGCCCGACTATCAGACAGATTATAATATGAGCCGCGTGATGCGGGTGTACGTATTGAGCAGAATGACCGATCTTTATGGAGACATTCCTTACTCCCAGGCAGGGCGCCCGAACGAGTTCTCTTATCCCAGGTATGATACTCAGCAGGATATCTATATGGATATGCTGAACGAGTTAGACCAGGCGCAGGCTAATTTAGGTTCGGGAACAGCTAAAATGGGGAATCAGGACGTTTACTTCCGTGGCGATGCCGCAGCATGGAAAAAGTTTGCCAATTCATTGATGCTGCGTTTGGCGATGCGCCTGTCGAAAGTAGACCCGGCAACGGCTCAAACATGGGTTCAAAAAGCGGTATCCAATGGCCTGATTGCTTCTAATGCGGAAAACGCCAAATTAGAACACCCGGGAGGCGTTACTACCGATGATTCGGCCGAACCGTATGCAAAGATATTTGCGCATGAAGACAAAGAGTTTTTCCTAAGCGAAAAGTTTGTCAATCTGCTGAAAACGACGAACGACCCCCGTCTGGCATTGTTCGGATGCGTTTGCGAAGACCCTTCTATCTCTATTCAGAACTCGGCTTACCAGCTGGGCAATCCAGACCCTGCCATACAGCAAGGCCTTCCGGGCGGATATAACAACTCAAAGGGAAGCGACTGGTTTATCGGCAAGAAAAATCCGGAATTTAACGATGATGACTACCTGGCAAGTTATGCAAGCAAATATTCGGTTCCGAACCGTTACACCTATTCCGACCCTACCTCGCCTACATTTATCGTAACTTATGCCCAGACCCAATTGTTACTGGCCGAAGCTGCCGTTCGCGGCTGGGTGAGCGGCGACGCGAAAACCTGTTACGAGAACGGCGTGCGGGCGGCAATGGAACAATTCTCACAATTCCCTAACGGCTCCAGGCTGTATCAGCAATACCTTACCAGGGAAGCGGTAGACGCCTATCTGACGGCGAATCCGTTTGACGGCACATTGAAGCAGATCAATACGCAATACTGGATTAACTGCTTCTGCGACGAGTACGAGAGCTTTGCCAACTGGCGTCGCTCAGGTTATCCGGAATTAACCCCTGCGTACGATCCGGCGAATCCTTATGGAATGACGGCTACCGACGGTTCCATTCCGCGTCGCTTCGTTTATCCTACAACAGAATCACAGGTGAACACCCAAAACTATGAAGAAGCGAAAGGACGGCTGAACAAAGGCGATTCGTTCACTTCGCGCGTATGGTGGGACAAGGAATAACTTTTTCAACAATCAGAGAGAGAGTGCGTAGAAAGCGCACTCTTTTTTTTCTCCCGACCCTCACCATGACGAAACGCCGGCCAACGCTGCCTGCTGTATAATAAAAACCCGGAAGGCAGACGTAACGCGAACACCGCTTTTGGCAGCGAACATAACCTCCATGCAAATCCCCGTCATCCTCCCAAACCCTGCGCCCATCCGGGATTATCCAAGGAACAACCCCCTACCCTTTCGGAAATTTCCGCCCGGATTCGAGCGATTTCCGCACGGATTCGGACGATTTCCGCACAGATTCGAGGCCTTTCCGAACGGAATTGAGCGATTTCCGCGCAGATTCGAGGCCTTTCCGCACGGAATTGAGCGATTTCCGCATGGATTCGAGGCGTTTCTGCGCGGATTTGGACGATTTCCATACGGATTTGGGGCCTTTCCGAACGGATTTTACGCCCTTTTGCGCGGATTTGAAGCCTTTCCGAACGGATTTGAGGGCCTTTTGCGCGGATTTGAAGCCTTTTTGCGCGACATTCCTGGCGTTCCGGCGCAAAAAAAGAGATTGCCCCCCGCAGGGAACAATCTCCTCCTTGTCCGCATGCCGTCTTTATACTACTGCGAGGGGAAGCGAGCCTCCCACCAGGATTACCACCAGCAAAGCCAGGATGGCGTACAGTTCGGGGAATACGGCCATTACCATCGTAGCGACAAACACATTGTGTCCGGCGCCTATCCCTGCAATACCGTTGGCGCACACCTGGGCCTGGCGGACAGCCGAAAAGAAAGCGGCAAATCCCATCATCAGGCCGGCGCCCAGGATGGCGCATCCCGATATCATCGGTATACTGTCTACCAGATGTTTCTGTAATAAGAAATAGGCCACAAACCCATACAAACCCTGCGAACTGGGAAGGGCGCTCAGCGCAATATACAGACCCAGGGAATCCGGGTTTTTCTTCATGGCTCCCACCACGGCGTTGCCACTGATTGTTACCCCGTAGGCGCTACCAATAAATGACATTCCGGTAAGGACTCCGATTCCGATGTAAGCTAATAAAATTGGTTCCATAATTAATTTGTTTTTAAATTATTTGATTGTTAGTTTTCTTTTATGCATCCATATAAGGGGTATAGGCTTTGCTGCCGCCTTCAAATTCCGAGTTTTTAAAATATTCTACAAATATCAAACGGACGGGGTGTACCAGCGAGCTGATCATGCAAAGCCCAAAGTTAAGCCCGTGCCCAAACAGGAGGATAAGCAGCATGCAAACGAAGCGGGGCGCCCAGGGCAGGTCGGCGGTCATCGTTATGGCCAGCGAATTGAACACGCCCCCCAGGATAGACCCCGTAAGCCCTACGGCAAACAGGCGTATGTACGAAAGCGTATCGCCCAGCATGCCGAACACTACATTATAGGTGTTCCAAAGCCCGGCGCCAAAATTGAGCAGCACGTTCTTCCCCGGCGAATTGTAAAAGAGCACAATCAGCGCCCCT
Organism: Tannerellaceae bacterium; assembly: GCA_031259845.1. Lineage (GTDB taxonomy): Bacteria > Bacteroidota > Bacteroidia > Bacteroidales > Tannerellaceae > DFXE01. Next base: position 7,786 of record JAIRKZ010000092.1, on the reverse strand, counting down.
GCGGCCGCTATGCCGTACATGATATAGAGAACGGCTCCGGGCAGGCGTATATCCAGCGCCGGCAGCCCGGCCACGCAAAGCAGCGAGGCGAGAACGAATACCCAGGCAAAGGGCGCAAGGCTGTGCTTTACGCCCCGCTGAATCTTCGTTTTATAAGCGGCTACGGCTTTGCCGAACAGGATGTGCACAAGGCCTATGACGACGGAAAGCGTCATCAGGTTGTCGCTATTGAGGAAATAGTCTTTTACGTCTTTGAACATCTCTACGCCGGCCAGCGATATGCCGAAGAACGAGCCGGTGAGGATGCCCACCACAATGGTAGTTCCGCCCAGCCACTGGAACAGGGTGAGGTATGGCTTTACGGCTTCCTGCATCGTTTCCTTGAGGAACGTACAGGCCAGGAGGATAATCAGCCCATACCCCCCGTCGCCGAAGCAGAGGCCGAAAAACAGCATGAAGAAGGGGGCCAGCAGCGGCGTAGGGTCTAACTCCGTATAGCCGGGAAGCGAGTACATCCGGGTAATCGGTTCAAACAAACGGCTGTAGCTGTTGTTCCTCAGTTTAACGGGCACCTTGTCTCCCTCCTCTATCTCTTCTTCGTAGAAGAAAAAGCCCTCTTGGGTAAGCCAGATTTCCATCCACTTGGCATTCTCGGCCGTTATCCATCCCTCCAGGAGCATCAGCTTGCCGCCGGCCTGTCTGTCTGTCTGCGCAAAGACATTGGCCAGGTTGAACTCGTCTTGCAATATTTTGTCAAGTTCTATCACCGAGCAATAGTTCATGTGGGCTACATCGTTATATTGTTCCTCCAGCTGCTTCCCGTCTGCCTTTAACTGTTCATAGCGCTCCTTCAGCTCCGCCAGCCCGCAGGCGGGCATTCTGGGGCGTTCGGCGTCTATGTCTACCCTGGTTCCTTTCTTTGTAACGGTAATAAAAAAGGTTACAGACTGGAGGCTGTTAATCAATACGGCGTTGTAGCTGTCTGTCCATGCGGGGTCAAACCTGGCTGTGGGGCAGGTAAAGAAGTCTACTGCGTAACCGGCTTCCTCCAGCCTGCGGATGCTGTCATAGCTGAACTCTCCCCATGGCTCCATGCTGGCGATATCTTTCAGCAGCGCCTGCTTTTGCGCCTGTAGCCGGGTTCTTTTTTCTTCTGCCTCTTCCACCTCTTCAAGCAGCACAAAGCCTCTTTCCTTCGTCATCCAGCCCCGTTTGCAAGACACCAGGAAAGGGTCTTTATACTTGCTGTTCCATGCTTTGAGCGAAGCCAGTACGGGCGCCACCCTTTTACGTTCGGCCTGTATAGCCTGTATGTCGGGCAGGCCGTCTACAGACTTTGTTTCATTTATATGCACCAGCCTCAGGTCTCGAATCGCGCGAAGAAAGCGGTCGTAATCCTGGTGGTATACCATAAAGGCATATTTCTTCATTTTAATAATCATGGCGCTGCCTCCTCTTTTACTTTACGTTTCTCCTGATTGGCCCGCATAATCTTCTGCGACGATTTGGAAAGGCTTTCTTCGTCTTCCATAAACCGTTTCACCTTCCGGATTGCATCCTTATATCCCGGAATCTGTACTTTCTCAAAAAGGTTTACCTTCTGAGTAGTCTTTTTCCTTGCATGTTCGAGCAACTCCAGCTTCATTCCCGAAAACTCCACTTCAATACCGGCGCGCGCCAGCCCTTTCAGCAGTTCTATCCCGCCGGTTGTCCAGCGAGGTGCGTTAAAGAGGCTGTAAGGCTGTATTTCAAATGAAATGTCATCGAGCACGGGCACTACCACGCCGGCTATCTTCCTTGTAGAAAGGAATACGTCGTCTACCTTTATCAGGCCGGGCGTAAACTCATTCCACAAAGCCGCCATACTTTGGTAGCCCTGTATCTGTTCTTCGAGCTGAAGTTCCAACTGTTTCACTTCGTCTTTCGTCCGCTTTACCTCCAGTCGCAGGGCGCTCTCCTTGCTCTTAATGGTAGGCAGGGAGCGTTCGCGCATCTTCAGTTGCTTTTCGAGCTGCTGAAGCGAAGTTTTATTATATTGAAACCTTATCGCCATATTTCCCTTATTTCTTCCAGTAGTTATCTACAAATTCCTGCTTGATATTAACTTCCGCCGGCGTAAAATACCGGGCAAACAAATCCCAGGCAGCGTCGAGCATCTCCGTTGTATTGAGGTTTACGTCTATGGCCAGCAGCTTTTCGGAATAATCCCTGGCAAAGGCCAGCGTACGGTTGTCGTAATCGGTGAGGTCGAAACCGTTTTCCAGCTTCGTCTTTGCATTGGCGGCATCGGCATAGAGGCGTACGGCGGCATTCATTACCTGCGGATGGTCTGCGCGCGTTTTCCTGCCTATCACCAATTGCTTCAGGCGAGACAGGCTCCTGAAAGGGTCTACAATCACCTTGCCCACGTCGCTGTCGCGCCTCAGGTATAGCTGTCCTTCCGTAATATAACCGGTATTGTCGGGCACGGCATGCGTAATATCGCCCCCCGAAAGGGTGGTAACGGCGATAATGGTAATAGAGCCTCCATCGGGGAACTGTACGGCCTTTTCATATATCTTGGCCAAATCCGAATAAATCGAACCGGGCATTGAGTCTTTAGAAGGAATCTGGTCCATACGGTTCGATACGATGGCCAGGGCGTCGGCATAGTTTGTCATGTCTGTAAGGAGCACGAGCACTTTCTCGTTTTTCCCCACGGCAAAATATTCGGCGGCCGTAAGAGCCATGTCGGGTATAAGCAAACGCTCTACCGAAGGGTTCTCGGTAGTATTGATAAAGCTCACGATACGGTCTAAGGCGCCGGCGTTGCTGAAGGTGTTTTTAAAGAACAGATAGTCGTCGTTCGTCATCCCCATCCCTCCCAGGATAATCTTGTCGGACTGGGCGCGTAGCGCTACCATTGCCATCACCTGATTGAACGGCTGGTCGGGGTCTGCAAAGAAAGGAATCTTCTGCCCCGTCACCAGCGTATTATTCAGGTCTATCCCCGCAATACCGGTGGCAATCAGCTCCGAGGGCTGTTCGCGGCGAACCGGGTTCACCGAAGGGCCTCCTATTTCCACTTCTTCGCCTTCGGGCACAGGCCCCCCGTCAATGGGGTCGCCGTAAGCGTTGAAGAATCGCCCGGCCAGCTGGTCGCCCACCTTCAAAGCGGGCGCTTTCCCCATAAAGGTCACTTCGGCGTTCGTAGGAATCCCCTCCGTGCCTGAGAACACCTGCAAGGTAACTTCATCCCCGCTAATCCTTACCACCTGAGCCAGCCTGCCGTCTACGGAGGCCAGTTCGTCATACCCTACGCCTGCTGCCTTGAGCGAACAGGTGGCTTTCGTAACCTGGGTAATCTTTGTATATATTTTCTGAAATGCTTTTGTAGCCATAATGTATGAAATTAATTTTCGCTCTTCTCTTTTAATAGCGCGTCTAACTGCCTGTTGAACTTTTCAAACGGTTCGCTCTTATAGGCCGAGTAGTTCATCTGCTTAAATACATTTATCATATTCTTGAAGTAGTCCATCACCTCCGTAAAGGCGTCGAACTTAAATTCCGTATGGCAAATGGCCACTACCCTGTCTAACATAAATTCCTGCCTTTCCAGAGAGGTAACCGCGTCGATGTCGTCAAAAGCATCCTGCTGTAAAATCACAAAGTCTATCAGTTCGGACTTCCAGAACGTTACATGGTATTCCACCGGCACGCCGTCGTCGCCCAGGATGTTGATCTGTTCCGAGATTTCTTTCCCCCGCAGCATACGGGTTTTGATTTCATTTACCTTATCAATCCATCCCGGGGAGATATGCCTGGCGATATACTCCTGAAATTCGGGATACTCCAGGTATTTTGAATAACTGTCTATCGGATTGACGGCCGGATAGCGCTTCTTGTCGGCGCGTTCCTGTTCCAGGGCATAGAAGCAGCGGGCTACCTTCTTGGTGTTTTCCGTTACCGGCTCTTTCAGGTTGCCGCCGGCGGGCGACACGGTTCCGATAAAGGTTACCGAGCCAGACGATCCGTTATCCAGTTCCACATAGCCGGCGCGCGCATAGAAGTTGGCGATAATAGCCGAAAGGTCCATCGGGAAGGCGTCTGGGCCGGGCAGTTCTTCCAGGCGGTTGGACATTTCGCGCAGCGCCTGCGCCCAGCGCGAAGTAGAGTCGGCCATCATAAGTACTTTCAGCCCCATGTTGCGGTAATATTCCGAGATTGTCATAGCCGTATAAACCGATGCTTCACGGGCTGCCACAGGCATGTTAGACGTATTGGCGATGATGATGGTACGCTCCATCAGCTTGCGGCCGGTATGCGGGTCTACGAGGTGGGGAAATTCGGCAAAGATTTCTACCACCTCATTGGCGCGTTCGCCGCAGGCGGCAATAATTACGATGTCGGCTTCCGCCTGTTTGGAAATAGCATGTTGCAGCACCGTCTTGCCGGTTCCGAACGGGCCCGGTATAAAGCCCGTTCCGCCTTCTACTATCGGATTCAGCGTATCAATGGTGCGAACGCCCGTTTCCAGCAGTTTATAGGGGCGCGGCTTTTCCTTGTAGCAGGTAATGGCCTTCTTTACCGGCCATTTCTGCATCATGGTTACTTCCGTATCCTCTCCTTTTTCGTCTGTAAGGACGGCTATTTTGTCTTTTACCGTGTATCCGCCTTCGTCCGCAACGCTTTTTACCGTACAGGTTCCTTCCAATACAAAGGGAACCATTATCTTATGCGGCTGATGGTTTTCGTCTACTTCGCCCAGCCAGTCGCCGGCTTTTACTTTATCTCCCGCCTTGGCCAGGGGCTTGAAAGCCCAGCTTTTCTCCAAATCCAGGGGGAATGTATATTCGCCGCGCGCCAGGAAAACGCCCGTCATCTTGTCCAGGTCGTTCTGCAACCCGTCATAATTGCGCGAGAGCATCCCCGGCCCTAACGTTACTTCCAGCATGTGCCCCTCAAACTCCGCTTCGTCTCCTACCCGCATGCCCCGGGTACTTTCAAACACCTGTACAAAAGCGTTCCGGCCGATAATCTTAATAACCTCCGACATTAGCTTTACGCCTCTAACGGAAATGTAACAAATTTCATTCTGCGAAACCGGCCCATCCACTTCCAATGTTACCAGGTTGGATACGATTCCTTTTACTATTCCTTTCGTAGCCATAACTATTTTTTATTGTTTCTCTTAAATTCTTCCAACGCATTATCACTGCCCTTTTTCATGGCTCCTGCCAGATTGCGGAAGGCCTTTTCCCCGGCTACGCTGTCAAGCGTAGCCCAGCGCTCTGTCATTTCCAGCTTTAGCAAATAAGCGAATACGCTTTCTATATCGAACGTCTTAAAGAAGGTGTTATCTTCCAGCCATTGCCATTTCAACAGGTCTGTCTTCTTCTCGCGCAGCAACAAGTCGCTTTCTTCCGCTATCCGTTGCGCCTCCATAAGGTAATCTTCCGTATCGCCCAGGCCAAAGTCCCGGGCATTAGACGTCCGCAGGCTGCAGGCTGCCGGATTATTGCCTATAATATACTTTGCCTTGTCCAGGCCGTATTCCCGGCAGGTAATAGCCGTAAACATATTGTTGATGTTGAGGTTCATCTCAAACCATCCGGCAACGAACTCATTTTTACATTCCGCAGCGTATCCGTAATAAAGGGCTGCCAGAACATCTTCCCACAAAACATCGGGTTCATTCTTCGTTTCCGCATCCAGATACAGTTTAAGAAACGCTTCAAAATAAGGAGGCGCCTGTTTATTTACCGGCGGCTTCTCTTCTTCTTTCAATGCTTTTACCAGGTTATTGAATTCATGAAAAGTAATCCTTCCCCTCTCGTCCGGGTCTTGCCCCGGATGCTTCAGTTGCGTAATCAGGTTCTTGTTTTCGAACTTCAAGAAGAACAGATCAATCAGCTTTTTATCCGCATCAGTCAATATACCATCCAGCTCTTCCCTGAATCCGGAAACAGTAAAAGGTATTTTCGTGTCGTCTGATGAGATATTGGGAAGCCCTGCTATTAAACAATAATATTTACTCATATCAGAATAGCATTTCTACCAACTGCGGGCGCAAAAACTCTTTAAAGAAAGCGATAAACTCTTCTTCGCCGAACGTTACTTTATACGACCCGTCGGCAGGCATGATGGAAAACGACGTACTTTTACCGTTTACCTTTTCAATCGTTACTCCCTTATCCAACAAGTCTTTGGCATTCGATGCAAAGTATCCGGCAAGTTCTTCCGCCCCGGAAGCCAGCACCGTAAGGTTTTCACTCACAGACCACTCTTTCGCTATATCCAGAATAATCTTCTGCATAAAAGCCTTGTCTGTCACAACCGCCTTTACATTAGACGAAGCTATCTTCCCTGTTACCAGGTTGGCCACTTCGCTTTTCAATGCTTCAACAGCCTGGGCAGCGAATAATTTCAATTCGGCTTCCGTATTCTTTTTAAGTTCCGACGCCTGCTTTTCGGCAGCGGCTACAATACGTTTCGCCTCGGCTTCCGCATCAGCAATAATTGTTTGTTTCCGGGTGTTTGCTTCGGAAATTATCCGGTTAGCCTCTTCATTTCCCTTCTCTACTCCTTCACGATAGATTTTGTCGGTAAGTTCCTGAATCTTTGTATCCATTTCCGTTCTATATAAGTTGTTATGTGTTTATCACGATTTAAAGCCTACAAAGTTATTACTTTCCACGAACTGACATAATGATTTATGCAAAATCAACCAAAAAAGTCTTTCCAACGCGCCTTTTTTTCTTAATGGAGAACGGACAGGCTAATGATAAAAAATACAAATCGCTATTTCATGATGATTTAGGGTAATACAGATAGGAAAATCCGAAAAAACATATACATTTGTAGACGAATTTGAGAAATTACTTACAATACACTATTAACACTCCTATGAAATCGCTTACTAAATGATATATAATATGAATAGCTACTTCGATACGGATTACACTGTTACTTTCAACATAAAAAAAGAGAGAAATGGCAAAACGATACAGCTTGAGGAAATGCATCTGAATCATCTGCTTTTCATTCTGGAAGGCGAAATAAACGTTTCCTGCAACGAGTTTAAAAATCATCTCTGCGTAGGGGGGGATATGATATTCATTGCACGCAACGCCAACCTGATAACCGAAACATATACCAATATCCGATATTTATTGTTAAGCTTTAATAACCAGATACAGATTATAGAACAGTTAGAATTGGACGCTCTGAAAGAATATAGCAACGAGCGAAGCATTTTCAACAAATTAGATATACGCGCCCCATTGCAGGGAGTATTAGACAGTGTTATATTTTATCAGGACAACAAAATAAAATCACGGCCATTCAATGAGGTTAAGCAGAAGGAAATCTTCCTTATTATGAAAACATTCTACACCCAACAGGAGCTTTCCCGCTTTTTAAAGCCTATATTAAACCAGGATATGGACTTCAAAACATTTGTGTTTAAGCACTACGCAAAGGCAAAGACCGTAGACGAACTGGCTCAGTTATGCCATTTGCCTATCCGTTTGCTTACCCGTAAATTCAAATTATATTTCGGCGATTCTCCTTACCAGTGGATGCTGAAGCAGAAAGCGCACCATGTAAAAATGCTATTGATTGATAAGAAAATACCCATGCAACAGATTATCAAAGAATATGGCTTCAGTTCGCCGGCGCATTTCACTGCTTACTGCAGAAAACACTTTGGTATGACGCCATCCGCCTACAGGAAAGAATTGAATGGAAGCAGCGAATAATATATAATAGCGCTGAGGCGGGATTATAGCCCCCTTACCTTATCAAT